>MEDW01000042.1 GCA_001724215.1 Erythrobacter sp. SCN 62-14 | reverse complement strand
AAGCCAAGGCTTCGGGGCGCAACCGCATGGCCTATGAGCGCCTCACCGTATTCAGCGAGGCGCCCCGCGGGCGCAGCAACACTCAGCCCAAGGTCGCCTGAAACGGCGCGAGCACTTCGGGGCGCACCCGTGCCAGCCGCCCGCTGGCCCTATCCAGCATGGCCCAAGTGGTGCGGCCCTTCACCAGCACCTTGCCCAGCTGATCGGCAAATTCAAACACCCGCAAAGACGTTGCCCCTTGGGCCGCTCCTTCGATCCAGGTCGTGCCGGTGACGCTTTCGCCTGCTGAGATATTGCCGCGATAATCGATCTCGTGGCGCACCACGACCCAGTAGAACGCCGCGCGATCTGCTGCGCGCGCGGCTGCGTCCCAATGGGCGGTGGCCAAGTCCTGCGCCCAACCGAGCCACACCGTGTTGTTGACATGGCCAAGCTCATCAATGTGATGCGGCTTGGCCATGAAGGTGCGGGTGAAGCGGGGAGCAGCGCCGCTCACTTTTTATCCGCCATCCCCATCTGCCACAGGATGAAGGCGTATTCTTCCGCCGTTTCCTTCAAGGAATTCCACCGCCCCGATTGCCCGCCATGGCCTGCGCCCATGTTGGTTTTCAAGAGCAGCAGATTGTCGTCGGTTTTGAGTTCGCGCAGCTTGGCGACCCACTTGGCAGGCTCCCAATAGGTAACGCGCGGATCGTTCAAACCCGCTGTCACCAGCATCGGCGGATAAGCCTTGGCCGCCACTTGATCATAGGGCGAATAGGACAGGATATAGGCGAACGCCGCCTTGTCGGTGATCGGATTGCCCCATTCGGGCCATTCGCCGGGCGTCAGGGGCAGTTTTTCATTGAGCATGGTGTTCAGCACATCGACAAACGGCACATGGGCGACAATCGCGCCATATTGCGCCGGGTCCTGATTGATGATCGCGCCCATCAATTCGCCGCCTGCCGAACCGCCGCTCGCTGTCACCTTGCCTTCGGCGGTGTAGCCTTTGGCGATCAAACCGCGCCCTGCATCGACGAAATCGTTGAAGGTGTTGGTGCGCGCAAACAGCTTGCCCTGCAGATACCAGCGCCGCCCCAGATCATCGCCGCCGCGAATATGCGCAATCGCATAGGCAAAGCCGCGATCCAGCAGGCTCAACCGCGTGGTCGAAAAGCCCGGCGGAATGGCGATGCCATAGGCGCCATAGGCGTAAAGGTGCAGCGGGCCTGCCCCTTCGATGCCAGCCGCCTTGAGAATGTCCGCACGATCCTTGCGCATCACGATGCTGACCGGGATCATCGTTCCATCGCGCGCCTCGATCGTCAGGCGTTCGGTGACATATTGCGACGCGTCATAACCGCTCGGGATTTCCTGCTGTTTGAGCAAGGTCAGCCCGCCAGTCTTTGTGTCGTAATCATAGACCGAACCCGGCGTTACCATCGATTGATAGGACAGGCGCAGCACCGTCTGATCATATTCGGGATTGTTCGAAAGCCCCGCAGAATAGCTCGCTTCCGGAAAGGTGATCGGCTTGGCTTCCAGAGGCTTGGCGTAATCGCGCAGCTGGATCTGATCGAGCCCGTTGAGCCGCCCCTCGGTGACGAAGAAATCCTTATAAAGTTCAAAGCCCGTCAGATAAAACTCGTTCGATCCTTCCAGCACCGTCTGCCAATCGCCGGGCGCGGTAAGGCTTGCCTTGGCGAGGCGGAAATTGATGTGATCGTCGTTGGCAAGGACGAAGATTTCGCCATCGCGCACATCCACGCTGTATTCGACGCCCTTCTTGCGGGGGCGCACAAGGATTTGCTCGCCCGTCGGGTTGTCGGCGCGCACCAGCCGCACTTCGCTGGTTTCATGATCGCCGGTGGAAATCACCAGCCAGTCTTCTTGCGCCGAAAGCCCGGCGCTCACGCCAAAGGCCTGATCGTCTTCCTTGTAGAGCGTCACATCGCTCTCAGGCGGCGTGCCGATGACGTGCAGCCTGGCCTCCAGCGTGCGCCACTCCTCGGTCGAGGGTCCATAGACGAGCGCGGTGTCATTCGCGACCCAGGTCAGCCCGCCGCGCAGATTGGGGATTTCATCAGGCAAATGCTCGCCCGTTGCCAGATCCTTGATCCGCGCGGTGTAACGCTCCGAACCATTGGTGTCGGTGGCATAGGCAAGAAAGCGCCCGTTCTGGCTGATCGACGTCGCGCCGAGGCGGAAATATTCAAGGCCCTCAGCCAAAGCGTTCTCATCGATCAAAAGCTGCGCCTCACCGCCTGCCACAGGCTTGCGATAATGCTTGCGATATTGCGCGCCTTCCTCAAATTCCGACCAGTAGAGGTATTCGCCCCGGCGCTGCGGCACGGTGCTGTCGTCTTCCTTGATGCGCGCGCGAATTTCGGTGAAGAGCGCTTCGGTGAGATCGGCTTGGGCGGCCATATTCGCTTCGAAATAGGCGTTTTCCGCCTTCACATAATCGAGCACGTCCTCGTCATCGATCACCGGATAGGATTTGTCGTAGAGCCAGTCGTAAGGGTCTTCGATGGTGATGCCATGGTGCGTGTAGCTGTGGGGCCGCTTTTCCGCGCGCGGCGGGGTGACAGCAGAAGTGGCGGCAGGGGTGGCAGCGGCAGCAGTTGAAGCGGAGGTGGTCACGCGGGGCAAGTCCTTGGCAAATGCGGAAATCGGGAAAGCGAGCGCTGCGGCCAGCACGCCGGTGGCGGCTAGCGGCAGAATGCGAATGCGGGGCTTCATCATGGGTGCGATCCTGTAGTGGGCGATGCAGCGGGTGGAAAGCGCGCCGCAAAAAGCCTATGTGCTGAACTCATTAGATACCGCTTGTGTCCCTGCCAAGGGCGCAAGCCTTGCAGGATTCGATCAAATGCTGATGCAGACCCATGAAGCCCGCCTTGCCGCCTTGCGCGAGGAGCTGAAACGGCGCGGGCTATCGGGCTTCATCGTGCCGATTTCCGATGAGCATATGAGCGAATATGTCGGCGATTACGCCCAGCGCCTTGGCTGGCTCACGGGCTTTGGCGGGTCAGCAGGCTTTGCCGCCGTCACGCTCACCCATGCAGCGATTTTCGTCGATGGGCGTTACACTGTCCAAGTGCGCGAGCAGGTCGACGGCAATCTGTTCGACTATTGCAACGTGCCTGCCGATAGCCTCGCCGGATGGCTGGCGAAGGCTTGCGAGGAAGGCGCGCAAATCGCCTATGATCCCTGGCTGCACACCGCTGGCTGGGCCGCCGCACTGGAGCGCGCACTGGCAGCGCAGGGCATTGTGCTGGTCGCGGCGGACAGCAATCCGATTGACGCGGTCTGGGCCGATCAGCCCTCCCCTTCCGCAGCGCCTGCGCTGGTGCATGAGGATGCCCTTGCTGGGCGATCAAGCGCGGACAAGCGCGCACAGATCGCCGATTGGCTGAGCGAACAAGGCCATGATGCCGTGGTGATCCCGGCGCTCGATTCAATTGCATGGCTGCTCAACATCCGCGGTGCCGATGTCGCGCACACCCCGGTGGCGCTGTCTTATGTGATTGCCCACAAGGATGGCAGCGCCGAGCTGTTCATCGCGCCTGAGAAAGTCACGCCAGAGCTCACCCAACACCTCGGCAATGCGGTAAGCGTGCGGGACCGCAGCGCCTTTGCGCACGGGCTCGAAAGCCTCGCGGGCAAGCGCGTGGCGGTCGATCCCGATTTCGGCGTGGCGGCGATTGCCCAGACCCTTGAGGCCGCAGGGGCGCGCGTTGTCCTCACCCAAGACCCGACAATCCTTGCCAAAGCGGTCAAGAATGAGGCGGAGCAGGCAGGGCAACGCGCCGCCCAAGTGCGCGATGGGGCAGCGGTGGTGAAATTCCTGCGCTGGCTGGAGATCGAAGGGCCCAAGGGCGGCGTGGATGAACTTTCCGCCGCCGCACGCCTTGCTGCTTTGCGCGCCGAAGATGCGGGGCTCAAGGATCTCTCCTTCGACACCATTTCAGCCGCTGCAGGTCATGCCGCATTGCCGCATTACAAGGTGGATGAAGACAGCAACATCCCCATCCCGCCGGGCTCGATCTATCTGGTCGATTCGGGTGGGCAATATGCGACCCCCGACGGCAGCGGCACGACCGACATCACCCGCACGGTGTGGATCGGGCCGGGACAGCCGACCTCCGAAATGCGCGACCGCTTCACCCGCGTTTTGAAAGGCCACATCCAGATTGATCGTGCTGTCTTTCCGCAAGGCACATCGGGCGGGCAATTGGACGTCCTCGCGCGGCAATATCTGTGGGAAGCAGGCGTCGATTACGCCCACGGCACCGGCCACGGCGTCGGCAGTTTCCTCGGCGTCCACGAGGGCCCGCAGCGCATCGCCAAGCCTTCGGGAGGGCAGGCCGGAACCGGGCAGGAATTGTTGGCTGGCATGATCCTTTCCAACGAGCCGGGCTATTACAAGCCGGGCGAATTCGGCATCCGAATCGAAAATCTCGTGCTGGTGGAAGAACGCGCGATTGCAGGGGCGGAAGGGCGCTATCTCGGGTTTGAAACGCTCACCTTTGTGCCGATTGATCGCACTTTGATCGAGAAATCATTGCTCACAGCCGAGGAATGCGCATGGCTTGATGCCTATCACGCGCGGGTGCGCGAATTGATCGCGCCCCTGCTTACCGGCGATGATCTGGCGTGGCTGGAGCGGCACACTGCGGCCCTGTGAGAGGCGATAGCCCGCCATGAAGCGACTGCTTGATTGGCTGTGGGGCCGGGTGCTGCTTTATGTTCTGCTGGTGGTGCTGATTGCCTTTGTCGCGCTGGCGTGGCCGGGGTTGCCGCAGCTTGCCCGCAGCCTGTCCAGCGAAAACCTGAGCGGGGCCGAAATCACTGCCCTGCTGAAAAACGATCTTGCTGCACAGCAGGCGCGCCTTGCGCAGCACACCAATGAAGCCCGGACGCTGGGCGCAGACCAGATCACCAGCCGCATTGCCGAACGTGAGGCCGCCCGCGCCGAGGCCGAAGCGCGCAAGCAAGCAGCGCAGCAAGGACTGTTTGCCGCCTATCGTCCATCGCGCGTGGTGGCGCGCAGCCGCGCCGAGATTGAAATTGCCGCCTTGGACAGCGAATTGGCGATGTTGCGCACCGCCCTCGCTCCGCGCGAAGCCCACGACAAAGCCCGCGGCTTTCTTGATGAAAACCCCACTATGCCGACAGCAGGCGCGATTGAGGCGGCACGGGCGCAGTGCGAGGCCGCCCGCAGCGCGCTGACCGCTTTCGAAATGCGCGGCCAGATCGATCAGCGCTTGCGTGATGCCGTGCTGTCTGAACGCCAACGCCTTGCCACAAGCCAGCGGCAGCGTTGCAACGAGGCCACAAGCCTTGCAGAACGGCGAAAGGCGGCGCTTGGTGCCCGCGCCAGTCTGCGCGAAGCCAAAGTCGCGCTGGCAGCGCTCGCCGCAGACCCCTTGCCGGAAAGCCTCATTGCCAGCCCTGATCGCGTCACCTTTCGCGATATTCTGGCCAAGGCCTTCCTCGCGCTGCTGGCGATCACTCTTGTGCCATTTATCTATCGCACGATTGCCTATCATCTGCTTGCGCCCATTGCGGCGCGCTGGCCGCCGATGCGCTTTGCTGCGGCAGGAACGCCACCGCCGCAGCCTGTCGTGACGCCTTCGGCCATTTCACTCGGCATCCAGCTTCAGGCAGACGAGGAAGCGCTGGTGCGGCAGGATTATCTGCAATCCTCTTCGCTCAAAGGTACCAAACGCACCCGCTGGCTGCTTGACTGGCGCCGCCCGCTCACCAGCTTTGCCAGCGGTATGCGGTTCCTGACCGCCATTCGCGGCGATGGCAAGCGGGTGACCATTTCGGCCGTCAAAGACCCGCTGGCGGAACTCGCCGTCCTGACTGTGCCGGAAGGTGCGGCCTGCGTCTTGCGCCCCAGTGCGCTGGCCGCGGTGGTGCAACCCCAAGGGCAGCCGGTGCGGATTACTCCCAAGTGGCGATTTGGGCTGCCGGCATGGCTGACGTGGCAATGGCGCTACCTTGCCTTTCACGGGCCTGCGCGATTGGTGGTAAAAGGCGGGCGCGGGGTGCGGATTGAACCGGCGGAACGCGGACGGATTGTCGGAGAGGGACAGATTCTCGGCTTTTCCACCGACCTTTCCTATTCCGTCATCCGGAGCGAGACCTTCTGGCCCTATTTCTTCGGGCGCGAAGCGTTGCTGAAAGATCGTGTGGAGCAAGGCGCAGGCGTGCTCCTGATCGAAGAGGCTCCGCTGGCGGGACGCAGCGCGCTGCGACGCGGGGTAGCAGGGGTGTGGGACGCGCTGCTCAAAGTGGGCGGGGTGTGATGCAATTTTCCCACCATTTGCGCGGCCGCTAGAATTGGCACGATGCGCGCCTCCCACCTCAGCGTTCCTGCCCTCTGTAATGATCGGCAAAACCGATCCGGTCGGGCGCCTGTCAGCGCATCAGGCCGCCGATCAGATTGCGCACGAAGCGGCCAGCGCTTGCCCCACCGATTTGCGTCGCAAGCGTACCGGCAGCCGCGGTGGCGGCGCTGCGTTTCGGATCGGCGCGGCTGGTCTTGCCGGTGACCTTGGCCGCAACAATCGCGCCCGCCGAACTCGCCGCTGCGCCCATCGCAGCCTTGCCCGCTTTCTCCCACATGCTGGTGTGAGTGCGCGAACGCTTGCCAACTTCCTCGCGGCCCTTGGCGGCAACCTCGGCAGCGGTGGCAGCGGCATCCTCGGCCTTGGCTTGCAACACATCGAAAGCGCTTTCGCGGTCGATCAGGGTGTCATACTTGCCATCGAGCGGGCTTATCGACTGGATGATCGCGCGCTCTTTCGGCGTGACCGGGCCAAGGCGCGAGCGCGGCGGTTTGATCAGCGTGCGCTGCACGATGGTGGGCGCGCCCTTTTCATCGAGCGTCGAGACCAGCGCCTCGCCGGTTTTCAGCTCGGTGATGGCTTCTGCCACCTTAAGCTCGGGATTGATGCGGAAGGTTTCGGCAGCCGCGCGAATGGCGCGCTGGTCGCGCGGGGTGAAAGCGCGCAGCGCGTGCTGCACCCGGTTGCCGAGCTGGCCCGCGACGCGTTCAGGGATGTCGATGGGGTTTTGGGTGACGAAATACACGCCCACGCCCTTGGAACGAATGAGCCGCACAACCTGTTCGATGGTGTCCGTCAAAGCCTTGGGCGCATCATTGAACAACAGGTGCGCTTCATCAAAGAAGAACACCAGTTTGGGCTTTTCCGGGTCGCCCACCTCGGGCAGGCTTTCAAACAATTCGGCCAGCAGCCAGAGGAGGAAAGTCGCGTAAAGTTTCGGACTGCGCATCAACTGATCGGCGGCGAGCACATTAATATAGCCGCGGCCCTGTTCGTCCACTTGCAGGAAATCGTCGATTTCCAGCGCCGGTTCACCAAAGAAATTGCCCGCGCCTTGCGCTTCGAAACTGAGCAATTGCCGCTGGATCGCACCCACAGAAGGGCGGGTGACATTGCCGTATTTGCCCGATAATTCGCTGGCGTTTTCATTGGCCCATTGCAGCACCGCCTGCAGATCAGCGAAATTGAGGAGCAGCAGGCCATTCTCATCAGCATAGCGGAAAATGATCTGGAGCACGCCTTCCTGCGTTTCATTAAGATCAAGCAGTCGGGCGAGCAGCAAGGGGCCCATTTCGGAAATGGTGGTGCGGATCGGGTGGCCTTGCTGGCCAAACAGGTCCCAGAAGATCACCGGATTATCCGAATAGGCGTAATCGGTGATGCCGAGCTCTGCGGCGCGCGATTCAAGGCTTGCGGCGTGTTTGAAGGTGGGTGACCCCGGCATCGCAATACCGGAAAGATCACCCTTCACATCGGCCACAAACACCGGCACGCCCGCGGCAGAGAAACTTTCGGCAATGCCCTGCAAGGTCACGGTTTTGCCCGTCCCGGTGGCGCCTGCGATAAGCCCATGGCGATTGGCGCGGGCAAGGCTAAGCATCTGCCGCTCACCATTGCCGCCCAGCCCCAGATACAAAGCGGTTTCCGTGTCAGCCATCTGCGCCCCTCAGTGATCAAATCCCGTGACCAAGAGGTGTGGAGCGGCTTTGCTACGCGGTCAAGTTCTCGACTTGGGCGCGAATTGGGCTAAGGCAGCACCATGGGTGAAAGAACACCGTTTGTATTGCTGGATGATGCCCGCGCCCATGATGCAGGCGCAGATGCGCTGCTTTATGAAAGCCCGCGCGCTGTGTTCGTGGCGCACCGGCCCGGCGAAGTCGCAGGCGTGCTGGCCGCAGCCGAAGCAGCGCGCGCGCAAGGCGGCGCTTTGGCAGGCTACCTTGCTTATGAGGCAGGTTTGGCTCTTGAGCCGCGGCTTGCCCCGCTCGCCGTCGGCCGTTCCGGAGCGGCAGGGCCGCTGGTCTGGTTCGGCCTGTTCGATGCGCCGCGCCGCATTGCCGCTGCCGATATGCCCGCATGGCTGGCAAGCAGGGCGCAGGGCACAGCCCAGATCGGCCCGCTCGAACCGCAGCTTTCGCCTGCCGGATATGAGGCCGCTTTCACCGCCTTGCGCGAGGCAATCGAGGCGGGCGATATCTATCAGGCAAACCTCACCTACCAGCTTGCAGGCTCCTATCGCGGCGATCCGATGGCGCTTTATGCGGGCCTGCGCGGGGCGGCAGCCGCAGGCTATGGCGGAGTGATCTGGGACGGGTCGCATTGGCTGTTAAGCTTTTCGCCCGAATTGTTCGTGGCGCTTGATGGCGCAAACGCCAAGGTCAAGCCGATGAAAGGCACGCGCCCGCGCCATGCGCAAGCGGCCGCCGATGCCGCTGCTGCTGAGGAGCTTGCCCAGTCAGAAAAAGACCGCGCCGAAAACCTGATGATCGTTGATCTGATGCGCAATGATCTGGCCCGCGTGGCCGAGGCGGGCAGCGTTGCGGTGGACGCGCCTTTTGCGATCGAAAGCTATCCCACGGTGCACCAGATGGTATCCACTGTGCGCGCGCGCCTCGCCCCCGGCAAGGGCGCGATGGATCTGGTGCGGGCGCTGTTTCCCTGCGGCTCGATCACCGGCGCGCCCAAGATCCGGGCGATGGAGCTGCTTGTCGCAACCGAACGCGATGCGCGCGGGCCCTATTGCGGGGCGATGGGGCGGATTGATGGAGACGGACAGGCGGCCTTCAATGTCGCGATCCGCACGCTGCGCCTTTCGCCGGTTGAAAACGGGCAAGGGCAAGCGGTGCTCGGGATTGGTTCGGCGATTGTCGCAGACAGCGACAGCGAGACGGAGCGGCGTGAATGCGAAGTCAAAGCGGGCTTTATCCGCCGCATGGGGCCGGACCTTGCCGCACCCGCCTGCGACCTGATCGAAACCATGCGGTTCGAGCCTGACAGCGGCATCCCGCATATTGAATTGCATCTGGCGCGAATGAAGGCGAGCGCTGCGGCATTGGGCTTTGCCTTTGATCGCCACGCTGCGCGCAACGCCATTCAGGCGCTGTGCTTTGAGCTTGAAGCACCCGCCAAGGTTCGGCTGCTGCTGGCGCGCAGCGGAGCCACCGCGCTGGAGGCTGCGCCGCTGCCTGCCCCGCTTGCTGCGCCGCTGGCCTGCATTGCCCTGCCCAATCCGCTCGATCCGGGCGATTGGCGGCTGACGCACAAGACCTCGGACCGCGGCTTTTACGAGGACGCGCTGGCGGCGGCCAAGCGGCTGGGTGCGGGCGAGGCGCTGCTGGTGCGCGGTGACGGGTTGGTGACCGAAGGCAGCTTTACCAGCCTGTTTGTCGAAGGGGCAGATGGCATCCTGCTCACCCCTCCTGCCCAGCTTGGCCTCTTACCCGGTGTGCTGCGCGCGCATTTGCTGGAGCAAGGCCGCGCTCGCGAAGCGGCGTTGACGCTCGATGATGTCGCCACCGCTTCGGGACAAGGTCGCTTGTGGCTCGGCAATGCGGTGCGCGGGCTTTTCAAAGGACAGATTTCATGACGCTTCCCATCCTCTATGAAGACGGCGAGGCGCTGGTGATTGACAAGCCTGCCGGCCTGCCGATTGACCGCCCGCGCAAGGGCGGGCCGAGCCTTGTCAATCACCTTGATGCCCTGCGTCTGGGGTTTCAGCGCGAACCTGTGGCGGTGCACCGGCTGGACACGGACACGTCCGGCTGCCTGCTCCTCGCCCGCAATCCCAAGGCGCTCGCCCGGTTCAATCGCGCTTTTGAAGAACGCGCCGTGGCCAAGACCTATCTCGCGCTCCTGGCTGGCCATCCCCCCGGCACCAGCGGGACAATTGAGCTGGCGCTCGCCAAGATCAGCTCGGCCGAAAAAGGCTGGCGGATGATCGTGGCCAAGAAAGGCAAGCCCGCGGTTTCGCACTGGGAGTTGGTGGAAACGCTGGGCGCGCACAGCCTGATCCGCTTTCGCCCCGAAACCGGCCGCACGCATCAATTGCGGGTGCATGCCCTCAAGGGCCTTGGCGCGCCTTTGCTGGGCGATCCGGTCTATGGCGCAGGGACGCAAGGCGCGGCCAAGCGCACCATGCTGCACGCGGTAAGCCTCGCAATGACGCGCGCGGGCAAGACGCCGATCGAAGCAAACTCGCCGCTGCCTGCCGACTTCCGCAGCTTTGGGGTGAGCGATGGGTGAGAGCCTGTCCGAATCGGTTCTTACCCGCGCTCTATCGCTTGTTGAGGAGAGTTTCCTCGCAGGCTCTGGCCCGGGCGGGCAGAACGCCAACAAGGTCGCCACCGAAGTCGAGCTGCGCGTCAATGTGTTCCGGCTGGGGCTGGCGCCTGCGGTGTTTGCGCGGCTGAAGGCGCTGGCCGGAAGCAAGCTGGCGAGCAATGGCGATCTGATCCTCACCTCAAAGGCCCACCGCACCCGCGAGGCCAATCGCGAGGATGCGCGCGCCAAGCTTGCTGCCTTGCTGCAAGCAGCGCACACCCTGCCCAAGGCCCGCGCCAAGACGCGCCTTAATCGGGTGGGCAAGACCGAGCGGCTGAAGGTCAAGAAAGCGCGCGGCGCGGTGAAGGCCGGACGGGGACGCCCCAGCAGCGCGGATTGGTAAAGGGGCTGCGGTTGCCCTGACCTCCCCACCCGCTTGTGACCTTTGGCCCAAGTCGGCTACTAAAGACACCATTCGCTCAGGGTGGCAGGGCCGGGAGGACGGGCGGCAAATCAACCGATCGCGATGGCGAAGCCCCGCACATGCGCATCCTTGACTTTTCCCCATGATTCGCCCATTGGCGCGCACCTGTCGGCGGCGCTCCGGGGAAACTCGTGCGTGCCGCCCGTTTTGTTTCTGGCCGCACTGGCCGCCTTATTCTGATCAGGAACCCGCCATGGCGAAGCCCGCAACCGTCAAGATCCGCCTCGTTTCGAGCGAAGGCACCGGCTTTTTCTACGTCACGAAGAAGAACCCGCGCAACACCACCGAGAAGATGAGCTTCCGCAAGTATGATCCGGTGGCGAAGAAGCATGTCGAATTCAAGGAAGCCAAGATCAAGTAAGATCTCCGGCTTTGCTCGGTAGAATTACCGAGAATGCAGAATTCATCGACAGTTCAAGCCAACCGGCCTATCTGCTGGCGCATGAACAACCCCATCACTTTCCGTGCGATGCTCGCGGGCCTTGGCGCAGGCGCCTTGGCCCTGTCTGCATTGCCACTGCCTCAGCCCTTCGCGCCTGCGCCCCTGGCCGCACAATCAAACGCAAGCGAGCTTGATCGGGTTGTTAGTGCCTTGCGCGGCATTTCGACGATGCGGGCCGATTTCACCCAAACCGATCGGCAAGGCGGTGTGACCAATGGCGTGATGACTTTGAAGCGGCCGGGAAAAATCCGTTTTGATTACGGCAAGAATTCCGATTTTCTCGTCGTCTCCAATGGCAAGTCGCTTTACGTGGTTGATTATCAGGTCAGCCAGGTTGAGCGTTGGCCGATCTCCAATTCTCCCCTCGGGGCGTTGTTTGATCCGTCACGCGATGTGAAGCGCTTTGGCAAGCTGGTGCCCACCGGGAATAGCGAAGTGATCAGCGTCGAGGTGCGCGATCCGGCCAAGCCTGAATTCGGCATTATCACGCTGATCTTTGTGAAGAGCGCCGCTGCGCCGGGTGGGCTGCAACTGAGCCACTGGGTAGCGCTTGATGCCCAGAATAATCGCACCACGGTAAGGTTGACGAATCACCGCTATGGCATGGATGTCGCCGACAGCACATTCACTTTCCGCGATCCGCGCAAGGCAAGCCGCCGTCCGACATAAATTGCCATTTTGCAATTCAGCCGCCCGCACAGCTTTGCAATAACATTTCATGTTACTGTTATTGATGGATTTTATTTCAACCTGCTGGGTCGCAGGCAGGCCAGGGCAAAGCCGCTTGGCCGGTAGAAATCGCTTCGGAAGCGAAAAAACTTGCACAAACACGACACCCCAAGCGCCGCGTTCATGTCAGTGAAAGGCAGGAGAGACTATCTCATTCTCATGAGGCGGCCGAAGGCGGGTTCCCCCCTGTTGCCCACCCTTCGCTGAAGGTAGCCTCATAACAAGCGTGACGAACGCTGCTATGGAACCCTCGACCCATCGCCCCCGGGTCGAGGGTTTTTTGTTGATGGGTTGCGATGTGGCAACAGGCTGACCGTCCGGCGCGACCGCAAGGCCGACTGGCTGCTGCAACATATACCAATGCGCGATGAGCCCCACTCATCGCGCATTGGTTAAGCCCGTGCGGCCCTTGAGCAATTCCAGCGCGTGATGCGTCAGCATCTCAGCGCGCTAGTATTATGCTTAAGCTCGTTGAGCTTCGCTCATACCGCCCACCCCACCTCCCCGCCCGGCCACCAATGATAGGGGCGGGGAGGTGGGGTGGGAGGTGTATGGGTTCACGCCAGTGAACCTTGGTATTATGCAGCGATAGCCGGAGCGCAGCTGGACAAACGAAGCGGGGCCAGCCGGGCCGAATGGCCCGCGTCCGGCGCTTGCCGCCGAAAAAAACCGAATCCTATTCCGCCCAGCCCAAGGCCTTGCGGATAATCTGGTAGATCACATTCTGCTCGATCACCCCGCGCACCCGGTCAGACCCGGACCCGGTGGCGAACAGAGCAACATCCTCCCCGCCATGCGTCTCTGAACCCAATGGCACGAGCGCCTGCTGGCGTGCGGCAAGGCCCGTCTGGGGAATTTGTCGCTCGCCCTGCACCGCGCCCGGCCCGTTGGCATAGCCAAGCGTGGCGTAAGGCTTGCCATCAGCCGCCATCAACGGCCCGCCGTCGCCACCATCCTCGCCGCGCCCGATGGGTGGCACCACCAGCCCAAGAATGTCATTCCCCCGCTGCGGATAGCCCGCAATGGTGAAAACATGGCTGTGATCTGCGGTCACCATGATGAGCGTGTCAGCCGGATCGGTGTTATCGACAGCATATTGCACCGCACGGGCCATTTCGACTGTTTCTTCAAGGGCATAACCTGCCCGGCCTTCGTGGTGGGCATGATCGATCCGCCCCCCTTCGACCATCAGGTAATAGCCGCCCGAATGCGCCTTGAGACGCGCAAGCGCAGCGGCCGTCATTTCGGTGAGCGTGGGCTCGGACGAATCGGGCTTGCGATCGGCCATGTAGGTCATGTGGCTGGGCGAGAAGAGCCCGAGCAGCGGGCCATCCAGCGGCGCCTTGGCCAGGTCGGCGCGGGTAAACACCACATTGCCATCGGTGCGGCGCGCCCAATCACCGGGCAAATCTGCCCCGGCACCGCCGCGCGCGCCCCCTTCATGAGGTCCGAACATCACCGCCGTGCCGCCACCCAGCGCGACATCGAAATCGGCATCAACCAGCTGTTGGGCGATATCCTTGCACCCTGCATCCCGTTGATCGGCGGGAATGAGGCTGTCCGATTCCCAATCACGATCGGCGCTGCGGGCATAGACGCTCGCCGGGGTGGCATGGGTGAGGCGCGTGGTGGTGACAATCCCGAGCGCCGCGCCGCGCCGTTTCACTTCCTCGCCGAGCAAGGGCAAAGGGTGGGCAAGCGCATCGGCGCAGACGCCTTTTTCGGCGTCAGGCCCGATGCCAAGCACGCCGATACGGGTTTTGACGCCGGAATGGATGGCTGTCGCCGTGCCCGCGCTGTCGGGCACCTGCGCGTTGGTGTTGTAGGTCTTGACCAGCGCGACGTTGCCGAACTTTTCAAAGCTTAAGGAGTTCTCCTCGCCGCTTTCCCCGCGCTTTTGGCCGTCATAGATGCGCGCGGCGGTGATGGTCGAAATGCCCATGCCATCGCCGATGAACAGGATCACGTTCTTGGCTTGCGCTGACGCTGGAGCAGAAGCGCTCGCAACAGGCGCCCCGTCGCCTTCAGTGGTGGTGCAGGCAGCCAGCGGCAACAGGCTGGCAGCCAGCAGCAGGGCGAGCGGGCGGGCGCGGGTCATTGGCAAATCTCCATGGGCTGTGGGGATGCGCTATCCGCTCCTTGTGCGACAATAAAGTGAAAGGTGGGCTTTCTTGTCGTCCTATCGCTTCGCTACTTGAGGACGGGTGGATTTTTCCGCTTGCCGCACCTACAGCCCCTGCCATGCTGAAAGTCGCCACCTGGAACATCAATTCGGTGCGCCTGCGGATGCCGCTGGTCGCGCAGTTCCTCACAGAGCACGCGCCCGATGTGCTGTGCCTGCAAGAGATCAAGTGCGAAAGCCATCTGTTTCCGGCCGAAGCCTTGGCCGAGCTTGGCTATACCCATCAGGCGGTGAGCGGGCAGAAAGGCTATCACGGGGTTGCCACCATCGCCCGCGTGCCGATCCGCGAGGTGCACCGCCACGACTGGCAGGCCAATGGCGAGGCGCGGCATATCGCTGTGGAGGTTGAGAGCTGCGGGCTTACCATCGATAATGTCTATGTGCCCGCAGGCGGCGATGTGCCTGATCGCGAAGTGAACCCCAAATTCGGCCAGAAGCTCGATTTTCTCGAACGCATGACCCGCTGGTCAGAGACGCTCGATCGCCCCACGCTGCTGGTGGGTGATTTCAACATTGCGCCCTTGGAAAGCGATGTCTGGAGCCACAAGCAATTGCTGAAGGTCGTCAGCCACACGCCGATTGAGGTGGAACGGCTCACCCGTTTGCAGGAAGCCCATGGCTGGGCTGATCTTGGCCGCCAGTTTGTGCCCCATCCGCAGCGCTATTATTCGTGGTGGAGCTATCGCAATCCCGGCTGGCAGGAAAATGACAAGGGCCGCCGGCTCGATCATATGTGGGCAAGCAGCGCGGTTGCAGCGCAGGCGCGCGCGCACCAAATAATCGAAGCCGCGCGCAGCTGGGAAAAGCCTTCCGATCACGTGCCGCTGATCACGGAGTTTGATCTCTGAACGCGCCGTCCCCCAACCCATCTCCGGCACGCCGCGCCGCGCAAGCGGTCGATGCACTGCGCCACGGCTGGCCGCTGGCGTTTGACAATGGCCCGGTCTTGCTGCCGGTTGAAACCGCGATCGCGCGTGGGGCGAGCGCGCCGCAAATGCTGATCTCCGCCGCGCGCGCGGCGACGTTGAAACTCGCCAACCAGCGCGCGGCTGCTGTTCCCCACGCGCCGGTGCTGATTGCGGGCGGGGCGGCGTTCACAATGACCGAAGCCCTGCCGATTGCCGATCCGGCGCTGGACCTAGGCAACCCATTCAAAGGCCCGTTCCGCGCCGAGGAATTGGCATGGGCCGAAACCGCTGCCACCGCGCTGGAACTGGCGCGGATTGCGGGGATTTTGCCGGCCTTCATGGTCAATCCCAAAGAGGCTGGCGAGGCCCAGCCTGTCGCTGCATCAGACCTTGCCGCCTATCAGGCAAGCGGCGCCTTGCAGATCATCACCCGGGCGCGCCTGCCTGTGCAAACCTGCGAGGATGCCGAGATTGTCGCGTTCCGTTCCGCTGCTGACCTGCGCGAACACGTGGCGCTGATTATCGGCAAGCAATCGGGCGACCGGCTGCCGCTGGTGCGGCTGCATTCCGAATGCCTCACCGGCGACATCCTCGGCAGTCTCAAATGCGATTGCGGCCCCCAACTCGACGCCGCGCTCTACGCGATGGCGCAGGAAGCGCGCGATTCAGGCGGGTGGGGCGTGCTTCTCTATATGCGGCAGGAAGGGCGCGGGATCGGCCTTATCAACAAACTGCGCGCCTATCGCCTGCAAGATCAAGGGTTTGATACGGTGGAGGCGAACCAACGGCTGGGCCTGCCTGATGAAGCGCGCGATTTTCCGGTGGCCGCGAGGATGCTGGAGCTGCTCGGCGCGCGCGCGATCCGCCTGCTCACCAACAACCCGGCGAAGGTTTCAGCGCTGGAGGCAGCGGGCGTGACAGTGGCCGAACGCGTGCCGCATCAGCTCCCCGAAAACCCGCATAATGCGCGGTATCTTGCCACCAAACGCGACAAATCAGGCCATTTGCTGAAGTAATACCAAGGTTCACTAGCGTGAACCCATGCGCCTCCCCCCACCTCCCCGCCCGGCCACCATATCCACTTGGTATCATTGGTGGCGGGGCGGGGAGGCGGGGTGGGAGGTATGAGCGAAGCTCAACGAGCTTGAGTATAAGATCAGCGCCGCTGATATTGCGTGATGCCGTCCATCAAGCGGTTGCCCTGCATCACCACGCGGCTGCCGCTCCAGTCGGCGAGGAACACGCTCTGGCGCTTGAGGCCCGGCACAAAGCGCGCTTCGTTGAATTCAACGCGCAGGCCATCGGATGGGTGCAGGATGTCCTCTGCCCCCAATGCAATAAAGGCCGAATAATTGAGCTTGTCGCGTCCCTGCACAAACCAGTTATTGGCAATCCGCCCACGCGCGCCTGCGGGAAGGTCAATCATGTAATTGGTCTCGCGCCCGGCGCTGTCATCAAAGGAATTGTCCTCGATCACCACCTCGCCGGTGCGGGTCTTGAGATAATGCCCGCCTGCGCCGCGTTCAAACCGGCTTTCGCGCACGCTCAAGGCGCCATAATCGCCGATATAGACCGAATGCGCGCAGCCCGAATCCTCATCCTCGCAAGTGCCCAGTCCGGTGAAGGTCGAGCGCGTAATCGTCACCCGCGCGCGCACCCCATTGGCCGATAAGATGCCCTGCTGGCTATCAGCAAAGCGTGCATCCGCAACCGTCAGATCGCCTTCTTCCAGACGGATGCCTGCGCCGTTGAAATCGCGCACGCGGATGCCGGTGAACGTCAGCCCGCGTACTTCGGCAGCGCGCCCCCGCAGCACCAGCGCAGCCTTGCCCTCACACGCGCGGCCCGCCAGCACCACGCTGCCGGGGGCTTCGGCCATGTAGGTGATGGCGCCTTCTTCCTGCACCGCGCATTGGCGATAGGTGCCGGGCGCAATCACGATAGTCGCGCGGCCTGCCCCGACCGCGTCCACCGCCTGTTGCAAGCTGGCGAAGCTGCGCCCGGTCTCGGCCACGGTAAAAGCCCCGCGCGCCGCAGGCTGGGCCATCAGCACAGCGGTCGGCAGGCCAAACGCCGCCAGCGCCGCAGCAGCAACCCACAGGACGGGGGACGCACGAGAGGCAGATGCAGAATTGTTCATGGCGCAAGTCCCTATCATGCAATGGTTAATCGCCCTTAAAGCCTCCTTCAAAAAGCCGCCTTGCGCAATTCCCTCTTGGCCTTCCCCCCCGCCCGTGGCTAAACCCCGCTGCGAGCCGGGACAGCCCCTATGCCCCGAACCATCTGAGGAGAGCCCCATGAAGAAAATCGCCCCCTTTGCCGCCATCGCTGGCACCGCGCTGCTGCTGGCCGCCTGCGGGAGTTCGGATGATGCTTCGACCGAAGCGCGCGCCGACACGGTGGAAATGCCCGCCGATGAAGCGCTTGAAGCCGTGACTGAAGAGCCGGTCGAAGACAGTGCAGCGAGCGCCGCTGATCCGGCGCCTGCCAACACCGCCACCACCGAGCAGGCTGCCGAAGCGGCTGCCAATGTCGCTGCCGAAGCGGCGGCTGCCGCTGCCGCCGCCGAAGCGGCTGCCGACTGAGCGCAGCTTTGAAATCGCCCCCCGCCTGCATCCGCTGCGCGCTGGCTGCGCTGCTGGCTGCGCTTGCAGCGTGCAATTCCGGCACGCCGACGCCGGCAGGCGGGGTTAGCGAGGGTGAGGCGCAGGCGCTGGCCGAGGCGGCCGAGATGCTGGATGAAACGCGCACCCTGCCCGATGATGCGATTCCCGTAATCGCCGAGCCTGAGGAGCAAGCCCCCTCAGCACAATTGCCAAGCGACACCGCCCGCTGAACAAGGGCAGGGCGCCCGTGAGAGAGGAACCCGAAAGTCATGAACGCCCCGATGATGAACGCGCCCGCCCGCAATCCTGGCATGGACGAGGACGTGTTCGAGCAATTCGCCGAGCAGCTTACCCGCTATGTCCGCGAAAGGTTGATCCCAGCCGAAGCGCAGGTGATCGCAGAAGACCGCGTGCCCGATGATATCCTCAACGAAATGCGCGAGATGGGCTTGTTTGGTCTGACTGCTCCGCAGGAATATGGCGGCGCGGGGCTCAACATCACGCAATATGCGCGCATCGTGAATATCATGAGCTATGCAGCGCCTGCCTATCGTTCGATCTTCTCGATCAATGTCGGCATGTTTGCGAGCGCCTTGAAGAACGGCGCGACGGAGGCCCAGCGCGCCCATTGGTTCCCACAATTGGTGGAAGGCAAGATCGCCTGTTTCGGTCTCACCGAACCGGGTTCAGGCAGCGACAGCGCCGGATTGCAGACCACCGCCGTGCCGGACCCTGATGGCAATGGCTGGATTTTGAACGGCACCAAACGCTACATCACCAACGCGCCCCACGCCGATGTCGCGCTGATCATGGCGCGCACCAGCAAGGAAGCCTTGCCCAAGAACGCCCATGTCTCGGCCTTCATCGTGCCGATGGACACGCCCGGTGTCTCCCGCGGGTCGCCGGACAAGAAGATGGGGCAATCGGGCAGCCACATTTCCGACATCATGCTCGATGATGTGCGCGTTCCCGGCGAAGCGCTTTTGGGCGGAGAGACCGGCAAGGGCTTCGTCTTTGCGATGAAGAGCCTTGATAATGGCCGCATTTCGGTGGGTGCAGCGGCAACCGGCTATGCCCGCCGGGCGCTCGATTCCGCGATCCGCTATGCCAATGAGCGCAAGGCATTTGGCGAGCCCATCGCCAATTTCCAGCTGATTCAACAAATGCTCGCTGACAGCGAGATCGAGATTTACGCCGCCGAGGCGATGATGCGCGATTTGACCGCGCGCGCCGATGCAGGCGAGAACATCCTTGTAAAAGCCGCCGCCTTCAAGGTCTTCGCCTCCGAAATGTGCGGGCGCGTGGTTGACCGGGTGGTGCAGGTCTATGGCGGGGCGGGCTACCTCGCGGAATATGACGCCGAACGCTTCTTCCGCGATGCGCGCATCTACCGCATCTACGAAGGCACCACGCAAATCCTCCAGCTCCAGATCGCCAAGCACATGCTGCGCGAATGGAGGGATTCCTGATGTTCCGCAGCCCATCCGGGCTGCGAAATCCTCGCTCATGGGGCCTTACGGCCCCGTCGCTGCGGGCGGGCGGTCGCCCTTGCGGCCCTGCGGGCCGACACAGCGCGCCAATCAAGCTGGGTTCCTGATTAGATGTATAACCTCCTCAACGACCTCTCGATCATCGAAGTCTCCAGCTTCGTCGCCTCGCCCACCGCTGGGCTTTACTGCGCGCAGATGGGCGCAGAGGTGATCCGTGTCGATCACAAGGCGGGCGGGCTCGATTACAACCGCTATATGCTCACCGCTGAAGGGCGCTCCCTATCGTGGGAGAACCTCAATCGCGCCAAGAAATCGGTCGCGCTTGATCTCCAATCGGGCGAGGGCCGCGAGTTGCTGGTCGAACTGGCTGCCAAAACGGGCCAGTGCATCACCAATCTGCCGGAAAAGAGCTTTCTTTCCCACGCCGCGATGCAGGCCCGGCGCGCCGATATGGTGAGCCTTCGCGTGATGGGCTGGCACGACGGGCGTCAGGCGATGGATTTCACGGTCAACGCCGCTGCTGGCTATCCGCTGATGTGCGGGCCAGAAGATTGGGATCCGGCAGATGCGCCGCCGGTCAATCAGGTGCTGCCCGCGTGGGATTTCATCACTGGGGCTTACGGCGCCTTTGCCCTGCTCGCAGCCTTGCGCCACCGCGACAAAACGGGCGAGGGCAGCGAAGTGCGCCTGCCCTTGGGCGATGTGGCGATTGGCACGATGGCGAATGCGGGGCTGATGGCCGAAGTGCTTTATCGCGGGTCTGACCGCGAACGTTTGGGCAATGCGATCTGGGGCGCATTCGGGCGCGATTTCCGCTGCCGGGATGGGGTGCGTTTCATGGTTGCAGCGCTGACGCCCAAACAGTGGAGCGGGCTGATCAAAGCCTTCGGATTGGAGGACGACATCGCCGCCCTTGAGGCCGAACTCGGCGTGCGCTTTGCCGACGGGGACACGCCCCGCTTCCAGAACCGTGAACGGCTGTTCGCGCTGTTTCAGGAAGCCGCAGGCGCGGTCGACTACGCGGATCTTGCCGCGCGGCTTGCGGCAGAGGGGTGCACCTTTGAACGCTATCGCACCGCTTATGAGGCCGCGAAGGACCCGGTGCTGATCGCGGACAACCCGCTGTTCGGGCCGTCGCCTGCCAACCCTTCGGGCTTTGCCTACCCCGCCACGCGTTCCTTCGCGAACCTTCCCGGACGCGAAGCCGGAAACCCGCGCCCTGCACCTTTCCTCGGCGAACATTCCGAAGAGGTGCTGATGGACAAGCTCGGCCTGTCATCCGGCACGCTCGCCAAGCTGGTGGATGCAGGCACGGTGGCTCTTTCAGACAAGGATAAAGCATGACCAGACGCGCCGCTATCGTTTCACCCTTGCGCACGCCAGTGGGCAAGTTTCAGGGCGCGCTGGCCAGCCTGAACGCGGGCCAATTGGGCGCGGTCATCCTGAAAGCGCTGATGGAGCGCTCGGGCATTGATCCGGCGCGGGTGGACGATGTGGTGTTCAGCCAAGGCTACGGCAATGGCGAGGCGCCCGCGATTGGGCACTGGTCGTGGCTTGCCGCGGGGCTTCCCATCGAAGTGCCCGGATTTCAGCTCGATCGCCGCTGCGGTTCGGGCGTGCAGGCGGTGGCCACCGCCGCGATGATGGTGGAAACCGGCATGGCCGATGTTGTCGTGGCAGGCGGCGTTGAATCGATGTCCAACGTTGAACATTACACGCTGGCCGCCCGAGGAGGCGTGCGCATGGGCGACATGGTGCTGCATGATCGCCTCAGCCGAGGCCGGGTGATGAGCCAGCCGATTGAGCGTTTCGGCGTTATCACTGGCATGATCGAGACGGCGGAAAACCTCGCCAAGGATTACGGCATCACCCGCGAGGAAGCCGATGCCTTTGCGGTTCGTTCGCATCAGAACGCTGCCAACGCGTGGGCTGAAGGAAAGTTTTCGGACCAACTCGTGCCGGTCGAAATCCCGCAGCGAAAGGGCGATGCGGTGGTCTTCGATCATGACGAGGGTTATCGCACCGACGCTTCGATGGAAACGCTCGGCAAATTGCGCGCGATTGATCTGAAACGCGATCCAGAGGCAATCGTCACCGCAGGCAATGCCAGCCAGCAGAATGATGCAGCGGCGGCCTGTCTGGTGGTCGCCGAGGACAAGCTGGAGGAATTGGGCCTTACCCCGATGTTGTGGTTTGGCGGCTGGGCGGCGGCAGGGTGCGACCCTTCGCGCATGGGGATCGGCCCGGTGCCAGCGGTCGAGCGATTGTTTGAACGGCGCGGGTATTCGTGGGACGATATCGGGCTTGTCGAGCTCAACGAAGCTTTCGCCCCGCAGGTGCTCGCCGTGCTCAAAGGCTGGGGCTGGTCGGACGACGACTCGCGCCGCGACATCCTCAATGTGAACGGATCGGGCATTTCGCTGGGCCACCCCATCGGCGCGACCGGGGGCCGCATCCTTGCCGATATGGCGCATGAAATGCACCGGCGAGGGTCACGTTATGGGCTGGAGACGATGTGCATCGGCGGCGGCCAAGGCATTGCGGCGGTGTTTGAGCTCGCCCAATGACCGACTTCAGCGCGTGGATCGGGCGCGAGATGCGCGCGGCAGACCGGCTCGATGAAAGCCTTGCTGCGCGCTGGCTCGCCACTTTCGATCTGCCCCGCCCGAACCCTGCGCTTATGCCGCAGGGCATCCACTTTGCCCTATGCACTCCCGATGCGCCGACCGCGCAGCTTGGGGAGGATGGCCACCCGGCGCGCGACGACAGCGCGGACAGCTTCCTGCCGCCTTTCCCCCAATTCGGTTCTAGGCCGCGCCGGATGTGGGCATCCTCGAAAATCGCCTTCCGCACGCCCATCCCAATCGGCGCAAGTATTGAGCGCACCAGCCGCGTTGCCGCGATTGCCGAGAAAGAAGGCGGATCGGGCCGCCTCGCCTTTGTCGATGTGGAACACACCACGCGGGCCAATGGCACGATTGCGGTGATCGAAACCCAGACGCTGGTCTATCGCGAAGCGGCTGCAAGCGATGCCCCGCTCAGCCCGCCGCCGCTGGGCGAAGGCGTGTTTAACCCCGCCGAATGGGACGCGCACCGCACCCTCACCCCCGATCCGCGCCTGCTGTTTCGCTATTCCGCGCTCACCTTCAACACCCACCGTATCCATTATGATGCGCCCTATGCGCAAAATGTCGAACGCTATCGGGGCCTTGTGGTGCATGGCCCGCTGACCGCCAGCCTCTTGTTGCAACTCGCCGCGCGCGAATTGGGGGAGGACGCTGTGCGCTCTTTCGAATTTCGCGGGGTGTCGCCGGCAATCGCGGATGAGCCGCTCCATCTGGTGATGCGGCGCGCAGGCGAGGGCTTTGAAATGGGCGCCTTTGCCGCCGATGGGCGGCAGATCACCAAGGCAAGCGCCGAGGCCTAGCCGTTGATTGGCTTAAGCACGCCGTAGCTTTCTGACCTAGGCTCATGCCCCAGCGGCGGGAAATCGATCATCGGCGGTTCGACATGAGTATCGGGCACGCGCGCCAATAAATCGCGGATCAGCGCGATGCGCCCGGCGCGCTGGTTGTTGAAATCCACCAGCGTCCACGGCGCATGCTTCGTATGAGTCGCCTTCAGCATCGCTTCGCGCGCGGCGGTGTACTCATCATATTTCTCGCGCGCGGAAAGATCGATGGGCGAGAGTTTCCAGCGTTTGAGCGGATCTTCGCGGCGCGATTGCAGGCGCTCTTCCTGTTGTGCCTGATCGGTCGTCAGCCAATATTTGAACAATAAGATGCCATCATCGGTGAGCAATTTTTCAAACACCGGCGCTTGTTCAAGGAACAAATCAACCGGCTCCTCGCTGGCAAAGCCCATCACCTTTTCAACGCCTGCGCGGTTGTACCATGAACGATCAAACAGCACGATTTCGCCTGCGTGCGGCAAGTGCGCGATGTAGCGCTGGAAATACCACTGGGTGCGCTGATCCTCGCTGGGCTTGGACAAGGCGACTGTGCGGCATTGGCGCGGGTTCAATTTGTCGCGCACCGCGGTGATTGCCCCGCCCTTGCCCGCGGTGTCGCGCCCTTCAAAAATCACCACCACGCGCGCGCCCGTTGTCTGCACCCATCGCGCCATGCTGACGAGTTCGAGCGTCAGCGGAGCCAAAGCCTCATCATATTCTGCCCGCTTCATCCGCTGCTGCTCCTCTTGCATTTGTCCTTGGCGCGCGAAGGTAGTATCATCTGCAACAATATGGCTACCCTTGCAGACACACCTTTCGATTTCGCCACCCTGCCCGAAATGGCAGCCGATGTCTTCACCGCGCCTTTGGCAAAGCCCGCCCATGTCGGCAGCGATTGGCTGGAGCCGGCGCAGACCGATTACACGGCGGAAGATCACGCCGTGTGGGATGATCTGTTTGCCCGCCAGCTGGAAGTTTTGCCGGGCCGCGCGTGCAGCGCCTTTATGGCGGGGCTTGAGCGGCTTGATCTGGGGCGCGGCGGTGTGCCGGAATTTGCGCGCCTTTCTGAAGAACTGGGCGCGCTAACGGGGTGGAGCGTTGTGCCTGTCCCCATGCTGATCCCCGATCATGTGTTTTTCTGGCACCTCGCCAATCGGCGCTTTCCAGCGGGCAATTTCATCCGCACCCGCGAGACATTCGACTATATCGAGGAGCCCGATGTATTCCACGATGTGTTCGGCCATGTCCCGATGCTGACCGATCCCGTCTATGCCGATTACATGCAGGAATATGGCCGCGCTGGGTGGAAGGCGATGCGGTATAACCGGCTGAAAGCGCTCGGTGCGCTCTATTGGTACACGGTCGAGTTCGGATTGATCGAGGAAGCCCCCGGCGATGTGCGCGCCTATGGTGCGGGCATCTTGTCAGGCCCTGCCGAAGCGCGCTTTGCCGTGGAAGCGCAAAGCCCCAATCGCATCATGCTCAATGTCGATCGGGTGATGCGCACCGATTACGTCATCAGCGATCTGCAACCGACCTATTTCGTGATCGAAAGCTTTGCCGATCTCTATCGGCAAACGGTGGAGCGCGATTTTGACAGGCTTTATCAAAGCCTGCCCGCTGGCTTCACCTATGCCAATTCTGCCGTGATTGATGTTGATAATGTGCTGCACCGGGGCACACAGGAATATCACCTGCGCGGCGGACGCGGCAGCGGGGCTCAGCCGGTTTAGACCCGGAGCCAGTGCTGCCTCAGGCTTCCACTTCCGCCTTTGCGCGCCGCGTGAACACCGCGTGATACAGCACCAGCGCAGCGATGCTGGCCGCCACGGCTGCGCCCAGGGCCACAAAGGACAAGCTGCCCAGCATGGTGCCATCATTGAGCAGGAGGCCCGCGAGCAGCGACACCGCCACGCCCGTTGCCATCTGCCGCAGGATCTGACCGGGCGCTTCCGTCCGCGCGAGGATTGAGGCCAGCCAGCCCACAGTTGCCCCCAACACAATCAACACCAACAGCGCCATTTCCCGATCAATTCCTTTGCAGCCTGATTGCTTCTGTACGGCTGTCTAACCCCCAAAGCCTGCGCTGGTTCCGCAAGGGTGTGCGTCTAACGCAATGTCAGCCAGGCAATCGCTGCGCAGCCGATCGCGATCCGGTACCAGGCAAAGGGCCCGAAGCCGAAGCGCGAGACAAAAGTCACAAACAGGCGGATCACCACCAGCGCGGTGAGGAAAGCGGCCAGCGTGCCGATTGCGATTTCCGTCCACCCGATCAACGCAGCGCCCGACATCAGCCCTTCGGGTTCGGACAGGATCTTGACCGTGGCGGCCCCGATCATGGTGGGAATGGCAAGGAAAAAACTGAACTCAGCGGCCGTCTTGCGCCCCACGCCCATGGCAAGCGCGCCGAGAATGGTCGCGCCCGAACGGCTCGTGCCCGGGATCATGGCCAGGCATTGGACAAAGCCGATGCCGATCACTTTCTTCAAGGGGATATCGGCAACGCCGCTGTCCGCGCCGGGCCGCACGGTGCGTTCAAGCCCCAGCATCGCAATCCCGCCGATCAGCCAGGCCCAACCCACCACCATTGGCGTTTCGAGCAGCACGGCAATCTTGTCTTTCACCATCAGGCCGATGATGGCCGCCGGCATAAACCCGATCAGCAGATTGCGCACAAACCGCACTGCCACCGGATCAAGCCGCAAAAAGCCCATGCCCATGTCCCACAGGGTGCGGAAATAGACCACCACCACAGCCAGAATTGCGCCCAATTGGATCACCACATTGAACTGTGCCCACTGCGCCGCATCATAGCCGAACAATTCGGTCGCCATGATGAGGTGGCCGGTCGATGACACGGGAAGAAACTCGGTCAGACCTTCAAGGATACCGAGCAGAATGGCTGTGATGATTTCGCCCATGGGCAGGCCGTCTTGCCGAGGCTGGCGGCGCTGTCAAACCAAAAGGCCCGCTCCGGGACAAGGAGCGGGCCTTGGAACGGCTTACCAGATGCGCACGCGCTTTTCCGGTGGGATATAAAGCGCATGATCGGGCGTGATGCCGAAAGCTTCGTACCACGCATCAAGATTGCGCACGACGCCGTTCACGCGATATTCTTCCGGGCTGTGCGTATCGGTGCGCAGCCGCGTGCGGTAGCTGGCCTCACGCTGGGTAGAACGCCACACCTGCGCCCAGCCAAGGAAGAAACGCTGATCGCCGGTGAGGCCGTCAATCACCGGCACGTCCCTATCCTTGGTTGCGATCTTGTAAGCGCGGTAGGCAAGGCTGAGCCCGCCCAGATCGCCGATGTTCTCACCCAAGGTCAGGCGGCCATTGACGCAGGTCTTGCCCTCATCCAGCGGGCAGAAGGCATTGTATTGTTCCACCAAGGCGTCGCCGCGCTCGTCAAAGGCCTTGCGGTCTTCGTCGGTCCACCAATTGCGCAGGCGTCCTTCGGCATCGGATTTGGAGCCCTGATCGTCAAAGCCGTGGCCGATTTCGTGGCCGATCACCCCGCCGATCCCGCCATAATTCACGGCAATATCCGCAGTCAGACCAAAGAACGGCTGTTGCAGAATACCTGCAGGGAAAACGATCTCGTTCTTGGTGGGGTTGTAATAGGCATTCACTGTCTGGGGCAGCATGAACCATTCGGTGCGGTCAATCGGCTTGCCCAGCTTGGCGATATTGTCGGCCATGCCCCATTTCGCAGCCGCCATGCGATTGGCCAGCGGATCGCCGGGAGCAATCTCGAGGCCCTGATAGGTTTCCAGATTGTCGCGATAGCCGATCTTGGGATCAAAACTGGCGAGCTTGGCGCGCGCTTCGACCTTGGTGTCTTCGCTCATCCAGTCGATTTCGTCGATGGATTCGGCCAGCGCAAGGCGCAGGTTCGCCACCAGGTCATCCATCGCCGCCTTGCTTTCGGGCGGGAAATAGCGCTCGACATAAAGCGCGCCGAGCCGTTCGCCCAGCATCCCTTCGGTGGCGGCCACCGCGCGCTTCCAGCGGGGGCGCTGTTCGACCGCACCGCTCAAGACCTTGCCGTAAAAAGCGAAGCTTGCCTCGTCAAAACGCGCCGGCAGGATCGCCGCGTTGCTGTTAAGGAACTGCTTGGTCATCCACGCCTGCAAGGTTGCAACCGGGGTCTCCTCCAGCAGTTTCAACATGCCGGGCAGGCCGCTCCCGATCTTGGCTAGGGTGGCTTCGTCGAGCCCCAATTCCCTGGCGCGTTCATCGGACGGGGGGATGGTGCTCACCACAAAACCCGGGCTCTTGTCGAGGCCGGTTGCAGCAATCATCGTCAGGAGCGCAGCGCTGCCGGGAAGCGCCGCCACATCCTCGGCGGTGAGCAGATTGTAAGTGAGATCGCGGTTGCGGCTAATGGTGCGATCCCACGAAATGGTGCGCGCGATGCGATCTTCGAGCGCATAGACCGCTTCGGTCGTCGCCGCAGGGTCTTGATAGCCTGCCTTGGCGAACAGGAAGGTGAGGTATTCCTTGTATTTCGCCTGAATGTCGCGGCCCTTCTCGGTTTCGTCGAGATAATAGGCGCGGTCAGGCAGGCCGAGGCCGCCAAAGCTGAGATAGGCAATGTAGCGATCGGGTTGCTTGGCATCCACGCTCACCCCGCCGCTGATCGGGCTGGGAATGCCCGGCTCTGCCCATAGGTCAGCCAGTTGTTCCAGCGTGGTCGCAGCCCGGATGCGGGTGAGATAGGGATTGATCGGCGCAAGGCCTGCCGCTTCAATGGCGTCGGTGTCGAGATAGGCCTTGTAAGCATCGACAATCCGGCGTTCGTCATGGCTCAAAGCGTCAGCGGGCTTGGCCACAAGCTCATCAAGCAGCGCCTTTACATCGCTGGTGCTCTTTTCGGCGAGCAAGGTGAACGCACCAAACCGGCTGAATTCGGGCGGAAGCGGGTTGGCATCGAGCCACGGCTGATTGACGTAAGCGAAGAAGTCATCGCCGGGGTGCACTGTGGCCGATAGCAGCTTGGGATCAACACCCCAGCTGCCAAAGCTCATGGTTGGGGTGGGCACAGCCGCATCCGGCGCAGCGGTGTCGCCATCGGCGAGGAAAAAGTGCACCTCACCGGGATCTTCATGTGCCCCATCATCGGTGTCATGGGCTTGGGCGAAAGCGGGCACAGCAAGCGCCAAAGCGGCAAGGCTGACACTATATTTGGCAAAAGTGCGGATCATGGCGGACGTTCTCCGAAGTGAGAGATGTAGAGGCAATAATGACGTGAGCGCATACATGAGCGCGGCCACGTACGGCGCACGGCTGGTCAGATAGTTTGGGCAATTGGTCGAAAATCGCGCCGTTCAAGCCGCCGCCTCGGCGGTGAATTGCAGCTTGGCAAGCCGCGCGTAGAGGCCCCCTGCCTTGGTGAGAGCCTCGTGCGTGCCTTGTTCGACGATGCGGCCTTCGTCCATCACGATGATCCGGTCAGCCGCCCGGATGGTCGCAAGGCGGTGCGCAATCACCAGAGTGGTGCGGCCCTGCATCAGGCTTTCCAGCGCTTGTTGCACCAATTGCTCGCTTTCGGCATCAAGCGCGCTGGTGGCTTCGTCGAGCAACAGGATCGGCGCATCGCGCAAAAGCGCCCGGGCAATCGCCACGCGTTGCTGCTGGCCGCCGGACAATTGCGTGCCGCCTTCGCCCAGATAGGTGTCGAGACCCTGCGGCAGGCGTTTCAGAAAATTCTCGGCATTGGCAGCGCGTGCCGCCTGCCAGATGTCCTCGTCGCTCGCGTCCCACTTGCCATAGCGCAAATTGTCGCGGGCATTGGCGCTGAACAGCACCCCGTCCTGTGGGACAAGCGCGATTCGATCCCGCACATCAGCAGGATCCGCCTTGGTGAGCGGCACGCCGTCGATCCGGATCGTGCCGACCTGTGGATCATAGAACCGCTCGACCAGCTGGAAGATGGTGGATTTGCCCGCGCCCGAAGGCCCGACAATCGCAATCGTCTCGCCCGGCTCGATTTCGAGGGTGAACTCTTTGAGCGCTGGCACATCGGGCCGCGCGGGATAGCGGAAAGTGACGTTGCGGAACGACAGGCTGCCGCGCGGCGGGGTGGGGAGCTTTTCGGGCCGCTGAGGCGGAGCAATTGCGGGCTTGGCCTCCAGCAATTCAGCGAGACGGCTCGCCGCGCCCGCGCCGCGCAACAGATCGCCGTAAACTTCGGTGAGCGCGCCAAAAGCGCCCGCCACCAGCCCGCCGGTGATGACAAAAGCCGCAATCGTGCCGCCGCTTATGGCGCCTTCTGCAACGGCCAAAGCACCGCGCCACATCACCATCGTTATCCCGCCGAACACCAGCAGAATGACAATCGAGGTCATCGCGGCGCGCAGCGCGATGCGCCGCCGGGCGGTTTCAAACGTGCCCTCAACGACCTTGGCAAAGCGCTCGCCCTCGCGGGCCTCTTGGCCAAAGCTTTGCACGATTTTCATCGCCGAGAGCACTTCGGTGATATAGGCACCAACGTCGGCGATGCGATCCTGACTGATGCGCGAGACAGCGCGAATCTTGCGTCCGAAAAACACGATCGGCACAACCACCAGCGGAATGCCCAGCAGCAACCCGATGGTAAGCCCCGGCGCAAGATAAAGCAGCAGGAGCGTGCCGCCGATCCCGGTCAGCGTGTTGCGCAAAGCAACCGAAACTGTCGTTCCCACCACGGTTTCGATGATGGCGGTATCACTCGTCATCCGGCTGGAGATTTCCTTGGGGCTGTTTTCCTCATAGAAACCGGGCGACAGCCGCAAGAGATTGCGCTGCACTTTCAGGCGGATATCAGCGACCACGCGCTCTCCCAGCCAGCTCACGAAGTAAAACCGCATCGCCGTGCCAATGCCGAGGATCACCACGATCATCAGCAGATATTGAAACGCATGGCCAATATCTTCGGGCGTTGCGGTGCCGCCGAAAGCTTCGTCGATGATCACCTTGAAGCGCCACGGGATCGCCAGCGTGGCCGCCGCCGTGATCACCAGCGCCAGCAACGCAAGGCCGATTTGCTGGGGATATTGCGCCGCTGTGCCAAACACCATGCGCAAGGGCGCAAGGCTGCGCGAGCGCGGCGGGGCCGGTGCCTCGTCCGCGCGCTGTTGTGCTGTATCGGGGAGCGCAGCCGCAGCCACGCCGGTATCGCTGATATCGCCGCTCATTACGCCCCCATCTAGGCGCTCAAGCCGACAATTTCACGCGCAAAAAGCGCAAATGCCTTGCGCCGTGAGCGCAGCTCAAACAATTTGTGCGTTGCACAATCGGGCAAACAGGCCCATTTGATTGCTTCAAGCGCCCTTTTGAGAGGCGCAATTGTTCGCAAACCAAGCAAGGGGGCCGCACATGCTCTACCACGCCTATGAACTCCAGCGCACCTGGATGTCGAGCGCCAGCGCGTTCGCGTCGATGGGCGCCAATGTGCTTGCAGGCCCCGCCAAGTCATTGGATTATTTCGGAATGGGTCCGATGATGGCCAGCGCGCTGGATGTCTTCGCCCACGCGACTGCTCATTATGGCAAGCCTGCATTCGGCATCACCGATGTCGAGATTGCTGGCGCCTCGCACCCGGTGGTCGAATCCACGGTGCTGGAACGCCCGTTCGGTGATCTGCTGCGCTTTCGCGTCGAAGGCGTCTCGCATGATCGGCCCAAGCTGCTGATCGTCGCGCCGATGAGCGGGCATTACGCGACGCTTTTGCGCGGCACCGTCGAACGGATGCTTGAATTCTGCGAGGTCTATATCACCGACTGGGCCGATGCCCGCGATGTGCCAATAAGCGCGGGCAAGTTCGATCTGGATGACTACATCGATTACCTCATCGAATTTGCCGAATTTCTCACCGAGGCCAATGGCGGCAAACGCATCCACATGATGGCGGTGTGCCAACCGAGCGTTCCGGCCTTTGCCGCCACCGCGCTGATGAACCTGCACAAATCGCCTGCTACGCCCTTAACGCTCACGATGATGGGCGGGCCGATTGACACCCGCGAATGTCCCACAGTTGTCAACAACATGGCGATGCAGCGCCCGATCGAATGGTTCCGTCAGTCGGTGATCGCGACTGTGCCCCTGAAATACCGGGGGGCCGGACGCCGGGTCTATCCGGGGTTCATGCAGCTTTCCGCCTTCATGAGCATGAACCTTTCAAACCACATGATGAGCCATTACGAGATGTTCAAGCATCTCACGATTGGCGATGAAGCCAGCGCGCAGGCGACCAAGACCTTCTACGACGAATATCGCAGCGTGTGCGACATGACGGCTGAGTTTTACCTCCAGACAGTCGAGGAAGTGTTCCAGAAACACTCCATCCCCAAGGGCGAGTTTCGCCACAAGGGTGAACTCGTCGACATCACCCAGATCACCGACACCGCGCTGCTCGCAGTCGAAGGCGAGCGCGATGACATCTCAGGCCTCGGCCAGACCCGCGCCGCGCTCAAACTGACGCCGAACCTCGCAGACAGCCACAAGCGCTATTACATGGCCGAAGGCGCAGGGCACTACGGCATCTTTAACGGCAGTCGCTGGCGCACCAAGGTCGCCCCGGTGGTGGAAGAATGGATCGCCGCCCATCCGGGCTGACGATCAACCTTTGGCGCGTTTATCCAGCCAGCCCTGAAACGGGAACAGCCACTGTTCCTTGATCGACAGGCGGCGGCGATCATCCTGCCCCACCACTTCGGATTCGCCGTCCTTGTAAGTGCCGAAGATCCGATCAAACAGGATCACGCTGTTGCCATAGTTGCAGCGCGTATCTTCATAGCTCAGCGCCGTATGGTGCAGGCTGTGGTGACGGATGGTGGTGAGGAAAAACGAATACCAGATCGGCGGATTGGCGCGCACATTGGCGTGGGCAAAACTGGAAATCACCCCCATCGAACTAAAGGCCGCGAACAGCGCCGCCTTGTCGAAATCAAACAGGGCGACAACGCTCAGGCTGATGAGGAACAGCTCAATCGGATTGCCAACCGCGCCCTTCATCGCATTGAGTTGCGTGATGTGGTGATGCGGCGCGTGGGTCAGCCACAGCGGCGTCCAGTTGTGCATCCAGCGGTGCATCCAATATTGCCCGAATTCGATCAGCAGCACCACACAGGCAACCTGCACCACAAAGGGCCAGGTCGCGAGCCAAGGGGTGGCAATGCCAAGCGCCTCTTTCAACTGGCCGAGCGGGCTTTCAACCAGCGTCTCGGTCAGCCAGCCGATCACGCCAAAGCCGAAGGCGACATAGAACATATCGGTGAGCAGTTCGCGGGTGTTGATGCGCCAGCCCGCATGGCGTTCAAACACCAGTTCAGCACACTGGATAAAGGCCATGATGCCAAGCGCCATCACCGGCAGCGTCCACCAGGTGTCCACCACGCTTTGCGGCGCAAAGCCCCAGAAGGCGACCACCCCCGCAAGCGTGGCAGGCGGCAGGAGATCAATGAGGCGCTGTTTCATCGGATGTCCCCTGTCAGATTGCAATCCGACATCCTCTAGGTAAGCGATCCGGCGGGTAAAATACGCCATCTTGCCCCTTAGGCCAAGACTGGGCGGGTCAAGGCAGGCAAGCGCCGCGCACCGACAGGTCCCAGCAGCGCTCCTGGCCCTTGCGCTCATCAAACATTCAGGGCCCGGCGCGCAAAGCGGCGGCGTGATCGAGTCCAACACAAGGGGTTGAAGGCGGAGATGCTGCGCGCGGCGATGACCTTGTTTGTGCTGCTTGGGCTCCCCGGCGCCAAGCTTGCAGCGAGCGAGGCGGGCGGGAGCGAATCCTTTGGGCATCGCCTCGCCAGCCTTGGCGAGGAG
>MEDW01000041.1:6111-26175 GCA_001724215.1 Erythrobacter sp. SCN 62-14 | reverse complement strand
GATCAATCAGGCGCAGATGGACCGCTGGCACGTGGTGGTCGCGCTCAATTACCTGCCCGCCGACACCGAACAACAGATCGTGAAGTCCAAGGCCCCGGAAGCGGATGACAAGCTGATCGCTGATATGGTGAAGGTCGCTGACCTCACCCGTCAGGGCTTTATCAATGGGGATATTTCCACCGTGATGAGCCCGCGCACAGTCATCACTTGGGCGCAGAATGCGGCGATATTCAATTCGGTCGGCTTTGCCTTCCGTTTGAGCTTCCTCAACAAGTGTGACGAGGCTGAACGCGTGCTGGTGGCCGAATATTACCAGCGCGTCTTTGGTGAAGACCTGCCCGAAGGCGCGGCGAAAAAGCGCTGACGCAACCCGCTTGCGGGCTGCTGTTCTAAGCTGGTAACACAGCTTGTCTATGGGCCTGTTTGATCGATTCCGCCGCTCTGCGCCGCCCGATGAGGGGCGCGGCGAGGAATCGGGCCGGTTCTTCGCCACCTATGAAAGCCGGCGGCCCATCTACCCGGATGATGACGACGAGGACGATTATCGCCCGCGTGGCTCGGCCAATCCCGATTATGCTGCATGGGATGATCGGCTTTCGCGGATCGATGAGGCCCTAGAGGCCGAGGAGCGCCGCCGGCTCAGGTGGTGGCAGCGTGGCTACTGGCGCACCCGCAGCCGACTATGGTGGGCCGGGCGCGCGGCGATGGCAGGGACGGCGCTGTTCGCGGCTCTGATTGGCTGGTTGCTTGTCACCGCGCCGCTTTCGAAAAGCCTTGAGCCTATCGCCCCGCCACAAGTCACGCTGCTTGCCAGCGATGGCACACCGATTGCCCGTAGCGGCGCGGTGGTGGCCGAACCTGTCGTTGTTGCGGACTTGCCGCCCCATGTGGTGGGCGCGTTCCTCGCGATTGAGGACCGCCGGTTCTATTCGCATTGGGGCATCGATCCGCGCGGGGTGGCGCGCGCGCTGTTCAAGGGCGTGGGCGGCGGCAGCACCATCACCCAGCAGCTTGCCAAATTCACCTTCCTCACCCCTGAACAATCGCTTTCCCGCAAGGCGCGCGAGGCAGTGATCGCGCTGTGGCTGGAGACGTGGCTGACCAAGGATGAAATCCTCGAACGCTATCTGTCGAACGCCTATTTCGGCGACAATCAATATGGCCTGCGAGCGGCATCGCTGCACTATTTCTACCGCCAGCCGGAAAAGCTGCGGCCCGAACAGGCGGCGATGCTGGCAGGGCTGTTGCAAGCGCCCTCGCGCTATGCGCCGACCAAGAATTACGAGCGCGCCCGAAAGCGCATGGAACTGGTGGTCGCAGCGATGGTGGAAGAAGGCTATCTCACGCCCGAAGAAGCCGCCCGCCTGCCCGATCCGCGCCTTGACGTGCGTAAGCGCGATGATCGTGTGCCGACAGGCACCTATTTCGCCGATTGGGCGCTGCCGATCCTGCGCGAGGGAATGGAGACAGGATACAGCGCCGCGGTGCTCACCACCACGCTCGATGCGCGGTTGCAAGCGCTCGCCAGCCGGGTGACTGCGCGCGCGCGGCTGGGGGGCACGCAGGTGGCGCTGGTGGCGATGCGCCCCAATGGTGAAGTGGTAGCGATGGTGGGCGGCAAGGATTACGCGCAGTCGTCGTTCAACCGAGCGACGCAAGCCCGCCGCCAGCCGGGCTCCACCTTCAAGCTGTTTGTCTATCTCGCCGCGCTCCAGAACGGGTGGAAGCCGGATGATACCATCCCCAACACCGAAATCACCCAAGGCAGCTATCGCCCGCGCAATTCCACCGGGCGCTATTCGGACAGCATCACGCTGGAAGATGGCTTTGCCTTTTCGAGCAATGTGGCGGCGGTGCGCCTGATGCAGGCGGTGGGCAGCGACAAGGTGATCGAAACCGCGCGCAAGCTGGGCGTGACTTCGCCCTTGCCCGAAGGCGATCCCAGCCTTGCGCTGGGCACATCATCGATGACGCTGCTGGAATTGACGGCGGCCTATGCAGGGATTGCGGGCAATGAATTTCCGGTCAGGCCCACCCCGCTTGCGCGGGCCGAGCCGGGCTGGTGGGAATGGCTGACGACGCGCAAAAGCTCGCTGCCGCGCCGGGTGCACAGCGATCTGGAAGGGATGCTGCGCGCGGCGATCAACCGGGGAACGGGCCGCGCGGCGGTGCTTCCCGTGGCGAATTACGGCAAGACCGGCACGACACAGGATTACCGCGATGCGCTGTTCGTGGGCTATGCGGGCGGGCTGGTTGTGGGCGTGTGGGTTGGCAATGATGACAACGCCCCGATGAAAGGCGTCACCGGCGGCAGCACGCCTGCGCGCATCTGGCGCGAGTTTCTAAGCGGCGCGCTGGCGCTCAGCCCTGCTCCAAGGGCCACCACCACGCCTGATCCGCAAGGCCCGTTGCAGCCGCTCGATGATCCTGAGGCGGCGGGTGATGCGACGACCCAGATTACTATCGATGGGCAGGGCGTCACCATCAGCGGGCAGGTGCAGGGTGTGCCGGTTGATGTGCAGGTGGGGCAAGGCGGGGTGGTGATCCAGCCTGCGCCTTCGCCCGCGCCATCGCCGCTGCCAGTTCCTACGCCATAAGGATGTTCATGACAGCGCTGGCAATCGGCCGTGCGCGATCATCCTGCCACGCCTCAACTGTGATGTTGGCGTTGCGCCGTCCCAGCCGGGTGATGCGGCCCAGTGCAAAAGTCGGCTTGGATTTGCCAGCCGACAGATATTGCACCGTGATATTGACAGGCTTCATCACCGCCTCGCGCCCCTCGGCAGCCAGCATCGTGCGCAGCGCGGCATAGCCAGCGGTTTCGAGCAGGCCAGCGGTGGCCCCGCCGTGGAAATGTTGCGGGCGGCCTTCGACATTGGGGCCGAAATCAACGGCCAGCAGCGGCATCCCGTCTTCCTCGCCTGCCACCCGGATACCGAGCGAGCGGGCATAGGCCGAAAGCAGTTCTTGCGGCTCCATCACTGCGGCCCTTTCATCATCGTCTCGGCCTCTTTCTGGCGCGGATCATAGGCGACAGTCATGAACACGCCCGCGACATGGGCCACCGGATCAGCCGGATCGCCATCATGGGCAATGCCGCGCACGAACACCGCCGAGCGCGTGGTGCGATAGCATTCGACCCGGCCCAAAACGCTCGCCCGCTCGCGCGCGGGGCGTTGATAATCGACGCGCAGATCAAGCGTTGCGACAGGGGTAAAGGTGCCCGTCGTCTGCCAGATCGCCATGCCGCTCGCCATGTCCATCAGGCTGATGATCGGGCCGGAAGCCAGCACGGGGCGCGAGGGGTCGCCCAGCAAATCTTCGCGCCAGGGGAGTTCCAGCTCGACCCAGTTTTCTCCGAGATCGTTGAACCTGAGGCCAAGCCAGCCGGTGTGGCCATGGCGGAAGAAATATTTCGAGGCTTCGCGCGCATCGAAGCGGGGCAGGGCGGTGGACATGGGCCAAGCGTTTAGGGGCGGCGGCGCAGCCTGCGCAACACCTTAATTGGACAAGGCGCCCTACAGGATGCCGCCGGCCAGCCGGTCAATCGCTCCTTGCAGGATGACCGCAGCAGCGTGGCTGTCGATGCTGGCGGCGCGCTTGGCGCGGCTCATATCCTGTCCGATCATGGCGCCCAGCGCGCTTTGGGTGGACCAGCGTTCATCCCACAACAGCACGGGCAGGGCAAAAGCCTCGGCGCAGTTCCTTGCATAGGCACGGGAAGATTGCGCACGCGGGCCTTCGGTGCCGTCCATGTTGAGCGGCAGGCCGAGCACAATCCCCTTGACCGAGCGTTCGCGGATGATCGCGCCCAGCAATTCGCGGTCCCGTCCCCACTTGGCCCGGGTGATCGTTGTCCCGTTGCTGGCAAAGCGCCAACCGGCGTCGCACACCGCCGTGCCGATCGTCTTGGTGCCAAGATCAAGGCCCAGCAGCGCGCCGCCTTCGGGCAGCGCGTCGGCAAAATCGCGCGCGTTTTCGAAGATCAGCGAGCCTGCGGAATTCAACGGGCCGCCCATGCTTCAACCCGTCTTGCCACATCCGCCTTGGTGTTGGCCCAGAACAGCGGAATATCATAGACATGGTAATTGTTGCCCGGCAGCACGAAGGCGCCCATTTTTGGCGGATCGCCGATCAGCAAAAGCCCGCGTTCATCGCAGCGCGCTGGCACTGCGCCCGCCACCAATTCGCCCTTGTCGAGCGTGCCATCGGGCACCAGCGTGCCGAGATTGGCGCTTGCCTCTGCCGCTCCGCCAAATTGGCCGGTGATCGGGTTGGTGCAGACCATCGGCGATGTGCCCGGCGTCTCGCCATCCAGCGCGGGCATGGCGGCATAGGCTTTCAGAACGGCAGCGGGATCTGCGGGTTCGGCAAAGCTCGACCAGGACAGCACGCAGCCTGCCTGATTGGCCGCAGCACAAGCGGGAAAGCCCATGACCGGCAGATCGTGCTGCAGCGAAATCGGCCAGCCGATGATATAGGCCGCCACGAGCCGATCCGCGGCGGGCGAACCGCGCACTTCTTCGGCGATCAGGCGTTTGAGGTGCAGCGCCCCTTGCGAATGGCCAGCGAGCACGATCGGCGTGTCTGCACCGACCGAGGAGAGGAAATAGCGATAGGCCTCGCGCACGTCCTGATAGGCCGCCTCGATCGCCAGTCGGCCTTCGGGCGCATCGGTCAGGAAGGCGCCAAAGGTCGCCTGCCGGTAACGCGGCGCCCAGATTTCCGATGCCGCGTTAAAGGGGCTCGCCATGCCGCGCAGATAGACGCGCGCACGGCGTTCGGCCTCGGCGTCAGGATCATCGAGCGAGGCGTTCCAGCGATTGCGATCAATCAGGCTGGTGGGGTGGACGAAAAACACCGCAAATTGCCCCGGAGCCGCTGGCTCGGCGGCTGGTGCGCTGCCCTCGGCCCAGGCCGGTTGCCAGCGCGCCGGATCATTGACCCCGATGCCGGGGCGTGAATACCACAGGCTAGGGTCTTCATAGGCGTTTTCATCGAGCGGATTGGTGGGCTTGAATTCGGCCGAAGGAATCAATGCGATCCTGTAGAAATCATCCTGAAACCGTTCAAAAACGATCCGGCCGATGATGAAAATCACAATGCAGGCAGCAACAAAATAAAGGAATTTCTTGGCCATGTGCCTTGCGCGCCCTATTCTGTCCGCTCGCCTGAGGTTTCCGCCAGCGGCGGGCGCAAGGTTGTCCAGGCGCGCCCGCCGCGCAGGCTGGTGAACCAGCTTACCGGGTTCCAGGTGGTCGAACCATCAAGACTGAAGGTGATGAATTCCGCCCGGCCTCCGATATTGGCCAGCGGCACACCGCCACCAAGCCCGCTTTCCTCGGCGCGTGCGCGGCTGTCGGCGCTTTCATCGCGGTTGTCGCCCATCACAAAGACATGGCCTGCGGGCACCATGTAAGGCCCGTAATTGTCGAGCATCTGTTCGCGGTGATCGATCACCAGATAGGTCGCGCCATTGGGCAAGGTTTCCCGCCAGGTGGGCGGTTCATAGAACATCTGCCCATCGCTATCGGTGACGCGATAATTCTCGAACGCCAGCAGACACGGCTGGCCGCGGCAGATCAGATCGGGTTCAAACGGGATGCGCACCGGCGGCACGACCTCGCGCTTGATCGGGCGGCCGTTGAGAATGATCGCACCATCGCGCACTTCGATCGTGTCACCCGGCAAGGCCACCACGCGCTTGATGTAATCTTCATCGCGCAAAGGGTGCACCGGGATCACGATGTCGCCATATTCAGGGGTTGAGCCCCCGATCCGCCAGTCGCCACGCGGCAGCAGGTGGAAACTGGCCGAGGCCCACGACCAGCCATAGGGATATTTGCTCACCACCAGCCGATCACCGACCCACAGCGTCGGCATCATCGAGGTTGAAGGGATGTAGAACGGCTTGGCAACCAGTGAATGGAACGCCAGCACAGCGAGCAGCATCAGCGCAAGGCCCCGCAATTCAGCGAGCCAGTTAACCTTTTCCGAATTTTCAGGAGCGGCGCTGTCAGTCACTTGCGGGCTTTCGATGCGGGCCATGGGGCGTTTTTGTTACAGGGGGATGGCTTCGATGATCACAAAGGCCTGCGCCCATGGGTGATCGTCGGTGAGCGTCAAATGAATGCGTAGTCCATGGCCTTTTGGCGTCAATTCTTCAAGCCGCAATGCCGCCCCGCCGGTAAGCGCCAGCGTGGGCGCGCCCGATGGAGCGTTTACGACGCCGATATCTTTCATGAACACACCGCGCCGAAAGCCGGTGCCGACCGCCTTGGAAAAAGCCTCTTTGGCGGCAAAGCGTTTGGCGTAGGTGCCGGCGATAGTGAACGGACGGCGGCGCGCCTTGGCAATTTCGACCTCGGTGAAGACGCGGTTCTCGAACCGCTCGCCAAACCGTTCGAGCGAATTCGCAATCCGCTCGATATTGCAAAGGTCCGATCCCAGTCCGATGATCATGGCTGCATCCTGAAATCAAGCATGATCGCTCCGCCCGCAAAGCGTTCAACCTGCGCGAGGCGCCGATCAAGCAGAGCGCGATCGCCCGGTTGCTTTGCCAGCAGCAGCTTCTTGACGACGAGGCATAGCCGATTGCGCCACCCACCCGCGATGCAGCCTGCGATCATGCCGGCGGGCCTTTGAGAATGATGGCGACAAGCAATCCCAGCGCGACGAAATGCACCAGCACCTGACCCTTGAAGAGAGGGTGCGCCATATCGCCGCCTGCCCGTTTGAGCGATCCGGCATAACCAAAAGCCTGAAGCACGACCCAACCGATCGCGAAGGGAACCAGCACGCCTGACTGGATCGAATACCCCAAAAGTCCAATCGCAGTGAGAAACAGGGTCGCTGCGCCAAAGGCCCAGCGCTTTTGCTCGGGCGTCAGATCAGGAGGAGGTTTGCCGTTCATATCCGATGACCATCATTTATCGCGCTGCATCCATCAATTCGCGCATCCGGCGAATTGCATTCTCGAGGCCGACAAACACCGCCTCGCCGATCAGGTAATGCCCGATATTGAGTTCGGCGATCTGCGGGATGGCGGCGATCGGCTGGACATTCTCAAAGGTCAGCCCATGGCCCGCATGGGGTTCAATCCCGTTTTTCGCCGCAAGCGCCGCCATGTCCGAAATGCGCTTCAATTCGCTCGCCACCTTTTCGCTGTCGCCGTCCAGAAAGGCATGGGCATATTCGCCGGTGTGGAATTCGACCACGGGCGCACCAAGGCGCAAGGCGGCATCGAGTTGGCGTTCATCGGCCTCGATAAACAGCGAGACACGGATGCCTGCGCCGGCCAGTTCCTCGACAATCGGCGCGAGCGTGTTGTGCATGCCGGCTGCATCAAGTCCGCCTTCGGTGGTGCGCTCCTCGCGCTTTTCCGGGACAATGCAGGCGGCGTGCGGGGCGTGGCGCAGCGCAATCGCGAGCATTTCAGGTGTTGCCGCCATTTCCAGATTGAGCGGCAGATTGGTGGCCGACTGGATCCGCGCCAAGTCTTCATCGCGGATATGACGGCGATCTTCGCGCAGATGTGCGGTGATGCCATCCCCGCCGACAGCCGCCACGATTTCGGCTGCCCGCACCGGATCGGGATGATCCCCCCCGCGCGCGTTGCGGATGGTGGCGACGTGATCAATGTTAACTCCGAGCCTGAGGGTGCTCGAGCGGAGCGGGCGGGGCGCGTTCATATGTATAAGGTCTCAGGCCTTGCGACTGCCGGGCTTGGTGATGGCGATGGCCGCAAGGCTCGCGGGCACCTCGTCCTCGGCATAGGTGGGAAAATCAAAAGCGGTGAGCGGATAGAACGGCACGCCAAGGTCTGCCGTTCCCGCTGAACGATCAATAATCGCGCATTCGGCAATCACTTCGCCGCCTTCGCGCGCAACCGCAGCAATCGCCTCGCGGCTGGAAAGCCCGGTGGTGACCACGTCCTCGACCATCAGCACCCGCGCGCCTGCTTCAAGGGCAAAACCGCGCCGCAGATGAAAGACCCCTTCGGGGCGTTCGAGGAACAGTGCATCCTTGCCAAGCACCCGTGCGACCTCGTGGCCAATAATGATGCCGCCCATCGCTGGTGAGACGACAACATCAACGCTGTCGCGCACTTCAGCAGGGATTCCCGCCACCACGCCTTGAGCAATTCGGGCCGCGCGTGCGGGGTTCATCAACACCCTTGCGCATTGCAGATAGTGCCCGCTGTGGCGGCCTGATGACAGCTTGAAATGCCCTTCGAGCAAGGCCCCGCTGGCCCGGAATTCGCGCAAACAATCTTCGTGAGTCATAGGTTTAAGGTTCGCGCCTGTCATGGAATCCTTGCCTTGCTGATAGGGGTGTTGCCATGCTCTCTTGCGCGAGAAACATGGCTGCTTGCATAATTTTCTCCCTAGAAGCGCTTGAGGCCCCCGGCAAGCATCGCTAAGGCCCAAATCGGAGGGCTGGCATTCGTGCCTGTCTTTGAAGCTGTGCGCTGCTCATGCAGCAATCAGCATGGGATCAGTTTAAACAAACCATTAGGCACATGAAGATGGGTCACATGCACACCCGTATCAAACAGGCTACTTTTGCGCTGATCGCTGGCGCTCTGGCGCTGGCCGCGCCGATCACCGTCGCTGCGCAGGATGCGCCCGCGGAAAATCCGATGGTCACCCAATCGACGCCGCTCGAAGCGGACAGCGTCGAGGCGGTTGCCGGGGCAATGGCCACCTCGGGCGAGTATGTCCCCATGGCGCCGACCAAAGGCAAGGGCATGCCCACCGACCCGCGCACGGGTGAGCCGGGGGCCATGGCCAAGAGCCTGACTTTCCAGGATCAATACACCGCGGATGGTCAATACGCCTTGTGGATGCACGATGCTATCCTCTTGCCGGTGATCACCATCATCAGCCTGTTTGTGCTCGGCCTGCTGTTCTATGTGATCCTCAAGTTCAACCGCGGCGCCAATCCGGTGCCCTCGCGCGTGACGCACAACACCAAGCTGGAATTTATCTGGACGATCATCCCGGTGCTCATTCTGGTGGCGATTGCGGTGCCCTCGCTCACGCTGCTGGCGCGCCAGTATGAAACCCCGCCCGAAGATGCGGTGACGGTGAAGGCGATCGGCTACCAGTGGTACTGGGGCTATGCCTATCCCGATCACGGCGATTTCGAAATCGTCTCGAACATGCTGCCCGAAGAAGAAGCGCTGCGCCGGGGTGAGCCCTATCAGCTGGCGGTGGATAACCGCATGGTGGTGCCTGCTGGCGTGCCGCTGCGCATCCAGACCACCGCGAGCGATGTGATTCACGCTTTTGCGGTGCCTTCGCTGTGGTTCAAGATGGACGCGGTGCCGGGCCGTCTCAATGAAAAGCTGCTCGTGATCAAGGAGCCGGGCGTCTATTACGGCCAGTGCTCTGAGCTGTGCGGTTCGCGTCATGCCTATATGCCGATCACAGTCGAAGCGCTGCCTGCGGAAGAATTTGCTGCCTGGGTGCGCGCGCAGGGCGGCACTATGCCGGGTGAAGAAGATGCGCCTGCGCAGGCTGCGGCTGCTGCCAAGCCTGCCGCACGCCTTGCATCGGCCAAGTAATTCGTTTGTTTTTGAAGATTTAGTCAGCTGAGAGTATCAGACTATGGCAACCACCGCTGAAGGCTTTGACGTCCATCACGACGATCACGCCCACGATCATGCCGATCACAAGCCGGGCTTTTTCGCCCGCTGGTTCATGTCGACGAACCACAAGGATATCGGCACGCTCTACCTGATCTTTGCGATTATCGCAGGGATTATCGGTGGTGCGATTTCCGGCATCATGCGCCTCGAACTCGCTGAGCCGGGCATCCAGTATCTGCACTGGTGGGCGGCCTTCATGGGCGGCGGCGATGATCTCAACACCGCGCTCCATATGTGGAATGTGTTCATCACCGCGCACGGCCTCATCATGGTGTTCTTCATGGTGATGCCCGCGATGATCGGCGGGTTTGGCAACTGGTTCGTGCCGCTGATGATCGGCGCGCCCGACATGGCCTTCCCGCGCATGAACAATGTGAGCTTCTGGCTGACGGTTGCGGGCTTCTTCAGCCTGATGTTCTCGATGTTCGTCCCCGGCGGTTCGGGCCCGGGTGCGGGCGTGGGCTGGACGGTCTATGCACCGCTTTCGACGACGGGCTCGGTTGGCCCGGCGGTCGATTTTGCGATCTTTGCTCTGCACCTTTCGGGCGCCGGCTCGATTCTGGGTGCGACCAACTTCATCACTACCATCTTCAACATGCGTGCGCCGGGCATGACCCTGCACAAGATGCCGCTGTTCGTGTGGTCGATGCTGGTCACCGCCTTCCTGCTGCTTTTGGCGCTGCCGGTGCTGGCGGCTGCGATCACCATGCTGCTGACCGATCGCAATTTCGGCACCACTTTCTTTGATCCGGCTGGCGGCGGTGATCCGGTGCTCTATCAGCACCTGTTCTGGTTCTTTGGCCACCCGGAAGTTTACATCATGATCCTGCCGGGCTTCGGCATGATCAGCCAGATCGTCGCGACTTTCAGCCGCAAGCCGGTGTTCGGTTACCTCGCAATGGCTTACGCCATGGTGGCGATTGGTGTCGTCGGCTTCATCGTGTGGGCGCACCACATGTATACTGTCGGTCTCGACGTGAACACGAAGATGTATTTCACCGCGGCCACCATGCTAATTGCCGTGCCGACGGGCGTGAAGATCTTTAGCTGGATTGCGACGATGTGGGGCGGTAGCCTGACCTTCAAGTCGCCGATGGTGTGGTCGCTTGGCTTCATCTTCCTGTTCACCGTTGGCGGTGTGACGGGTGTGGTGCTCGCCAATGGCGGCATCGACGATAACCTCCACGACACCTATTATGTGGTGGCGCACTTCCACTACGTGCTGTCGATGGGCGCTGTGTTCTCGATGTTTGCCGGGTTCTACTACTGGTTCCCGAAGATGAGCGGTCGGATGCATTCCGAACTGCTGAGCCACCTCCACTTCTGGACGTTCTTCATTGGCGTGAACGTGATCTTCTTCCCGCAGCACTTCTTGGGGATGCAGGGTATGCCGCGCCGTTACCCCGATTACCCGGAGGCGTTCCAGTTCTGGCACGAGATCAGCACCTATGGCTATTACATCATGGCCGGTTCGATGATCTTCTTCTTCGTCAACATCGCTTATGCGCTGATGGCGGGCCGCAAGGCTGAAGCCAATCCGTGGGGCGAAGGCGCAACGACGCTCGAGTGGACCCTGCCGAGCCCGCCGCCGTTCCACCAGTTCGAAACCCTGCCGGTGATCACCGACAGCATGGACTACCACGATCACCGCCCGGCGAGTGCCTAAGGCGCGCTGAGCGGATCGTGACCCTGTGACCGGACGGCTTTCGGGGGAAGTCGTCCACACGGGGCCCGGACACAAAAAGGGGGCGCGGCTTGCAACGCCGCGCTTTCTTACCAATGAAGCAAATGTGATATGAGCATGGACGCAACCACCACGAGCACGGCGAGCGGCACCCCGATGCCGACCGAATGGCGTGATTTTTTCACGCTGACGAAGCCGCGGGTGATGACGCTGGTGATCTTCACCGCGATCTGCGGCGTGCTGGCGGCACCCGGATCTATTCACCCGGTGCTTGGCTTTACCGCGATTCTGGCGATTTCGATGGGCGCAGGCGGTTCGGCGGTGCTCAATATGTGGTGGGAAGCCGATATTGATGCGGGCATGAAGCGCACCATGAACCGCCCCTTGCCCGGTGGCAGGATGCGGCGCGAAGATGCGCGTGATTTCGGGATTTTCCTCTCCGCTGTCTCGGTGGCGTTGATGGGGGTGGCGATTGGCGGGACGGGTTGGATTTACGGCATGACAGCGGTCACCTTGTCGGCGCTGTTCATCCTGCTCGCATGGCCGGTCGGTCAGCGGATGCGGTCTGAAGATGACAAGATGCTGCCCGAGAAAAAACTGTTCAAGTTCAGCATCTATTACCTGTTTGCACTGTTCGCTGCGCTGGTGCTTGATCGCGTCGCCGCCTATCAGGGGTGGATTGCATGACCCCTGAAGAACAGGCCGAATTCGAACGCCGCCGCAAGGCCCGCAATTACGTGGTTGCCGGAACGTTGCTGTTCTTCGTGGTGCTGTTTTACGCCATCACCATCGTGCGGATGGGGGATTGAGCCGTGGCCTCGCAACCCACCACCTTTGACGCAGAAACCACCCGCCGCAATGCGCGGGTCGGGATGATGGCGGCCGCTGGGGCGCTGGCGATGCTGGGCCTCGGTTATGCTGCGGTTCCGCTTTACCAGATGTTCTGCCAGGTTACCGGCTTTGGCGGCACCACGATGAAGGCGACCGAGGCTGACGCCGCACGGGCAGAAGCCATTGCGACTGGCAAGACAATTTCGGTGCGGTTCGATGCTTCGACCTCGGCTGGCATGCCGTGGGCTTTCAAGCCGACCAAGGCGACGCAAACTGTCACCATCGGGCAGCGCGACATTGCCACCTACACTGCGCGCAATGATGGGTCACAGCCGATAACCGGGGCGGCCACATTCAACGTGACGCCCGAACAGGCTGGCAAATATTTCAACAAGATCCAGTGCTTCTGCTTCACCGAGCAGACGCTTCTACCGGGTCAGGAAATCACCATGCCGGTGCTTTACTACGTCGATCCCGCCATGCTCGATGATCCGAACATGGCAGGCGTTCAGCAGATCACGCTGAGCTACACCTTTCACCGCCAGAGAGAACCGCAGCAACTCGCGGCGCTCGACAGCACCAATTGATCCGCACATCCTAGGGACGGGAACTTCCACATGGCTGGCAAAGTAAACCACGATTATCACATTCTCGAACCCGATATCTGGCCGTTTGTCGGCTCGATGTCGGCGCTCACCTTCACCAGTGGCATGGTGCTCAGCTTCTACCCCGATCTGTTCGGGACAGCGAGCAGCGTGGTGATGTGGGCAGGGCTTGCCGGCCTGATTGCCACCTTCTTCATGTGGTTCAAGAATATCGTGGTTGAAGCCGAGCGCGGCGATCACACCCCGGTGGTGCAGTTGCACATGCGCTACGGGATGATCCTGTTCATCGCGTCTGAAGTGATGTTCTTTGTCGGCTGGTTCTGGGCGTGGTTTAATTTCTCGCTGTTCCCCAGCACCATTGCCGAAGTGATTGGCGGGGTGTGGCCGCCCAAGGCGATTGACGAAGTGCTCAATCCCTTTGCGCTGCCACTGCTCAACACGCTGATCCTGCTGTGTTCGGGCACCACTGTCACCTGGGCGCACCACGCGTTGATCCATGGCGATCGCACGGGCCTCAAGCAGGGCCTGTGGGCGACGATCGCGCTGGGCGCCTTGTTCACCTGCATTCAGGTTTACGAATATGCGGTGGCGCCGTTCGCTTTTGGCGGCAACACCTATTCATCCGCCTTCTACATGGCGACAGGCTTCCACGGCTTCCATGTTTTGATCGGCACAATTTTCCTCGCGGTTTGCCTGTACCGCGCCTATCTTGGCCACTTCACGCCGCGCCAGCATTTCGGTTTCGAAGCGGCGGCGTGGTATTGGCACTTTGTCGATGTGGTGTGGCTGTTCCTGTTCGTGGTGATCTACGTGTGGGGCGGCTGGGGCGCAGCCTACCATTGATGATGGCTGCCCACCCCGCTGCGACTAACCTCGCCTGCGGTTCGGTAAGTCTCGCTTCTCTCCCGCTTGCGGGAGGGGCTGGGGGTGGGTCCTGAAATGGCCCACCCTTCGCTTATGTCGGCTGCCCTTCATGGTCGCTGCCCGCGCTGCGGAGCGCGCACTTTGTTTGCCGCGCCTGCCGCGATTGCTGCCAAGTGCGACAAGTGCGGGCTTGAATTCCGCGCCTTGGAGCGCGGCAGCCGGTGGGCGGGGGTCTTCACTCTGCTGCTGGCGCTGGTGCTGACAGGACTGGCGCTGGCGATTGATGCAGCTCTTGCGCCACCCTTGTGGCTGCAACTGGCGTTCTGGGCACCGGTGACAGTTGGCGGCGTGATCTTTGGCTTGCGCCTGTTCAAGACGCTGTTGCTTTATGCCGCTTATGAAAGGACGCGAGTGTGACTCGCCGCTGGCCACTTATTCCCACACTCTTTGTGCTTGCCGCTGTCGCGACGATGATTGGTCTCGGAGTGTGGCAATTGGGGCGGATGGATGAAAAGGCGCAGTTGCTTGCTCGCTATGAAGCCGCTGCAGGGGACACCAGCGAGGCCGCGTTTCCTCAAGCGGGCGACGGGGCCGATGTGTGGTTTCGCCGTTCTCGTCTTGAATGCCCGGCGCCTGTCAGGATCGAGCCGGTCGCTGGGACATCGGCGCGGGGCAAAAAGGGCTGGGTGCAGCGCGCCACCTGCGCGAATGGCACTTTGGTTGATATTGGTTTTACCCGCGATCTGACGACGCCCGATTGGACCGGCGGCGAAGTCACCGGCGTGATTGCGCCAGGGCCAAGGTTGGTGGCTGATCCTCCCGTAGCGGGATTGGAAGCGATGGCGCGGCCCGATCCGTCAGACTTGCCCAACAATCATCTCGCCTATGCCGGGCAGTGGTTCTTCTTCGCGATCACCGCACTTATCGTCTATGTGCTGGCGTTGAGGCGCCGACGCGGCCTTTCTTGATGGCTGCGATTTTGCGAGCCGGGAATGTTCCCTTTCCTGTAAAATCGCTCTAGGCGCTTTGCCCATGCATTACGTCTCAACTCGCGGGAGCGCGCCGACGCTCGATTTCGAAGGGGTAACTCTGGCAGGGCTCGCCAGCGACGGGGGCCTGTATCTGCCTGCCGAATGGCCGCGCCTGTCCCATGATGAAATCCGCGCCCTTCGCGGGCTGTCTTACCCGCAATTGGCCGCGCGCATTATGCAGCCCTTCGTCGCAGGCAGCCTCACCGAGGCGGAACTGGGTGCCGTGTGCGAGGCGGTCTATGGCGATTTCGGCCATGCCGCGGTTGCGCCGCTGGCGCAGCTCGACGAAACGCATTGGCTGCTCGAACTGTTCCATGGGCCGACCTTGGCGTTCAAGGATGTGGCGCTGCAATTGCTTGGGGCTCTGTTCGAGATTTTCCTCGAACGCCGCGATTCTCGCCTCACCATCGTGGGCGCAACCAGCGGCGACACCGGCTCTGCGGCTATTCAGGCCGTGGTGGGCCGCGCGCGCAGCGAGATTTTCATGCTGCATCCGGCGGGCCGGGTGAGCGATGTGCAGCGCCGCCAGATGACAACGGTGCGCGCGCCCAATGTCCATAATCTTGCCATCGCAGGCAGCTTTGACGATGCGCAGGCCCATGTGAAGCGGATGTTCACCGATGCCGAGGTCGCAGGCGTGCTCAACTTGGGTGCGGTCAATTCGATCAACTGGGCGCGGTTGATGGCGCAGGTGGTCTATTATTTCTCCAGCGCGCTGCAACTCGGCGCGCCTGATCGTGCCGTCGCCTACTCCGTGCCGACGGGCAATTTCGGCGATGTGTTCGCAGGCTATGTCGCAGCCCAAATGGGCCTGCCGATTGAACGCTTGGTGGTGGCGACCAATGTGAACGACATCTTGCACCGCGCGCTTTCCACCGGGGATTATTCGGCAGGCGGGGTGACGCCCACAATCACGCCCTCGATGGATATTCAGGTGTCCTCGAATTTCGAACGCCTGCTGTTTGATTGCGGCGGGCGCGACGGGGCGGCTCTGGCCGAGCAGATGCGCGGTTTCGAGGCGAGCAAGGCCATGAAGCTCACCAACCAGCAGCGCGAAGGGGCAGCGGCGTTGTTCACTTCGCGCAGCGCCGATCAGCAGGAAACCGCGCGCGCGCTGCAATGGGCTTTGCGCAGCGCCGGGCAGGTGATCGATCCCCACACGGGCGTTGGCCTGCATGCGGCAAGAGCGGTGGCAGCAGATGGCATTGTGCCGGGGGGCGTGCCCATCGTCACGCTGGCAACGGCCCATCCGGCCAAGTTCCGCGATGCGGTGGAGCGTGCGATTGGCGTGCGCCCGGCGCTTCCGGCGCGCGTCGGCGATCTGTTCGGGCGCGAGGAGCACTTCATCGAAGTGCCGGGCGATTACGCGGCAACGCGCGATCATGTGCTGGGCAAGGCTGCGCAGCTGGCCTGATGGCAGCGTTGATCGAAACGCCGCTGGTGATGGAATGCACCGGCTGGGATTCCTATCGCCTGATCGATAGCGGGGCGGGGCGCAAATACGAAGCCTTTGGCCCGCACGCTTTCATCCGCCCCGAACCGCAGGCGATGTGGCAGCCCCGGCTTGCCGAATGGCCCGCAGCCGGTGAATTCATCCCCGGCTCGGACGAGGATGGCGGCGGGCGCTGGCAGTTTTCGGAGCAAATGCACGAGCGGTTGCCCGATGAAGGCTGGGAGCTTAGCTGGAACGAAGTGCGTTTCACCGCGCGCCCGACACCCTTTCGCCACCTGCAATTCTTCCCCGATATGGCCCCGGTGTGGGAGTGGATGCGCGGGCAATTGGCCGGGATGACCGAGGCCGAGACGATGAACTTGTTCGGTTACACCGGGCTTGGCACTCTGGCGCTGTCGCAGCATGGCCGCGTGACCCATGTCGATGCGTCAAAGAAATCGGTGGCGCAGGCGCGCGAGAACGCCGCGCTGTCGGGCATGAGCGACAAGCCCATCCGCTGGCTCACCGATGACGCGGCGAAATTCACCGCGCGCGAGGTGCGGCGCGGACGGCGCTATGATGGCATCATCCTTGACCCGCCCAAATTCGGGCGCGGGCCCGATGGCGAGGTGTGGCGGCTGGAGGAGGGCCTTCCCGGCCTAGTTGCCGACTGCGCCAAGCTGCTGGATGAAGGCAGCCGCTTCCTGTTCCTCACTGTCTATGCCGTGCGGATGAGCAGCCTTGCGATTGCCGGATTGCTGGCCGAGGCGCTGCGTGATCTCCCCGGCACCATTGAACACGGCGATCTGGCGGTTCGCGAGGAGGGCGAGAACGGGCGTTTGCTGCCCACCGCAATCTTCGCGCGCTGGTCAAATCCCGGCTAAGGGCGCGGCTATGGTAACCCGATCCGATTCGCTCATCCTTGAAGTCAATGATCTCGTCGTGGATGTCCTCACCGGCATCTATTCCGAGGAAACGGGCAAGCCGCAGCCGCTGCGCATTTCGATTGCTGCGCGTTATGAGGTGGCCCCGCGCTATGATCCCGACACGCCCTTGGATGCGTCCAAGAATTACATGGATTTGAAATTCGCCGCCAGCGAAGGCTTGCCCAAAGGCGTTCACTTCAAGCTGATTGAGGCGGTGGCGGATCATATCTGCGAGACGCTGTTTGCAGGCGATGCCCGCGTCGAGGCGGTCACAGTCAAGATCGTCAAGCTCGCCATTGCGCAAGGCGATGAGCAGATTGGCATCACCTTGCACCGCGAACGCCCTTTGCCCCACGGCGCGCGGTGATGCAGGCGCGGCTCGAAGTGGGCAGGCTGCCTGAGGCCCCGCTTGATGCGGCGATGGCTTTCATGGCGCTCTACCTGCCGCAGGCGCGCGCGCTGATCGCGGGCGAAGACACCAGCGCGCTCGCCATCATCCTGCCGCCTGCGCCTAAGGCCCATGCTGATTGGCGGCGCACCCTCGCGCGCGATCTGGCGCGCGATTATGCGCCCAAACGCGCCAATGTCATCGCTGCCCGCCCCGGGGATGCCCGTGAGGCAATGCTGCAATTTTTATCAGATGCGCATGGGCTCACAGGCCACTATTGTGAGGCGCATGAATGACCAGTCCGGCACCTTTCCGCCCCCGCAGCGCCGCCGCGATCTGATCGTGGTGCGCGCAAGCGGTGATCGCGGCCCGCCGCTTGTCGATGCCTTTCAGCGGCGCATCACCTACCTGCGGCTTTCGGTCACGGATCGCTGCGACTTGCGCTGCGCCTATTGCATGCCCGAGGCGATGCAGTTCCTGCCCAAGGCAGAGGTGCTGACGCTGGAGGAGCTTTATCAGCTCGCCACTGGCTTTATCGCGCGCGGGGTGACGAAATTGCGCATCACCGGGGGCGAGCCGCTGGTGCGGCGCGACATCATGGACCTGTTCACCGCGCTTGGGCGGCGGCTGGGCCATGATTTGCAGGAATTGACGCTGACGACCAATGGCACGCAACTCGCCCGCCATGCTGATGCGCTGGCGCGTGCGGGCGTGAAGCGGGTGAATGTCTCGCTCGATACGCTCGACAGGGAGCGCTTTGCCGCGCTGACCCGGCGCGATTGTCTCCCGCAGGTGTTAGACGGGATCGCGGCGGCCAAGGCAGCAGGGCTCAAGGTAAAACTGAACGCCGTGGCTCTGAAGGGCGTGAACGAGGAGGAACTCCCCGATCTCATCGCGTGGGGGCACGGACAGGGCCATGATGTGACGCTGATCGAGGTGATGCCGCTCGGCGATGTCGAGGAAGAGCGGCTCGACCAATATCTGCCGCTCGATAGCGTGCGCAGCGCATTGGCGGAGCGCTGGACCTTGCGCGACATTCCGCTCTCGACAGGCGGTCCGGCGCGCTATGTCGAGGTGGGAGAAACGGGTGGCAGGCTCGGCTTCATCACGCCCCACACCGGCAATTTCTGTGCAGGATGCAACCGCTTGCGGGTGACTGCAACCGGCCAGCTTTACCCCTGCCTTGGCGGGGGTGAGCGGGTGGACTTGCGCGCCGCGCTGCGTTCGGATGACCCGGAGCGCAATCTGGCGCTTGGCCTTCAGGAGGCGCTCGCGATCAAGCCGGAAAAGCACCATTTCCGCATGGATGCGCGCGGGGCCGATCCGGCGGTGGCGCGGCATATGTCGACCACAGGGGGCTGATTATGGGCGTGCGGGTGGTGCTGCTGGGCAAGCTTGCCGATCTGGCGGGCGGGGGCGAATTGCAACTGACAGGCCCGCTCGACTGGGCCGGGCTGGTGGCTGGCTTGCCCGAAGCGCTGGCCCAAGCGGCAGACGATCCGCGCAACAAGGTTGCGGTGAACGGCGCGCTGCTTGCCGACAAGGCCAGCTTGCAGGCCAGCGAGGGCGATGAAATCGCATTGCTTCCGCCGGTCTCGGGGGGCTGATGCGCGACATCCGCCTTCTCACTGAAATGTTCATTCCCGGCGCGCTGGTCGGGCCGTTCACCGCTGCCAATCCGGGCCTTGGCGGCGTGTGCACCTTTGTGGGCGAAGTGCGCTCTGATGGCGATGTCGAGGCGCTCGAACTCACCCATTACGAGCCGCTCACCCTGCCTGGAATGCATGGGCTTGCCACCCAAGCCTTTGCCCGCTTTGATCTGATGGGGCTGCTCATGGTCCACCGCGTCGGGCTGATGCGCCCGGGCGAACCGATCGTCTGCGTCTCGGCCGCCGCGCGCCATCGCCGCGATTGCATTGATGCGGTGGATTTCTGCATGGATCACTTGAAAAGCGCCGCGTGGTTCTGGAAGCGCGAGCGGCGCGCCGGCGCATGGCACTGGATTGAGCCGCGCAAGGACGATCACCGCGATCTTGCTCGCTGGTAATTTGATCTTGCTCAAGGTGCGGTGCGCGCGCGAATCATAAAGTTCTCTCCGACACGAGGAGGGACATCCCATGAGCAAGCAGGTTCACGATATCATCGAAAGCGGCGCGGCGCGCATCGTTGGCGCGCCGGTGCGCCATCAGGTCGAGGCCGACCGCCAGTTCGGCCTGCCCGGGGCCATTTATGGCGCGATGGTGGGCTGCTATCTCGGCTTTCTTGCGATTGCGGCAGTGACTTTCGGCAATCCGGCGTTGGCGATCCCGCTGGTGATCTTTGCCGTGGCGATTGTCGCAGGCTTTGGCGTTCCGACTCTCTGGACGCGCCTCAAGGACAATCCCAGCAGCCCGCCGACCAGCGCCGAGTTCGCCCGCGATGGAGTGATGACCCACACGGGACGGCTGAGCGCTTCTGAGGCCGCGATCCAGATCCTGACTCTGCCGGTGCTGGTGGTGGTGTGGGGCGTGGTTGCCTTCGTCATTGCTGCGCTGGTGCGCTGACAACGCGCGTCAGTTGACGCACCTTTCTTCTCCCCCTGATGGGGCAATGGCACAGGACCCCGCCATTGCCCCTCCTTTTTGCTTTGCAGCTATCTTCCGTGGCTTGAA
>MEDW01000041.1:0-6069 GCA_001724215.1 Erythrobacter sp. SCN 62-14 | reverse complement strand
GGGGCGGTTGGTCTGTCGCTTCGCCGCCGGCGAAGCACAAAAATCACCTTCCCGAAATCTCCTGCAACAGCTGCGCATCGCGCACCGCAATCCCGCGCTTGCCCTTGCGGATGATCGCTCCCATGTCCTCAAGCTCGCCGAGCTTGCGGCTGACTGTCTCGATGGTGAGGCCGAGCATGTTGCCCATCTCGCCGCGCGTCAGCGGCAGATCAAACTCGCTCGCCAGATGGCACGACGAATCGCTCGCGGCAGCGGCAAAATCGTGCAGCAGCGCCGCCAGCCGCGCCTCGGCGCTGGCATTTCCGGTCAGCTCCAAAAGGCTGCGCGAGGCCAGCAGATCGGCCTGAGAGCGTCTGAGCAGAGCGCGGGCGAGCGCAGGGTAATCATTGATCGCGCGTTCGATATCTCCGCGCGCGAAGGTGCACAGCTTGCTGTCAGTCAGAGCCACCACATCATGATGGGCAAAGGGCGCGAACAATTCGCCGATAAAGCCTGCCGGATGCACCAGCGCCAGGATCTGTTCGTTGCCGTCCTGATCGATCGCTGACACCTTGAGCGCGCCGCTCACCAAAGTCGCGCAGGCGGCTTCTTCATCGCCTGCGGCAAACAGCATTTCGCCGCGCTTCAATGTGCGGGTGCGCCCGGCAGCCGCCATCGCATCGCGTTCTTCAGGGCTCAGCACGGCGCAAGCCGCATTGTCGCGCACGGGGCAAGTGCTGCATGTCAGGTTCATTGTCCCAATTCTCCCCAAAGCGCGCGCAACGCCGCGTCCTGTTGTGCAATCAGAGCCAGCACCGCTGCCTGCGCGGCTGCCACCCCTGCTGTTTCACCATAATCCGCCGCCGTCTCGGCAGCGAGCCGGTCAAGCTCACCCAAAGGCACAAAGGTTGCGCTGCGCAGCGCGGTCAGATCCGCCAGCGCCACCACAGCCTGGGCGCGAGCATTGCTTTCGATACCCCGCCCGCGCGCGCGTGCCACCAGCGTGGCGGCTGCAGGTTGCTGCCGGGTAAAGCGGGCAAACGCATCCTCGGCGCTGGATTGCAGCGCGGCAATGCGCGCGCGGTCGATCGGTGCAGGCTGAGCCACAGCCACGCTTGGCCCAGCCGCGGGGATTGCGTGTCGCTCGACATCTCGAAGCGCGAGCGAGGGATAGCGCGAGGGCGTGCTTGCACAAGCCGCAAGCCCCGGCAGCACCAGTCCCACTAAAGAGAGTTTCAATACCCGCATGACAATCCCGCTGGTGCATTAGCACGCGCCGATGCGCATGGCCAAACAAATGCCGGGTGGCAATATCGCTGTGCGGATAAGAAATTGTCGGACCAAGGGCGTTGACTTCGCCGCGCCATTCCCTTAACGGCACCCATCTTTCCGGGGCTGCATCCGCGCTTGCCCTGCATGAGCGTTTGGTTCCGCGAGATTCGTTTCAGAGACTCGATGGCATCGGACACAGCACGAGATTGAGAGTATAGAGCCATGTTCGCTGTAGTGCGCACGGGCGGCAAGCAATACAGGGTTGCCGCCGGAGACAAGATTGCCGTTGAAAAGCTCGCGGGCGAGGCCGGCGACACCATCACGCTGGGCGACGTGTTGCTCGCTGGCGAAGGCGAAACTCTCGCCGATGCCAAGAGCGTGACGGTTTCGGCTGAAATCATCGCTCAGGCCAAGAGCGAAAAGGTGATCGTCTTCAAGAAGCGTCGCCGTCACAATTATCGCCGCAAGAACGGCCACCGCCAGCAGATGACCCTGCTGCGCATCACGGCTGTGGGTGCAGGCGAAGCCAAGGCCGCGCCCAAGAAGGCTGCTGCCAAGAAGAAGGCTGAAGCTTCGGCTGAAGCCGCTGCAGAATAAGGAGCTAGCGAGCCATGGCACATAAGAAAGCAGGCGGTTCATCGCGCAACGGTCGTGATTCGGCCGGTCGTCGTCTTGGCGTCAAGAAGTTCGGCGGTCAGGAAGTGATCGGCGGCAACATCATCATTCGCCAGCGCGGCACCCGCGTCTATCCGGGCGTCAATGTCGGCATGGGCAAGGATCACACCCTTTACGCGCTTGGCGCGGGCGTGGTGCGATTCCATGCAGGCAAGCTTGGCCGCAAATACGTATCGGTCGACGCGGTGGCTGAAGCCGCCGAATAAGCGGACGGTTCAATAACAGGATCGTCCAAACGGGCGATCCGGGCAGGCCTTATCCAAGGCCAGCAGTTCACGAAAGGGAGACAGGATCGCCCCCATAGCGGGGAGTTCTGTCTCCCTTTTTCGTTCATCTCCCTTTCACTATCCCGCTGGAATCATAAAATTTCAGCGCCATGAAATTGTCATGCTGTCGGCTTATGGCGCTGACGCGGGGCGAGGAAGGGAGAACCTGTGTTCCATCGCAGTGAAAGATTGTTCTTACGGCCCGCTTTCCCGGAGGATTGGGCTGCGATCAAGGCGTGCCTCGGCGCAGATCAAGGCATTGTGCGCCATCTTGCCCATGCGCCCTGGCCTTATGGCGAGGATGCCGCGCGCGCCTTTGCCGCCATGACGCAGGATGCGCGCCTGCCACACTTTCTCGTCACGCTGCCAGGCACAGGCGTGATTGGCAGCGCAGGCCTCGGCGAGCATGACGGCGAGGCGGAGCTTGGCTACTGGATCGCGCGCGAACACTGGGGGCAGGGCTATGCCACCGAAGCCGCGCGTGCGGTGCTCCGGATCGCTCGCACCTTGGGTCATCGCCGGATCATGGCCGGGCATTTCACCGATAATCCCGCTTCGGGCCGGGTGCTCGCCAAGCTCGGCTTTGTGCCAACGGGCCGCATCGTCCCGCGCCACAGCCTGGCGCGCGGGGCGCAGGCACAATCGGTCGAATATGCGCTCGATCTTATGGCCGATTGCGCTGCGGAGCGACGCGCCGCTTAAGGCAGCATCCGTGCTTGCGGGCTTGTTTGGCTGCCGCAATGCCCTTAGGCGTGGCGGGATTATGACAAGCCGGAAACGTTTGAGCCCTGAAGAATCCCGCAACTCCGCGCTCGAAGCGGCCCGCGCGCTGTTGATCGAGGCCGGGCCGCAGGCGGTGACGCTGAAAGCGGTGTCGGCGCGGATCGGGCGCACCCACGCCAATTTGCTGCACCATTTCGGCTCGGCTTCGGGATTGCAGAAGGCTTTGGCCGAACATCTGGCGAAATCGGTGTGTGAAACCATCATCGATGCGGTTCGCGCCAGCCGCGCCGGGCTGGGCAGCCCGCGCGAGGTGGTCGATCTGGCCTTTGATGCCTTTGACCGCGAAGGCGCAGGCGCGCTGACCAGCTGGATGCTGCTGACCGGCAACGAGGACGCGCTTGATCCGATTATCCGGGCGATTCACGCGTTGGTCGATGAACTCGCGCCCGAGGAAGCCGATGCCAATTGCGGTGATCAGCGCATCCACAACGACACGCTCACCCTGGTGCTGATGGCGCTGGGTGATGCGCTGATTGGCGGGGCGCTGGCCAAATCTCTTGGCCTGCCGCGCGATGCGGCAAGGGCGCGGGCCGAAGCAATGCTGGTGCAGTCACTTGCGGATTACGAGCAAGCCTAGGAGGCGTTGTCGCTGGTGAAAGCTGCAGCCTGCCATGGCGGCAGCCGTGCAGGGTCGAGATTTTCCACCCGGATGTGATCGACCGCAAGGGTGAGGTCATGATAGGCGGCGCGGCGGCGCGATTCGTCGGATTCGGACAGGGGGACCACCACCAGCCGCCGGTTGACTTTCTGCCGCCAATTCATCCGCGCGGTGTTTTCCTGGCCGACATAGCAGCCCTTGGTGAAGCTCACGCCATTGAGTTCCACCGCGTTGGTTTCGAGCCACAGGATATCGCCCATCTCGCCGCGGCCCTCCGGCACGCCGAGGCTCAGGCGGTGCGCGAGCCAGGCGGCATCGGCGCTTTCTCCGGTGGCAGGGGCAAGCCAGCGGTGGCCGAGTGCCGGCAGGCGCGGATCGGGCGCAGCGCCGTCTTGCGGATCAGGGCTCCAATGCACGCCGAGGCTCTCATCGCGCGCAATCGCGATCTTGCGGCGCAAGCGGTACATCGAAAGCCGCTTGGCCAGTTCATCAGCGTGGGCAGCCTCGCAATCGAGCAATAGGTCTGCGCCGCCATTCCACACCAGAAAATCGAACAGATGCTTGCCCTGCGCGCTCAGCAAGGCGGCATAACAGGGCAGCGGTCCGGTGACATCATTGGTCACGAGCCCTTGCAGAAAGGCTGCGACATTTTCGCCATCGTCCTGCGGGGAGAGGCGGATAAGGGCTCTGGCGGTCAAGTGGGTAGCGCTCATGCGTGACAGATAGGCATTGGCGCATCAGGAGCAAAGTGGAGGATTGAGAAATCGTTCACTTTGCTCCTGTCCTTGGCGCTCGCATTGTTTGTGGCCGAAAACCGGTTCCCACTTTTCGGCGCGATGCTCTAAGGGGAAGGCATGACCGACACGCTCACCATCCGCCGCCCTGATGACTGGCATCTGCATTTCCGCGATGGGGCGATCATGCGCGAGGTGGTGCCTTACACCGCGCGGCAGTTTGCCCGTGCCATTGTGATGCCGAATCTCACGCCGCCGGTGACGACGACGGAATTGGGCGCGGCCTATCGGGATCGCATTCTGGCAGCGGTGCCGGAAGGCGTGAATTTCATGCCGCTCATGACCTGTTACCTGACCGACACCACCGACCCCGATGATCTGGCGCGCGGGGCTGCAAGCGGTGTGTTTACCGCCGCCAAGATGTATCCCGCCAACGCCACCACCAATTCGGCGGCCGGTGTCACCAATGTCGAAAACATCTATCCGGTGTTTGAACGGATGCAGGCCGAAGACATTGTGTTGTGCATCCATGGGGAGGTTACCGATCATTCGGTCGATGTGTTCGACCGCGAGAAAGAGTTCATCGAGCGGCATTTAAGGGGCATTGTCGCCGCTTTCCCGCGATTAAGAGTGGTGTTTGAGCATATAACCACCTCGGATGCGGTCGATTTCGTGCTCGATGCGGGCCCCCAGGTGGCCGCGACCATCACGCCGCAGCATCTCCACATCAATCGCAATGCCATGCTGGTGGGCGGTATCCAGCCGCACAATTACTGCCTGCCTGTCGCCAAGCGCGAGACGCATCGGCTGGCGTTGCGCAAGGCTGCAACCAGTGGCAGCCCCAAGTTCTTTCTCGGCACGGATTCCGCGCCGCATCTCAAGAAAGACAAGGAAAGCGCCTGCGGTTGCGCAGGGATCTTTGGTGCGCCCTATGCGCTGGAAAGCTATCTGGCGGTATTTGACGAGGAAAGCGCACTCGACAAATTCGAAGGCTTTGCCTCGCTTAACGGTCCTGCTTTTTACAAGCTGCCGGTGAACGAGGAGACGATCACGCTGAGGCGTGCCGAAGTGGCGGTGCCGCCCGTGCTGGAAATCGTGGGCGAGGAAATCGTGCCCTGGCACGCCGGGCAGATGTTGGGCTGGAAGCTCGATTAAGCGGTTGGTGCTGCCCGCCGTCTGCGCCATAGGTCGCCCACAAAGATGGCAACTGCGACCCAGATCAACACAAAGCTGCTGAGCTGCGCCATGCGCAATTCTTGTTTGAAAACAAACAGTCCCAGGAAAAATACAATCGTTGGTGCGAGATACTGGATAAAGCCGAGCGTTGAATATTCCATTCGCCGCGCGGCAATCGCGAACAGCAGCAGCGGCACCGCTGTGACCACGCCCGAGAACACAATCAGCCCGCTCATCACCGCGTCCTGACCGAATGCGGAGCCTTCAGGGCTCATCGCATACCACGCTGCAATACCGATCGAAGGCAGCATCAGGATCGCGCTTTCGATGGTAAGGCCCGGCAACGAGCCGACCGCGACCTGTTTGCGCACCAGCCCGTAGAGCCCGAAGCTTAAGGCGAGGCTGAGGCTGATCCACAGGCTTGTCACCGCGCCGGCCGCAAGCAAGGCGACCGCTACGCCCGCGACCGCCACTGCCACCCATTGCAGCCGCGAGAGGCGCTCACCCAGAAACACCGTGCCAAGCACCACATTCAGCAGCGGGTTGAGATAATAGCCAATGCTCGCGGCATAGACTTCGCCCGCCA
>MEDW01000040.1 GCA_001724215.1 Erythrobacter sp. SCN 62-14 | reverse complement strand
TTTGTACATCTATTCGGCGAAGACGCCTTCGAGGCGGTCTTCGAGCTCGTCGCTCGCTTCACGCAAGGCGGCGAGGGTGGCTTCATCAGGCTCCCACAGATTGCGGTCACAGGCTTCGAGCAGTCGTCCCGCCAGCTTGGCCGAACTCTTGGGGTTCAAGTCGCTCATGCGGCGGCGCATGTCGGGGTCGAGCACGAAGGTCTCGGAAATCTTCTGATAGACCCAGGGCGCAACTTGGCCCGTTGTGGCCGACCAGCCGAAGGTCGCATTCACATGGCCTTCAATCTGGCGCACGCCTTCATAGCCGTGTTCGAGCAGGCCCTCATACCACTTGGGGTTCAAGGTGCGGGTGCGCGCTTCGAGATCGATCTGTTCGGCAAGCGTCCTCACCTTGGGCTTTCCGCGCGTGGCATCAAGGATATAGACCGGCGCTTCTGCGCCCTTGGCCTTGGCGACCGAGCGCGCCACCCCGCCGAGCCCGTCAACATATTGGTCAACGTCGTTGATGCCGAGTTCAATGCTTTCAAGGTTCTGATAGGTGAAATCGACCGTTGAAAGCGCGCTCTGGAGGATTTCGCGCTGCTGCACCGGACGCCCTGAGACGCCATAGCCAAAGCCCTTCTGACTTTCAAAAGCATTGGCGAGTTCATCGGGATCAGCCCAAGTGCCGCCATCGATCATCTGGTTGACGTTGGCGCCGTAAGCCCCTTCAGCGTTGGAGAACACCCGCAAGGCGGCGGTTTCGATGTCGCAGCCATGCTTTTCCATTTGCGCCAGCGTGTGCTTGCGGATGAAATTGGCCTCAATCGGTTCATCGGCCTCGCTCGCCATCAGCGCGGCTTCGGCGAGCATCCGGATCTGCATGGGGAGCAGGTCGCGGAAAATGCCCGACAAGGTCATCACCACATCGATGCGCGGGCGGCCCAGTTCCTCAAGCGGGATCAGCTCCGCGCCGCACAGGCGGCCATAGGAATCGCGCCGGGGCCGCGCGCCCATCAACCGCATGGCCTGCGCAATCTGCACGCCTTCGGTCTTCATATTGTCCGTGCCCCACAGCACCATTGCGATGCTCTCGGGGAAATCCGCGCCGCCGTTGACATGGCGGGCTATCAGCTGCTCGGCCTGTTCGCTGCCCAGTTTGCAGGCGAAACTCGAGGGGATGAGGAAGGGATCGAACCCGTGGATATTGCGGCCCGTGGGCAGCACTTCGGGATTGACCACAACATCGCCGCCGGGGGCGGGCTGGACATAGCCACCATCAAGCGCGTGGATCAGCGAGCCAAGTTCATCGGACGAGGCAATCTTGGCGCGCAGGTCCTCACGGCTGACCTTGTCCGGCCCGCCGCCTGCCTCGACCATGGCATCGAGCATATCCTCAAGCTCTTGCCCTGCCGGGTTTTGCCCGAGGATGTGCAGACCATAGGGAATGAGCGCCTCTTCGAGCTCGTAAAGCTTGGCAATAAGTTCGCCGATTTCATTGTATTCGATATCGAGCGCCTCGCACTGGTCGGCAATAAGCTGCTCCAGATCAGCGCGTTCCTCTTCGTGATCGGGGTCGTTTTGCGTCAGCCGCCAGCGCTCGACACTGGTTTTCAGCTCCGACAGCCCCTTGTAAAGCCCGGCCTGTGCGAGCGGCGGGGTGAGGTAGCTGATCAGCGTTGCTGCCGAGCGGCGCTTAGCCAGCATGCCTTCGGTCGGGTTGTTGGCGGCATAGAGATAGAAGTTGGGCAGATCGCTGATGAGGCGTTCCGGCCAGCAGGTGCCCGACATACCGGCCTGCTTGCCGGGCATGAATTCGAGCGCGCCGTGGGTGCCGAAATGCAGCACCGCGTGTGCGCCGAAATCCTCGTTGATGTAGCGATAGAACGCGCTGAAGGCATGGGTCGGCGAGAAGCGGCCTTCGTAAAGCAGCCGCATCGGATCGCCTTCAAAGCCAAAGGCAGGCTGCACGCCGACGAAGACCTTGCCGAAATGCGCGCCCATGATCTGAATATGGCCGCCATCGGCCAATTGCTTGCCCGGAGCAGGGCCCCATTGCGCCTCGATTTCGGTCAGGAACTTCTCACGACGGACATGCTCATCGGCCGGAATGCGGTGCGCAATGTTGGCATCGGTGCCGTAGCGTTCCGAATTGCCCTTGAGGATCGCCTCGCGCATGGCGTCAAGGCTTTCAGGAACCTCTACGTCATAGCCTTCGGCCTTGAGCCGCTTCAAAGTGCCATAGAGAGATTCGTGCACTGCCATGAAGGCCGCCGTGCCGGTCGCGCCGGCGTTCGGCGGGAAGTTGAACAGCACGATGGCAAGCTTGCGCTCGGCGCGCTCGGATTTCTTGAGGCGCACCAGCCTGAGAGTGCGCGCAGCCAGCGCCTCGGCGCGTTCCGGGCAGCCCTGCATCGGACGCAGTTTATCGCTAACCTGCTGGGCGCAGTAGCGATCACAACCTTTGCAATGCGGGCCGGAATTGCCCGCTCGCCCGCCAAAGACGCTCGGGACCGTTGATCCGTCAAGCTCCGGCAGAGCAACCATCAGCGTGGCTTCAAGCGGCAGCAGGCCACGCTCGCTCAGAGCCCAGTCTTCAATGCTCTGGAATTCGATAGCGTGAGCTGCAATATAGGGCAGATCCATCTTGCCCAGCACTTCGCGCGCGGCGGCGGCATCGCTGTAAGCCGGGCCGCCGACCAGGCTGAAACCGGTAAGGTTGACGATGGCATCGACCGTCGGCTTGCCGTCAGGGCCGACAAAGAACTTCTCTATCGCCGGGCGCGCATCGAGCCCGCTGGCAAAGACTGGCACCACGTTAAGGCCAACAGCTTCGAATGCGGCAATCGCGCCGTCGTAATGCGCAGCATCGCGGCCAAGCAGATAGGAGCGCAGCAGGACGAGACCAATGGTTCCTTCCTTACCCACCGGCTTGGGCAGCAAGCGCAGACTTTCGGAAATGCGTTGCTGGGTGCGGGGATGATACACGCCCACTTCGGGGTATTCGATCGGAGCTTGCGCCTTGGTGATGCCCCGGCGATAGGCGCGCTCACCGCTGGCGTAGCGATCAATCAGCGCGCGCACCATGGCGATCACGTTTTCATCCGAGCCCGCCAGCCAATATTGCAGCGTGAGGAAATAGGCGCGCACATCCTGCGCGGTGCCGGGAATGAATTTGAGCAATTTGGGCAGGCGGCGCAGCATCTTCATCTGGCCTTCTGCCGAATTGCCGCCGGGCTTGGACGAGCCGCGCAGCTTCTTGAGCAGCGCCAGAGGGCCTTTGGCAGGCGCATCCATGCGATAGGCGCCCATCTTGGTGAGGCGCACGATCTCGCCTGCGCTCATCAAGCACACCATCGCATCGCAAGCCTCACGGCGCGCTTCGAGCGCCGGCAAAATCATGCGGATCTGTTCATCGAGGAAAATCATCGTGACGATCACGATGTCCGCCTCGGCAATCGCAGCGTTGACCTTTTCCAGTTCAGCAGCGCTCGAACCCCACTCGGCGGCGGCATACAGGCTCAAGGTGATGTTGTCTTCGGCCAGTTCCGCCTCAGCTCGACGGACCGCACCTTGTAGGTGATTGTCGAGCGTGACGATCACAACTTTTACCGGCGCGCGCGGGTCAACGCTGGCGGCAGAAATCGGGGCGGTCGAGGTGGGGGCGCTACCGTGCATAATGGGCCTTCGCATCATACAGAGTTTCAAGTTCAATCCGGGCGATCCCTTCGGCCGCGGCATAGACCTCGGTGTTTCGGCGGGCCTTGCCGCGCACGAAGAACGGGATCTTCTTAAGCTCGCGCTCGGCCTCGGGGGTCCAGAGCGAGCCCTCGGCAGGCGCGGTCGCAGCCGCTGGAGCAGGGATATCGGCAACCGGCGCTTCCGACAGCGCGGGCGCGCGCACCGCTTTGGGCGAATGGGCCGCCAAGTGGCTTGCGCCATGTTCGTCGGCGAATTCGAAATCCTCGCGGAACATGGTGAGGAGGTGTTCCTCCAACCCCATCACCAACGGGTGCACCCAGGTATCGAAGATCACATTGGCGCCTTCGAAACCCATTTGGGGTGAGTGGCGCGCCGGGAAATCCTGCACATGGACCGGCGCGCTGATGACTGCGCAGGGCAGACCGAGGCGCTTGGCAATGTGCCGCTCCATCTGCGTGCCGAGAACGAGTTCAGGGCACGCCGCAGCGATGGCATCTTCCACCACCAAGTGATCATCGGTGATCAGCGGTTCGACCCCGCAAGCAGCCGCCTCGGCGCGGATCACGCGGGCAAATTCGCGGTTGTAGCAGCCAAGGCCGCAGACCTCGAAGCCGAGTTCCTCGCGCGCAATGCGGGCAGCCGCCGCCGCATGGGTGGCATCGCCGAAAATGAACACGCGCTTGCCGGTGAGGTAGGTCGAATCGACCGAGCGGCTCCACCACGGCATGCGGGAAGAGGTGTCGCCGAGGGCAGGCGTGGGATCTGCACCTGCCAGCTCGGCGACTTCAGCGATAAAGGCCCTAGTGGCCCCCACGCCGATCGGGACGGTGCGCACCGCGGGCTGGGCGAAGTTCTTCTCCAGCCAGCGGGACGCCTCATCTGCAATTTCGGGATAAAGAACAATGTTGAAATCAGCCGCACCGATGCGCGCGATTTCCGCCGGGCTTGCCCCCAAGGGCGCGACCAGATTGACCTCAACGCCCAGCGTATCAAGAATGCGGCGGATCTCGACCAGATCATCGCGGTGGCGAAAGCCCAGCGCCGTCGGACCCAAGATATTGGCGCGCGCTTTGCGGCCTTCTCTCGGTTCGCGCACCACGCTCTTGTCAGCCAGATGGCGCACGATCTGGTAGAAGGTTTCCGCCGCGCCCCAATGCTCTTTACGCTGATAGCTTGGCAGTTCGAGCGGGATCGCAGGGATCGACAATCCCATCGCTTCGGCAAGGCCGCCGGGATCATCCTGAATGAGTTCAGCCGTGCACGAAGCGCCGACAATGATCGCCTGCGGATTGAACCGCGTCACCGCCTCGCGCGCAGCATCCTGAAAGATTTGCGCGGTATCCTTGCCGAGATCGCGCGCTTCGAAAGTGGTGTAGGTGACGGGCGGGCGCTGCCCCCGCCGCTCGATCATGGTGAAGAGCAGATCGGCGTAAGTGTCACCCTGCGGCGCGTGGAGCACATAGTGCAGCCCCTTCATCGCCGTTGCCACACGCATCGCGCCAACATGGGGCGGGCCTTCATATGTCCACACAGCCAGTTGCATCGCGCCTAGACCTCCAGCCTGTCACGCCGCCGCAAGGGGCGGGCGAAAAGTTCAGCGAGGTCCGCGGCTTGGTCAAAGCCGTGGATCGGCGAGAAGACGAGTTCGATTGCCCACTTGGTGGTGAAACCTTCGCCTTCCAATGGATTGGCAAGGCCGAGCCCGCACACGGTGATATCGGGCTTGTCCGCGCGCACTCGGTCAAGCTGGCGCTCAACGTGCTGGCCTTCGGACAGGCGCACATCGTCAGCAAAATGCGCAAGCTCACGCGCCATATGCGCGCGGTGGAGATAGGGCGTGCCGACTTCGACCAGCTCCATGCCGAGTTCGTTCTGCAGGAAGCGGGCAAGCGGCACTTCGAGCTGCGAGTCCGGCAGGAAGCTGATGCGCTTGCCTGCCAGTTCGCCGCGCAGTTTACCGAGCGCCTTGTTCGCGCGTTCGCGGCCCGGTGCGAGGACGCGCTCAATCGTCGCCTCGTCCACACCGAATTCGCGGGCAGCCGCCGCGAGCCAATCGCTTGTGCCCTCAGCGCCGAACGGGAACATTGCGTCAATTCGCTTGGCCCCGCGATCTTCCAAGGCCATTGCAGTCTCGGCAAGGAAGGGCTGGGCAAGGATGTAGCGGGTGTTCGCGCCAAGGCTCGGCAAGTCGCGGGAATTGCGGGCAGGCAGAACGCCGACATTCTGGATGCCAAGTTCGGCAAACAGGCGCAAAAACTGGTCTTCGACAATATCGGGGAGGCTGCCTACGATCAGCAATTGCTTGTCAGCGTTTGGCTCTGCTTGCGGCATGACGGGGACAAGCGCTGCAAGGCAGGTGTCCTCGCCTTGCGTGAAAGTGGTTTCGATCCCGCTGCCGGTGTAATTCAGGATGCGCACGCGCGGCATATATTGCGCGCCGAGGCGCTGCGCGGCCTTCGCCAGATCGAGCTTGATGACTTCGGACGGGCAGGAGCCCACGAGGAACAGCGTTTTGATATCCGGGCGGCGTTCGAGCAGGCGGGTAACCACCCGGTCAAGCTCTTCCTGCGCATCGGCCATGCCGGCGAGATCGCGCTCTTCCATGATGGCAGTGGCAAAGCGCGGCTCGGCAAAGATCATCACGCCTGCGGCTGACTGCAAAAGGTGCGCGCAGGTGCGGCTGCCGACCACGAGGAAAAACGCATCCTGCATCTTGCGGTGCAGCCAGATGATGCCGGTCAGGCCGCAGAACACCTCGCGCTGGCCGCGTTCACGCAGCACCGGGCGAGCATCGCGCGAAGGCGAGCCTGCGGGCGGGGCGTAATCGGCGCTGCAGCCATCAAGGAGTGCGGTCTCGCTCACGCAGCCACCGCCATGTCCTGGGTGTCGTTGGCGGCAGTTCCAGCCTCAAGCTTGGCATCGGCCTCTGCTTGAAGGCGTGCCATGCGCAGCTTCCAGATGAACTGCCCTGCATTGATGACATAGGCGGAATAGGCGGCGAGCGCGACAACCAGTCGCCCTTCAAGCGTTCCGTAATTGCCAAGCAGCATCACCATATAAAGCGTGTGCAGCGCAATCACGATCATCGAGATCGCATCTTCCCAGAAAAACGCATCGGCAAAGAGATACTTGCCGAACACGACTTTCTCCCAGATCGCGCCGGTCACCATGATGGTGTAGAGAAAGAACGTCTTGACCACGATCGAGACGTCAGCGGCAAAGGCGCCTTCACCCGTATTAAGAGTGCGGATAACCAGCACGAGGCTGACGAGAAATACCAGAAATTGGAGCGGCGCGAGGACGCCTTGAACCAGTGTCCAGACCGTTTCGTCCCGGCGCTTCCGCTCTTCGGCGGTGTACAGCGCGTATCGGGCTTTCCTCTCCGTGTCCGCCTGCGGCGATGTTCTTGCAGGCTCGACCGGGGATGTGTGATCCATCCGAGTCATTGTGGTGTTAGCCTCTGCTGTCAGAATCAAAGACTACGCCTTTCCCAATAGAAGTGTCAACCAAATTGGACGTTCAAAATTGTTGACGGTTGTCAGGTTTGCTTGATCGGCGTTTGCGTGACCTCGATAAAACGCGTATGAGGGTCTTCAATGGCTTGTCGGGATCAGGGCCAGTGGGTTGCGCAGGTGTGACGCGTTCGCACTACCTTCTGGATGTATCCGTCCAGACCACCTGAGAAAGGCGATGCCGATGGGAGAGGCCAGCAATTCCGGTGCATTCGGGGCGCAAGCCTCATCTTGGCGGGAGATGCTCACAGCGCCGCTCGATCGGGTCCGAAAGCGGGTCGGCAAAAGCAAATATGGTGCCGCCGACTCTGTCGAATCGATCACCTCAGTCATTGAGAGCGAGATTATCCCGCGCCTCTTGATGGCGCATAATTCGGGCACCAGCGATCATCACAATCACCGTCCGGGCGTGATTGATGGCAATGATGTCAGTCGCTTCGTTGATCTGCCGCTCCAGCTTGAGGCAGCCGGCCTGCTCGATGAGATCGATGCGCTGATCGAGCGCGGCGCCAGCGTTGAGACGATCTGTGTTGATCTGCTTGCTCCTGCGGCCCGCCGACTGGGTGAGATGTGGGATCGCGATGAGTGTGATTTCATCGATGTTACAATGGGTTTGTGGCGTCTTCAGGAAGTGATGCGCGAGATATCTGCGCGCTCGCCTGCGTTGCTGCCGCTCGCGCTCCAATCACGCAGCGCGTTGTTCTCGCCGATGCCTGGCGATATCCACAATTTCGGCACCCAAATGATTGAGGAGGTCTTCGCTCGCGCCGGTTGGCAGAGCGAGGCTATGGTCAAGCCTGAGCGACGCGAATTGCTGGACAGGGTGGCGCGTACGCCGTTTGATCTTGTCGGATTGACGCTGACGCGCGATTGCCCTAGCGCCGCGCTCGGCAATCTGATCAGGGCGATCCGAGGTGTGTCGGCTAATCCGCATATCTCGGTGATTGTCGGGGGGCGGGTGGTTAATGAAAACCCGGAAATCGTAGAGGAATCTGGTGCCGATGGTACCAGCAGCGATGCTCTCGGCGCCCTCCAGCTGGCCGAACAACTCGTCTTTTGCGCGCCAATAAAGGCTCAAACCCTGCGATAGGTTCTCCCTCTGCGATGCTCACCCGCAAACACTCAATTGATGGCAAGCATGAATTCAGCCCGGCTGCGGGACTGTTTGCCACGCTTGACGCTGATGCGGCGATGAAGCTGGCGATGGTCGCGGGCGATGTGACCCTGGTGCTTGATGATGCCGGCACGATCCTTGATGCGTCTTTTGATCCGCGCGATTTTCCCAATTTTTCCAATGTGATCGGCAGCAACTGGATTGATATCGTCACCGAGGATAGCCGTCACAAGGTCATGGAAATGCTGGCAGCGGCGCGGCGTGGTGAGGTGCAGCCGTGGCGCGAGGTTAACCACCCGACCCGCGATGGCGAGGTGCCGATCCGCTATTCGGTCTTGAGCATTAATGGTGGTGAACATCGCATCGCTTTCGGCCGCGACCTGCGCGAGGCGGGGCGTCTGCAGCAGCGCCTGCTGCAGGTGCAACAAGCGCTTGAGCGTGATTATCTAAGGATGCGCCAGCTTGAAGCGCGCTACCGCATGCTGTTTGAGCGTTCTTCCGAGGCGGTGATCATCGTGGAGGCCGCAAGTCTCAGAATTCGTGAGGCAAATCCAGCCGCTCACGCCATGTTCGGAGCGCGGGCCGCAAGCCTGCCGGGCAAGAAGTTGCTCAGCGTGCTCGACAGCCATTCGCGCGATGCGATGCAGGCACTGGTCGGGTCTGCGCTGGTTTCTGACAATGTCAGTCCGGTCAGCCTGCGGCTGTCGAAGGGTGGCCGGGAAGTGCAGGCCTCTGTTTCCGGATTCACGCAAGATCGCGGGCAATTCCTGTTGTTGCGGCTGGTGGCCCAATCAGACGCCTCGCAACCATCGGGCGCGCCGGTCAATGAGTTGATTGATCGCATGCCCGATGCCTTTGTTGTGGCCAACTCCAACCTCGAAATTGTCAGTGCAAACAGTGCCTTCGTCGAAATGGTGCAAGCTTCGAGTGAGGAGTCCCTGCGTGGTCGGCATTTGTCGGAGACAATTGGCAGGCCCGGCATTGATCTGGATCTGATTGAAGGTCAGATTGATCAGCATGGCGCAGCGCGCAATGTTTCAACCGTGCTCAGAGTTGGCCGCGATCTCGAGGGTGAGGCGGTCGAACTGTCGGCGGTGCGCACTGGCGGGGAGGAACCTTTCTACGCCTTTGTTATCCGCGCGATTGGTCGCCGTATGCATGACGTGCCAACTCATAGTGGTGAGGAATTGCCGCGTTCGGTGGAGCAATTGACCGATCTTGTCGGGCGTATGTCCCTGAAAGATATTGTGCGGGAAAGCACCGACCTGATCGAGCGCTTATGCATTGAAGCTGCGCTTTCCTATACCTCCGACAACCGCGCCTCGGCCGCTGAAATCCTTGGGCTTTCTCGTCAGAGCCTCTATTCCAAGCTGCATCGCTACGGCCTTGGCAATCTGACGGGCGATGCGGAATAAAGCGCGGCCGTGCACCTGAGCGGCTGCTTGCCAAAATCCGCTTAATTTCCGCAAACCACCGCTTAATCGCGCCAAACCCGCATTGCGCTTGTGCTCGCTCGGCCGTGATCGGGTGCGCTGCGGTCATAGTGTCCAAGCGTGCCAGAGGTCACTTTCAAGCCAGCTTGACACTCGGGTCCTTGGACTGATTTGGCCTGCGGAGAGCATCCTGCATCTGATTTTTCGGATTTATGGCTGACAAAGTGTCAAAATAATTTGACGCTTTGATCTGTCAGACATAGCTTTGCCGTCATGGAAAATTCGGTGCCCTCGACTCGTTCCGCGACGCGCAGCCCGGCCCTTCCTGCGCCGCGCGATGTGCTGCGACTTCTCAAGCCGATTACATGGTTCCCGCCGATGTGGGCATTCATGTGCGGGGCGGTTTCGTCCGGTGCAGGGCTGGATGGGCGTTGGTGGTTTGTGGCAGGCGGGGTGCTTCTGGCAGGGCCGCTTGTTTGTGGCACTTCACAGGCGGTGAATGACTGGTTTGATCGCCATGTCGATGCCATCAATGAACCGGATCGCCCGATCCCTTCGGGCCGCATTCCGGGGCGCTGGGGGCTTTATATCGCCCTGATCATGAGCGTGATTTCAGCCGGCATTGGCTGGCTCCTGGGTCCGATCGTGTTTGTCGCTGCGCTCGTGGGTCTTGCTTTTGCTTGGGCCTATTCGGCGCCGCCCTTCCGCTTTAAGCAAAGCGGAATGGTTGGGCCGTTGGTTTGCGGGCTGACTTATGAGGGCCTCAGCTGGTTCACCGGCGCGACTGTGATGCTGGGCGCCATGCCCGCCAAGGAAGTGGTCTTCGTGCTGTTCTTCTATTCGCTCGGCGCGCACGGGATCATGGTGCTTAATGATTTCAAGGCCGTGGAGGGTGATCGCCAGTCCGGCTTCACCTCTTTGCCCGTCGTGATGGGCGTGGAGGCGGCGGCGCGCTTTGCCTGCACCACCATGGCGGTTAACCAGATTGTGGTGATTGCCTTGCTCGCGCTGTGGGGCTTCGGTTGGTCGGCGCTGATTGTGACGGCATCTCTGATTGCCCAGATCGCGGCCATGCCCACACTGATCCGCGATCCGGCGGGCAAGGCGCCGTGGTATAATGGCGTGGGTGTCACGCTTTATGTGCTGGGCATGCTCGCAGCGGCGCTGGGCCTTGGGGGGTACATCTGATGGCGAGCCTGGCCTCAAGCACACCGCGCGCGCCGCGCAGCATCACGGGCGAAGCGGGTTTTGGCTGGTTGGGAATTGCGCGCATCGGGTTGGTTCAGGCCTCCATTGGTGCGCTGGTGATGATGGCGACCACTGTGCTGAACCGGTTGATGGTGGTGGAATATGCGCTTGCCGCTGCAATCCCGGCGGGGCTGGTGGCATGGCATTATGCAGTGCAGCTGTGCCGGCCCTTGTGGGGGCATGGCTCGGACAAGGGCCGGGCGCGCGCGCCGTGGATTATTGGCGGCGTGGCGGTGCTCGCGGCCGCGATGCTGCTGGCGACGCAGGCAACCTTGCTGATGGTGCCTTCGCCGCTGCTGGGCTTTGGTCTTGCGATTGTCGCTTACACGCTTATCGGCGTGGGTGTGGGCGCAGGGGGCACATCCGTGCTGGCTCTGCTCGCATCGGGCGTGGCGCCCCGCCGCCGGGCGGCGGCAGCTGCCTTGACCTGGATCATGATGGTGGCAGGGATCGTCATCTCGGCGATCACGGTGGGCAAGCTCTTGGAGCCCTATTCGCCCGAGCGTCTCATGCTGGTTGCAAGCGGGCTGGGTGTGGTGATGGTTTGCCTCACGGCGCTGGCGACATTCCGGTTGGAGCGGCAGGCGGGTGTCTTTGCCGAAACCGCTAGGCAAGGCCCCGCGCCGGATTTCAAGTCAGCCATCCGCGAAATCTGGGCGGAAAAGGCCGCTCGGCGGTTCACCATCTTCATTTTCGTCTCGATGATCGCCTTCTCGATGCAAGACCTTATCCTTGAGCCCTTTGCCGGGCTTATTTTCGGCATGTCGCCCGGCGAATCCACTCAATTGGGCGGTACGCATCAGGCTGGTATCCTGCTCGGCATGATCATTACCGGCATTGGAGGCAGTGCCTTTGCCGGCGATGGCAAGCGGGATTTGCGCAGCTGGGTGGTGGGCGGTTGTCTTGCCTCGGCAGCGGGTCTTGGCGGCCTTGCCATGGCTGCGGTTCATGGCCCGCCATGGCCGCTTTCTGCCAATGCTTTCGTGCTCGGTTTTGGCAATGGCGTGTTTGCGGTCGCAGCCATCGGAACCATGATGGGCCTTGCCGGCGCGGGCGAGAATACGCGCGAAGGCGTGCGCATGGGTGTGTGGGGAGCAAGTCAGGCGCTTGCTTTCGGGCTTGGCGGACTGCTCGGCGCGGTCGGCGTTGACATTGCCCGCCGGATGCTTGCCACCGACGGAGCCGCCTTCCAACTGATCTTCGCGGTTGAGAGCGCGGCTTTCGTGCTTGCCGCTATGCTTGCGCTCGGCATTGCTGCGCGTGATCCCCGCAAGCCCGCGCCAAACCAACCAGTAAACGAGAGGGAGATGTTCGCATGACCGAGGCTATCTACGATGTCGTCATCATCGGCGGCGGGCCCTCTGGCTCGACAGCTGCCAATGACCTTGCGCTTGCGGGCCATTCGGTGCTGCTGATGGAACGCGGCGGGCGGATCAAGCCCTGCGGCGGCGCCGTCCCGCCCCGGTTGATGGCCGATTTCGACATCCCCCAATCGTTGCTGGTCGCCAAGGCGCGTTCGGCTCGCATGATCGCTCCGTCGGGCCGCGCGGTCGATATGCCGGTGGGTGAGATCGGCTATGTCGGCATGGTTGACCGCGAGGATTTCGACGAATGGCTGCGCGAACGCGCGCGTTCCTCAGGCGCTGAACGCCTTACCGCGACCTTTGAAAAGATCGAGCGCGATGATCTGCCGCACCCCATTGTCACCTTTCGTCGCCAGCGTGGCGGGCCCATCGAGCGTGTGCGCGCACGCTGCGTGATTGGTGCAGATGGCGCGCGCTCTGCTGTGGCCAAGCAATGCCTGCCCGGCGCCGAACGCGTGCCTTGCGTTTTCGCCTATCACGAAATCATCAAATCGCCCGAAGGCAAGTCCGAAGCCTTTGATCCGGCGCGCTGCGATGTGTTCTATCAGGGCCGCCTCTCGCCCGATTTTTACGCCTGGGTTTTCCCCCACGGCGACACCGCGAGCATCGGCGTGGGCAGCGCCAACAAGGGTTTCTCCTTGCGCGGCGCAATCGCCACCATGCGCGATGATTTGAAGCTTGATCGCTGCGAAACCGTGCGACGCGAAGGCGCGCCGATCCCGCTGAAACCCTTGAAGCGTTGGGACAATGGCGCTGATGTGATTGTGGCGGGCGATGCGGCGGGCGTTGTCGCGCCGGCTTCTGGTGAGGGCATTTACTATGCCATGATGGGCGGGCGGGTCGTCGGCGAGGCGGCGGCTGCCTTCCTCAAGACCGGCGACGCCAAGCAGCTGCGCACTGCGCGCAAGAAGTTCATGAAAGAACACGGCAAGGTGTTCTGGATCCTCGGGATCATGCAATATTTCTGGTACCAGAGCGATAAGCGGCGCGAGCGTTTTGTCACGATCTGCGATGACAAGGACGTGCAGGAGCTGACCTGGCAGGCTTACATGAACAAGAAGCTGGTTCGCGCGAAGCCCTTGGCCCATGTCAAGATCTTCCTGAAAGACACCGCGCACCTGCTGGGTTTGCGTCCTGCCACCCGCTGAAGCTTGGCGCATTGGTGCGCTGGGCAGGTTGATTGCGTCATCCACAAGGGGGGCGTTATGGCGCGACATGATCCATTGCGCATGTCCAGGCGGCGCCGTAAACCTGTGATCATGAACCGGATGATGATCCTCCCCGTAACGGTGGCGACAGTGGCGGCGCTGTGTGTGGCAGCGCTGGGGGCGACGATCACCGATCTGGGGCCGTGGTATCAGGGCCTTGAAAAGCCATCCTGGAACCCGCCTGATGTGGTGTTCCCAGTGGGCTGGACAATCATTTATGCGCTGATCACCGTGGCGGGCATCAACGCCTGGCGCGCGGCACGCACCTCGATCGAGGCGGAGTGGGTCATCAGCCTGTTTGCTCTCAATGGTTTTCTCAACATCTTGTGGAGCCTCATATTCTTCCGCATGCAGCGCCCGGACTGGGCTTTTGCCGAAGTTATTGTCCTGTGGCTCTCGATTCTGGTGCTGATTGCCTATTGCGGGCGCTTTTCACGGAGTGCAGCGCTGTGCCTTGTGCCCTATCTGGCGTGGGTGACCTTTGCAGGCGCGCTCAACTGGGCGGTGGTTGATCTGAACGGGCCGTTTGGCTGAAGGCGTGAAGCAAGGGGCGCTGGCGTGATCGAAAATCTGTTTGCCAGTGGCCATGCGGCCGATGTGGTGCTCGGCGTTCTGGCGCTCGAAGCGCTGTGGCTAGCTCTTGCCAAGCGATGGCGCGCGGCGGAGATAGCCGCGCTGCTTGGCCCTGCGGTGCTGATCGTGCTGGGGTTGCGCGCGGCGCTGGTGGGGGCGGATTGGTGGTGGATTGCCTTGCCGCTTGCCCTGTCCTTACCGCTGCACCTTTACGATCTGCGCAGTCGGCTTGGGGCAGCATCCGTTCAGTGAACTGTTGCAGGGGCTTGGTGCTGGCGCGGTGCCAGATAACCGTGCTTTGCTGCCGCAGTCTTTACCAACGCGCTATCTTACGGCGAAGCTGAAGCGCCGCCACCAGCCAAAAAGAAACCCGGCAAGTCCTGTGCAGACAAGCCGGGTTTTTTGATTGCTTTACCAAGCCTGCCGGGCCTTCGTGGATGAAGGCCCGGGGTGGCTGTGTTAACCGCCGATATTGGCAGCGCCGCTCGGATCGTAGTTTTCCGTGGTGGGAGCATAGTGATGCTCTTGCGCCCACAGATACCAGTTATCCACGACAGTGCCGGTCAGTAGGATGCCAATGCCGCCGGTCAGCGTCACGAGCACTGCAAACCACCACGCCCAGCGGTGGATCGATTCAAACGAAGCGTTGAAGCCCATCACCCAGCGCCAGAACAGCGCGCCGCGTTCTGCCGCCGTGCCGCGATCGGTGATCTGTTCAATCTCGCGCTCCCCGCCATAGCGGCCGAGTGCCAGAATGGTTGCCCCGTGCATCGCGAACAGGAGCGCCGAGCCATAAAGGAAGACGATCGAGAGCGCGTGGAACGGGTTGTAGAACAGATTGCCATAGACGAGGCTGAAATTGTTGGTCCAATCGAGGTGGCTGAAGATCCCGTAGGGAACCGCTTCGGCCCAGCTGCCCAGCAGCATCGGACGAATGAAGCCCAACACTAGGAACAGCCAGATGGCCGAGGCAAAGGCCCAGGGAATGTGCATCCCCATGCCTAGCGCCTTGGCGCGGTAATAGGTGCGGGCCCACCAGCACAGCACCGAGATCGTCAGGAAGGCGCCGGTCATGATGAACCAGCCACCCTCATTGAGCGGTACAAACGGGCTGAAGCCATATTCCGGCCCCGGCGGGTTCAACGACAGCCAGAAGAACTCGCGCATGAAGGTTTGCGGGCTCCAATTGGCTTCGGCGGCAAAGTTGAGGCCGATAATCAGCAGGGCAGCCCCGCCGAAAGCAAGGCTGATTACCCCGAGCCAACCGAGATAGATCGGGCCCAGCTGAGCCTGACCGATCTTGCCCATCCAGTAGGAATAGCCGGTGAAGGGCAGACGGCCTTCATTGTCCGCGGGCAGGGCAATCCCCATTTCGGGGGCTGCCTTGACCTGCACCTGGGTGAAGATGTTTTGATAAGTCGCCATGATACAGGTGCTCCTTTACGACCAGATCGGGATGCGTTTCCAGAAATCCCAGAACTCGATCCAGCTGCCGACATACAGAGTGCCCGAGATCACGATACAGATCGCGCTCCAGAACCCTGCGTTAAGAGCAAGGAACAAGCCCACCCGGTGAATGCCGAGCGTACCGACTGAGTAGCCGATGAAGTCCCGGAAATAGGTGTCTTCATATTCGGGCGACTTCACATTGGTGCCCGCCGACGGATTGACCGCCGAAAGCACCAGACCGCCATGCAAGGCCAGAGCGAGCGCGTTCGTGAAGAAGAACGTGATCGCGAGCATGTGCACAGGGTTGTAGTGGAAGTTGCCAAAGGCATAGCCCACGTTCGACACCCATTCGAGGTGGGTCCAGATCCCGTAAGGGAAGCCATGACCCCATGCACCCATCCAGACCGGACGGATGACATTCAGAGTGACATAAGCGAACACGGCTACGCTGAACGCAATCGGAACGTGATAGCTCATGCCCAGCTTGCGGGAGATTTCCGCTTGCCGGAACACCCATGAAGTGAACGCCACCACCGCACAGGCGGTGATGATCTGCCAATAGCCACCTTGACTCAAGGGAGCCATTTTCAGGCCCATTTCGGTGGTGGGCGGGTTGATCGAGATCAGCCAGGGGTTGAGTGTCGGACCCTCGATGGCGGCAGCGAAAATCAGTGCGGTCCCAAGAAGCGCACTGATTGCCGTCGTCACCCCAAAGAATCCTACATAAAACGGCCCGACCCAGAAGTCGAAAAGGTCGCCGCCGATCAATGTGCCACCGCGAGTGCGGTATTTCCGCTCGAAACTAAGGAGCGCCATAGGTCCATCCTCCCCGCCATTGCGGCGGGATTTGAAGTTTTCGCCAAAAGTGTCAGGAGGCAGGCAGGCGAACCTGCCCCCTCACATGTTGGACAGGTGTTACCCCGCCGCCGGAGCTTCCGACGACTCGATAGCAGCCTGAGCCGGCGCAGGCGTGCCAGGGGCGCGCTCGAGCCAGTTGTAGCGATCCGTGCTCAGCAGGATGAAGTGGATGGTGAAGGCCAAGACGGCCAGACCCACGTGCAGCGCAACCAGAGCGCGGCGGATGTCAAAGTAGAACCAGATTCTCCACATGGGAAAATTCCTTTTCTTGCAATACGATACAGTTGATCAGCGAAACCACCCAAGGGCAGGCCGCCTCACAGGCTGGATCGGATCAGAGCCAGGGCTTGTATGCCCACATCAGGACGTGAGCGACGAGCGCAATCACCACATAAAGGGTGAAGGTACCCATGAAGCCCTTGTGGATTTCCTGTGCCTCTTCAGGCGTCAGGTAAGTCCCTACGCGTTCCGGATCAGTCATTGGTATGTCTCCGTTCAGTTGGGTGGAAATGGGAACCCGAAAGCTCCCGGCTGCATCCCCGCGTGATCCCCCACGTGGATTGGATGGCCCCTTTGGCAGGGGCAAACGGGACCAAGGCCGCAGGACTAGCCTGCAGCCTTGGCAAAATTGTTGTCGAGGCTCTCGCTCCTATCAAGCGGTCGCTCCTTCCAGCAGGGCCTCGTCGAGGCAATCTGCCGTAACCGTGTCAACGCCGCGCTGGCGGGCAGCCTTTTCAGCCGCATCGCGCAGGCGTTTGGCCGCCGAAATGCGGATCAGCACCGGCTGGGCTTCCACGAGGCTATCGAGCAGCGCCTTCGCATCATCATCCCAAGTGACTTCGGTGAGGCTGCGGGCAGGTGTCTTGTCGACCTTGTCCATCTCCGTGCCCAAGGGCAGGATGTGGAACAGCGCATCGAACAACGCATTGCAGACTTCCTGCAAAAGATAGCTCGCGCCCGAATAGCCCATGAAAGGCGTGCCGGTGTGGCGGCGGATCGCCGCGCCCGGGAAGCTGGCCGGGATATACATGCCGCGCCCGCCGCATTCGGTCATATACATGCGTTCGTTATAGCTGCCGAACAACACCAGCGGCGGGTTCTTGTAGATCGCCTCGCGCACGTCCTCGTTCTTGGGCTTGACCCCTGCGCAGCGCGAAAAGGCGAAGTTGCACGGCATGCCGAGATCATCTTCGAGATAGGCGCGGATGCCGCGGGCATAGGTTTCATTCGCCACGATGCCGAAGCTGGCGGTGGCGAAGAAATCTTGCGTCACCGAACGCCACAAATCCCACAAGGGCTTGATTGTGGTGTGCTTTTCCCGCTCGATAAAGGGTTCGGGATCAAGGCCCAATTCTGCCCCCAGCGCGCGCAGGAATTTGGTTGTCTGGTTGAGACCAATCGGCGCCTGGAAATAGGGCACTTCCAAGGTCTCGCACAGATTGCGGCCATATTCGCGGTACATGCAGATATTGGCGTCTGCCGTCCCCAGCTTGGCAATATCAGCGAGGTGCGTGCCGAGTGGGAACACAAGGCCGACCTCTGCGCCAATCCCTTCGACAAGGCGACGGATTTCGGCAAGGTCCGAAGGCATATTGAACATGCCGTAAGCCGGGCCGATGATGTTGACGCGGGGCTTTTCGCCTTCCTTACGCTCGCGCTTTGCCGGCTTTTTCTTGGGGCCAAACTCGGTCCACAGCCAGGTGAGCGCGCGGTCTGCCGATTGCCACTGATCTTCATCAATGGTGCGCGGCAGGAAGCGCTTGATATTCGTGCCTTCGGGCGTAACGCCGCCGCCGATCATCTCGGCGATCGAGCCTGTCACCACCACGCAGGGAAGCTCAGGATCGAGCGTTTTCCACGCCCGCTTCATCGCGCCTTCGGTGCCGGTCTTGCCGAGCTCTTCTTCGGCCAAACCCGTGACTACGATGGGCAATTCATGCGGGGGCAGGGCATCGGTATAGTGCAGCACCGAGGTAACGGGCAGGTTTTCACACCCCACCGGGCCATCAATGATGACTTGCAGGCCCTTCACCGCGGTGAAGACGTAGGTGGCGCCCCAATAGCCGCCAGCCCGATCATGGTCGAGTACGAGTGTCATGTGCCAATCGCCTCCGATGCCTTGCGCGCTGCTTCGTTGAGCGCTGCGTATTTTTTGCGGAATTTGGGCCGGTCGACGGGGATATCTTCCCACACGCCCGAAGCGTGCTCTTCGCCGACGCCTTCGAAGAAGTCGCGCATCGCATCAAAGCGCGTCTTGTTCGCCATCGCGGCGTTGATCACGGTGGCCAAGCTGCCCGCACCCGCCGGGCCCATCAGCGGCCGGGCCGAGATGAGATTGGTGAAATAGAGCGAGGGGATCGCGCGGGTTTTGGCGTGCTGCACCACTGGGGTGGTGCCGATGGCGAGATCGGGGCGATATTCATCGACCGCCGCCTTGTCCTGTTCCAGGCTGGCGCGGAAATTGACGTGGACGCCGCGCGCTTCGAGCCATTCGCGATCCGGGTCAGACCACTTGGTGCGCGGACAGGCGCTGCCGACATAGACCACATCCGCACCGCTTTCGACCAAGAGGCGGGCAACCAGCAATTCCGAACCCTCATAGCCCGACACCGTGATGCGGCCCTTGATCGGCATTTGCGCAAGCGCGCCCTTGCAGGCGCCGATCATCGCGTTCTTGACCCCGTCCACCTGCGCTTGCGGCAGGCCGAGCGTATCGCCCAGCGCCTGCAGCCAGGCCGCCGTGCCATCCGCGCCCACCGGAGCCGAACCGATGATCGGGCGGCCAGCGGCTTCGAATTCGCGGATCGAGGCGGTGTAGAAGGGGTGGATTGCGGCCACCACCGCGCAATCGAGCGCAGCGTAAAGTTCACGCCATTCGCGTGTCGGAACAACCGGGCCAGCGGCAAGGCCAAGGGGCGCCAGCATCTGGCCGATCACCACCGGATCCGCCGGGAACATTTCGCCCAGCAGCGCCACCGAAGGCTTGTCGGTGCGTTCGCGCGGGGCAGCGACCGGGCCTGCCATCACTTCCTCGCGGGCGTAATTGAGCATCGCGCCTGCGAGAATGTCCTTGGCCTCGGCATGGGTCGGCACGCCAAAGCCCGGCACATCAATGCCGATGATGCGCACGCCGTTCATGTTCTTTTTCAAGAGGCGCAGCGGCACGCCGCTCGCTGTGGGAACGCACAGGTTGGTGACCACGATCGCATCATAAAGCTCAGGGTCGGCCATCTCTTCGACGGCTTCCTTGATGTCTTCAAACAGCTTGCCGGTCACCAGCGTTTCCGAGCTGAATGGCACATAGCCCACCGTCCGCCGCGCGCCGTAGAAGTGCGAGGTGAAGGTGAGGCCATAAACGCAGCAAGCCGAGCCGGAGAGCACCGTGGCGGTGCGCTTCATGCGCAGCCCGACGCGCAAGGAGCCGAAAGCCGGGCACATCGATTGCGGCTGATCATGCGGGCCGGCATTGGGATCGACCGGGTAATCCTTGGCATAGCGGTCAAGGATATCGCTCTTGCCGGCAGCGCGCGCGGCGGCCAGCATCGTTTCCTTGCCGCCGTGGCAGCCAGCGCCGGTATCCGTCGTCTCCGACACGGGCGCGCGGGTGGGAGCGTCGGCAAGATCGATCCGGTCCGGGGCGCGGGTATCGCCTGTGGGGGTGAGATCGTCCATTGCTCTCAAGCCTCGTCGTAGATCACTTCGAGGCTGGGGCGCTGTTCGAACACGCCGCCACGCATATCGGCCTGGGTTGCCGGGATGAGTTGCACATCGCCGCCGGTATCTTCCGGGCTGAACAGGCCGAGCAGGCCGTCCTGATCGAGCGGGCTCGGGCGCACCGGCGGGGCCGCGGCGACATTGGTGGCGAGTTCTTCAAAGATGCTCGCCCATTCGCCGCCGGGCACGCCGATGATCTGATAATTAGCGCTCTTGCGACGGATGTCTTCGTTGGCCGGGATCGAAGTCAGCACCGGAATGCCGACGGCTTCGGCAAAGGCCTGGGCTTCGCCCGTGCCGTCATCCTTGTTGATGATCATGCCGGCAACGCCGACATTGCCGCCCATCTTGCGGAAATATTCGACCGCGTGGCACACATTG
>MEDW01000039.1 GCA_001724215.1 Erythrobacter sp. SCN 62-14 | reverse complement strand
GCGGGGTCTGCTGTCAAGAAAATTGTTTTATAAGAGCGGATTAACGAGCGAACCCTAGCCGAGCTTCCGGGAGCGCAACGTCAGAATCAATCCACTAGGTTCTGACCAATGCCCGCAGCTTGCCGAGCGCTGCGGTCGGGGCCTCATCTTCGGTGATGATCGCACGCGCGCGGCCATCTGCATCCATCAGATAGGCCGCGCCGGAGTGGATGATCGTATAATCACCGCCGCACAAAGGGGCGGCAAAATGCATCGCGTTGTATGCGCGCGTTGTCTGAGCAATCGCCTGCTGCGTTCCGGTGAGCGCAAGAATGGCGGGATCGATGCGCTGCGCGAAGGCCCTGATCCGTTGCGGGGTATCCCGGGCCGGATCCACCGACACCAGAACAATTCGCAAAGCCTTGCCCTGCTCACCAAGCGTGCGGCGCCATGCCGCAAGGCGGATCAAGCGCGCCTCGCAAGCCGCCCCGCAACGCGAATAGCCGAACACCATCACAAACGGCGCACCCTTCAGGCTGCGATCGGTGATTGTCGTCCCATCGGATGATTGCAGCGTAAAGTTCCCACCAAGCTGCGCGGAAAATTGCGGCTGCGGGGCAAGGCCAATCGTCTTGGGCAAGGCCCAGCCGGCCCCGGTGCCAGCGACCACTGCGGCCACCAGCCACAACACCAGCGCGCGGGCGTCACGTGTGCCGACAGGCGCAGGGGCACTGCGCGCACCAGCAATCCCGCTCACGCTGCAAGAGCAGCGCGCGGGCGGCGCCCTGGCTCAGCGGTGACGCTGGCTTCGGTGCGGAAGGCGGCAAAGGCGTCGCCCAATTGCTGCGCCTCACGCGCCAGCGAGGTGGCCGCAGCGGTGCATTGTTCGGCCATCGCGGCGTTTTGCTGGGTTGAACGATCCAGATCGCCCACCACGGTGTTGATCTGCGAGAGGCTTTCGGCCTGCACATCGGTGGAGTCAGCAATTGTCTCGATCGCCTGCGACAGTTCCGCCACCCCGCGCGTGATCGCAGCAAAAGCCTCACCGCTGCGGCTTACCAGATCAACGCCATTGCTGACATGCTTGCTGCTGACGGTGATGAGCGATTTGACCTCATCGGCAGCTTCAGCGCAGCGCTGGGCCAGCGCACGCACTTCGGACGCGACCACGGCAAAGCCTTTGCCGGTCTCACCGGCACGCGCTGCCTCGACGCCTGCATTGAGCGCCAAGAGGTTGGTCTGGAAAGCGATCGAATCGATCACCGAAATGATGTTGTTGATTTCAGACGACGATTTTTCGATCTGGTCCATCGCGCCGACAGCTTCGGCGACAATGCTCGAACCATCATCGGCCATGCGGGTGGCGCTCTGGATGGTGGCGCGCGCCTTGCCAGCGACTTCGGCGGTCTGCTGCACTTTCTGCGTCGTCTGGGCAACGGCCGCGGCGGTTTCTTCCAGATTGGCGGCCTGTTCCTCGGTGCGGCGTGAGAGATCATCGGCGGCAAAGCGGATTTCGCTGGAACCGGTGGTCATGGCGTTAACCCCTGCGACCACCTGCGCAATCGTCCCGCCAAGCGCGGCGGTCGCGGCGTTGAAATCCTGCTCGACCTTGCGGTATTCCTCGGGGAAACCTTCGACCGACACAGTCAGATCACCCTGCGCCAGCTGTTCCAGCGCCGTTCCGAGATTATCGCTGACAATCGCGCGGGTTTTCTCTTTCATATCGGCAAAATAGGCCGACAGCGCGAGGTCGATATCCAGCAACGACACCTTGATCAGCGTGGCGATCTGCTGCGCCTGAGCGCGCTTCCACGGCAGATAGCGTTGCCAGCCGGGCGCCACCACTTCCATCACCAGATGATCGAGCACCATCGCATAGGCCCCGATATACCAGTGCGGCTCAAGCCCGATGCGCGCGTGAACATTGCCGATCTTGAGCGCGCGATCAAAGAACCGCTGATCCACCCCGTCGCGGAACACCGCCTGCCAGTGCTGCGCCTGCATCCCCTTGGCACGGCCCATCTGCTGGGTGCTGGAAAAGAAGGCGGCGAGTTCGGGCTTCGCCGAGATCGCATCATAGAACGCGGTCAACGCGGTATCGAGCCGCCGCCCCAGCGCGCCGCTCAGACCGTTCAAAATGGCCGGATCAACACGGGAAAGGTCATAGTATTCGAGCCGTTTATCAAGCGAGAGGTTGGACATCGGGGGCTCCTGTTCTCATTTGCAAGAGAGGTCTGTTCAAATCTAGCGGGATCGTCTTGCCAAGCCGCTGGCGCGGGGCTGCGCATTGCTACGCAGCGCGCGCCACAGTCGCAGCCAATCTTTCGCGCAATTCCTCAAGGCCAAGCGCGCCCACCGCGCTGGTGGGATCAGGGGCCCCCACCACCATGGCGAGCTGCGTGAGGTGCTGGGCAAACCAGTCGATCTTCTGCAAACGATCAAGGTGCCGCTCGGCCAAATCGGGATCGGCGCACAATTCATGGCCCAAGGTTTCCACCTCGCTGCCCAGATCATGCAGCACTTCGGCCACCGCGCGGTGCAGATCGGCGCTCATCATGCCGCCAGATCCAGCTCATCAGCGCTCATCAATTTCTTGAGATCGAGCACCATCACCATCTGATCATCAAGCGGGGCGACCCCTTCGAGATAATGCGTGATGTGATCGGCAGCGCCCGCATCGGGCTGTTGCAAGGCGTTTGCTTCGATCGAGACGATGTCATTGACATCATGCACAATCAGCCCGCGTGACTGGCCCTGATATTCGGTGACGATGATCGGATTGCGTGCCGTTGCCTCGGTCGGCGGCCAGCCCAAACGCACCGACAGATCAATCACCGGCAACACCGCGCCGCGCAGGTTCACTACGCCCGCCACATGATCAGGCACACGCGGCAGGCGAGTGACCGGCGACCAGGCGCGGATTTCGCGGATGGTCATGATGTCGAGCCCGAACAATTGCCCGGCAATTCCGAAAGTGATCAGTTCATAGCGCATGGCACGGGAGCTCCTGTCTCAGCAATGCACCACGCGCCTGAGCGCTGTGGTGAGCTTTTCGGCATCAAAGGGTTTGACGATCCAGCCGGTCGCCCCGGCGTTGCGGGCGCGCTGTTTCTTGTCATCGGAACTTTCCGTGGTGAGCACGAGGATCGGGCGATCGGAATGGAGCGCGCTGGTACGCAGCTTCTCGATCAGGCCAAAACCATCAAGGCGCGGCATATTGATGTCGGTGATGATCACATCGACTTCATTGGCAGCAAGCCATTCAAGCGCTTCCTGCCCGTCTTCGGCCTGCGCCACAGCAAAGCCGCGCGAGGTCAGCGCGCTGCGCAAAAGCGCGCGCATGCTGGCGCTGTCGTCCACAGTGAGAACAGAAATGGCGGTTTGCGACATGAACGGGGCTCCTTGCGAGAGATCAGAATAATTCGACCGCACCAAAGCCAGATTGCGCAGGCACTCGGGGTTTGTGCGTAGGAATGGGTGCAGTCGGCTCGTCGGAATGCACCATGCGCGCGCGCACGAGGCCCGAGGCCGGACGAAATTCGACGCGGCGCGCCTGATGGCCTTCCATGTCCTCATAGACCTTGGCGATGCCTTCTGCGGCCAGGAACGCGCGGGCAAAGGCGGCATTGCCCGAACCGATCGGCGCCAGATCGCGGTTCATATTGGCCCCGCCGTAAAGCCGGGCCTTCATCCGCGATTTGACTGCTCCCAGCTTGAGCATCTCGTTGACCAGCAATTCCATGAGGAACAGGCCGTAATCGCTGTCAAAAGCGCGTGCGCGTGCCGGATCGGGCGGCTCGGCCAGCAGAAAATGGTTCATGCCGCCCACCCGCGCGATGGGATCATATAGGCAAGTCGCAACGCAGCTGCCGAGAATCGTCGTCATGGTGAGCGCCGGATCAGCGCTGGCGCGTGCCTCACCCTGCATGATGGTGAGCCGGGGGCTGGCATTTGCGGCGCTGTCATAAGGCGGATGGGCTGTCATGAGATCACCTTGGTGGGAGCAAAAATGCGGGCAGCGATGGCATCAAGCGCCAGCACCTCGCGCGCACCCCCCAGTGCGATTGCCGCGCGCGGCATGCCAAACACGACACAGCTGGCCTCGTCCTGTGCGATGGTGTGCGCGCCGCTCCGCGCCATGGCGGCAAGACCACGCGCGCCGTCCTCGCCCATGCCCGTGAGCAGGATACCCAATGCCTTGTCACCCAGTGTGCGCGCGGCCGAGGCGAAGAGTTGATCGACGCTTGGCCGGTGGCCCGACACCTTGTCGCCTGCACGCATCACCGCGCGATAGCCGCGCGATCCGGCGGGAGCGACCATCAGATGCTTGTCATCGCCGGGGGCCAGCAAAACCTCGCCAGCTTGCAAGGGATGATCGCTTTCGGCCAGCCGCACACGGGGCCGCGCAGCGCGATCCAGCGACTGGACAATCGCCGGGGCAAAGCAGGCGTTGATGTGCTGCACGATCAGCGTCGGGGGGCAATCCTCCGGAAAACCAGCAAGCAGGCTGTTCAAAGCCTCAACCCCGCCGGTTGATGCGCCGATCACGATCACCTCGGGCGAGAGGGCAAAAGGCGCAGCCTGCGACCGCACGGCGGGCCTTTTGATCGCAGGGGCAGTGGCAGGACGGCTCGATTGTGGGCGCGCCGCCAACCGCACACTGGCTGCCTCGCGCACCAGATCAGCCAGTTCCCCGCTATCATCATCGGCCAAGGATCGGTTTGCGCTCGCTTTGGCATAGCAGCCGACCGCACCCAGTTGCAGCGCGCGCGCGGTGGCGGCTGCGCCTTCATGGGTGGAGCCTGACACGATAATCACCGGCGTCGGGCGCAGCGTCATGATCTTTTCGAGGAAGGCCAGTCCATCCATCCCCGGCATTTCGATATCGAGCGTCACCACGTCGGGATCATGGCTTTTGATGAGGGTGCGCGCTTCGGCGGCGTTGGCGGCCACCGCGATCACCGTGATATCGGGTTCGGCCTCCAGCTTGCGGGTAAGCAGCGCCCGCATCAGCGCCGAATCATCGACAATCAGCACCCGGATCATGGCGCACCGACCTTCTGATAGATCGTCGGGCCGACCAGCGTGAGCAGATCGGATGCAAGGCCGGAAACGCGCTCGGAATGGCCGATGTAAAGGAACCCGCCGGGGCGCAGATGGCGGGCAAAGCCTGCCATCAATTGCTCCTTGGTGGGGCCATCGAAATAGATCATGACATTGCGGCAAAAGATCACATCAAATTGCCCGCCAAAGGGCCAGGGATGCAGCAGATTGAGCTGACGAAACCGCACCATCGCACGCACGCTTTGCACGATGCGGCGCTGATCGGGCGCGGATGCTGCCTCGGTCCAGTTGGCCACCAGATCATCGGGCAGCGCCGCCAGCGCCGAGGCGGGATAGGTTGCAGTCTCCGCTGCGCTGAGCGCGTGGCCCGCCAGATCGCTCGCCAGAGCCACAATATCGCGGGCGGCAAGCGAGCGCGCAGCCGCCTTGTCCGCGCCCATCAGCACCATCATCAGCGTCCAGATTTCCTCGCCGCTTGAACACCCCGCCGACCAGATGCGCACCGGCCGGCCAGCCTCGGCAGCGGCCAGCAGCGCCGGGCGCACGCTTTGCGCAAAATGTTCAAAATGATGCGGTTCGCGGTAGAAATAGGTGTGGTTGGTGGTGAGCGCTGCAATCAGCTGCGTCTCCACCGCCGCATCGCGCGCCGCCCCGTCCAGATATTCGCCAAAAGTCGCCGCACCGCTCTTGCGCACCAGCGGAGCCAGCCGCGAATAGGCCAGCATCCGCTTCTGGTCGGTCAACACAATCCCGGCCTCGCGGTGGACCAGTTCTGCAATGCGGGCAAAGTCTGCAGCATTAAACACCTGCGGGCTGACGCCGGGCACAATCGCCGCATCCAAATCAGCCGCGACAGGCGGCCCGCTCTTATCGACCGGCCTCAGGCTCACGCTGCTGCCGCCATAGGCGCTGCACCCGAAGCGGCTGCGACCAGATAATCGACATCGACAATCAGCGCGACCTTGCCATTGCCGAGGATCGTTGCGCCCGCAACGCTGTCCACGCTGCGGAAATTGGCATCGAGGCTTTTGATCACGAACTGGCGCTGATCAGTGATCGCATCGACCAGCAGCGCGGCCTGCCCGTGGCTTTCGGTCTCGACCAGCACCAGCACGCCTTGGCTCGGATCCGTGACCCCAGCGCGCGCGCCGGTTTGCGCGGCGAGCGAGACAATCGGCACAAACCGCCCACGCACATTGAGCATCTGGCGGCGCGTGCCGAGGCCTTTAACCTCGCCCGCAGCGGGCCTGAGGCTTTCTATGACATGGGCCAGCGGGATCACCAGCGCCTGATCCCCGGTCTGGACAATCATCCCGTCGGAAATCGCCAGAGTCAGCGGCAAGGCCAGCGTAAAGGTGGTGCCCTCGCCCGGAGTGGTTTCGATGGTGATACGACCGCCCAGATCCTTGACGTTGGATTTGACCACATCCATCCCCACCCCGCGGCCCGATACGCTGGTGATTTCAGCAGCGGTCGAAAAGCCGGGGGCAAAGATCAACTGGTTGATTTCATCATCGGTGAGTTCGGCATCAGGCGCGATAATCCCGCTGGCGATGGCTTTGGCAAGCACCTTGTCGCGGTTGATCCCGCGCCCGTCATCGCGGATCTGGATGATGATGCGCCCGGCCTTTTGTTCGGCAGAGAGCGACAGCGTGCCTTCGGGCTCCTTGCCGGCGGCAATGCGTTCGGCAGGCGGTTCAATGCCATGATCCACCGCATTGCGGATCAGGTGCGTCATCGGTTCGCTGAGGCGCTCGATCACGGTCTTGTCGAGTTCGGTGGTCTCGCCGCTTACCTGCAGCTTTACATGCTTGCCGGTGTTGCTAGCGAGTTCGCGCAGCAGGCGCGGCACGCGGCCAAACACCGCGCTGATGGGCTGCGCGCGGAATGCCATGGCGTGTTCCTGAATATCGCGCACCAGCGTTTCCAGCAGCGCCAACTCCTCGATATGGGCAAAGCTTTCATTCTCCAGCCGCTGGGCGAGCATCGACTGCGCAATCACCAACTCGCCCACGGCATCAATCAGCCGGTCAAGCTTGGCCAGATCAATCCGCACCGATTGCGAAGCCGCCGCAGCATGCGCCGCGCTGGTGGCCGCAGGCGCACTCGCAGCAGCACGGATGTCAGAGGCTGGCGGGAGGCTGCCTGCGTCCGCGCTTTCCCGCCGGGTTGCTGCACCGGGTGCTGCTGGCGGCGGCGCGCTCGCAGGCTCGCGCATATTGGCTGACACAGCGGCAAGTCGCGCAGGCGGGATGGCCGCCTCGTCGCCATAGGCAAGGCTGCAATCCTCGCCGGCGAAATCGAAAATCTCGGCCACATCTTCGCGGCTGACATGGCCGGGCATGCGAAAGCTCCAGCCAAGATAGCCGTCATCAACCGACAGGCCATCAATCCCCGGCACGCCGCCCGCATCGCAACGCACACATTCCCCGCCGAGCCGCGCCAGTTCGCGCAGCCACAAGACCGGCTCTCCGCCATTATCCATCGCGCCTGCATGGGGCCTGATATGCACGAGCCATGTGGCAGGCCCATCCGGCGGCGGCGCTTCGGTGCTGGCAGGCGGCCCGCCCAGATCATCAAGCAGCGCGTCGAGATCAAAGTCCAGATCGGTCCCAGCACTGGCAGCAGGCGCCGTTTGCAGGCCATCGCCAGCAGGCGCGCGCGCCGCTTCGAGCCGCGCCATCACCGCCGCATCATCAGGCACAGCGCCTTGCCCGCGCGCCGCCTCGACATGATCGCGCAGCACATCAAGCGCTGTCAGCAGCAGGTCAACCAGATCCGGCGTCAGCGCCACCGCCCCTTCGCGCACTTCGCCCAGAAGATTTTCAAAACAATGGGTGTAGGCCTGCATCGCCGCATGGCCAAAAGCGCCCGCGCCGCCCTTGATCGAATGGACCCCGCGAAAGATTGCATTGATCGTCTCGGCATCATGGGTGCCGGCCTTGCACGCATCGAGCCCGCTTTCGGCTGCCTCAAGCGCCTCGTCGCATTCAACGAAGAAGATCTGCTGGATATCATCGTCCTTCATTGCGCAGGCTCCTTGGCAGAGGCAGTGTCGCTGATCTCGCTGGCCAGCACGCTGTCGAGCCCGGTCAGGCGCAACATTTCGGTAAAGGCGGCGCTCGGGCGGGCGATGGTGATCCCGCTTTCACTGCGGGCAGCGGCCACCAGCACTTGCAACATCGCCTGACCAATGCGCTCGACGGCGCTGGCATCGATCGTGAGAGAATGCGGGCCAAGCGCATCGCGAATATCCGGCAAGAGCGCACGCGCGGCAGCGCGATCGCAGTTGGGCGGCAAGGCAAGAGTGGTCACAGCAAAAGCTCCTTAGGGCAGGAGGACAAGAATGAGGCAGCAAGTTCAGGCGATCAGAATTCGCTCCAATCCTGATCATCGAGACTGGGGGCGGACAAGGCCGGTGCAGGCTTGAGTGCAAGATTGCCGCTGGTGGCAGGAATTTCGGCAGCACGGCGCGGGCGCGGCGAGCCAGCCTTGGCACGAGCGGGCTTGCCAGGAGCATTGCCTTTTGTCTTGGGCGATGCCTTGGGTTCATGCGCCTTGGAAACGGGTGGGGCAGCAGCCCGCAAAGACGGCGCGGTAAATGCTCCTGTCGCTTGCCCGACGCCATCGGCCTGCCGGGTGCGGAACTGCGCCACCATGTCCGCCAACCGGCTCGCCTCTTGTGACAGATTGCGGGCGGCTGCGGTCGATTCCTCGACCATTGCTGCGTTGTGCTGGGTCATGGTGTCCATCGCGCTCACCGCGTGGCCGACCTGCTCGAGCTTGCTCGCCTGCGCTGTCGCCATATCGGCAATGCTGCTGACTTGCTCGGTGACATCGCCCATCTGTCCAACAATCGTCTCAAGCAGCGTGCCGGTCTCACCAACCAGCGCGACGCCTTCGCCGACGTGGGCGGTGCTGGCGCTAATCAGGCGCTTGATATCCCGCGCCGCATCGGCGCTGCGCTGAGCCAGTGCGCGCACTTCGCCCGCCACCACGGCAAAGCCTTTGCCCGCTTCGCCTGCGCGCGCGGCCTCGACCCCGGCGTTCAAGGCCAGCAGGTTGGTCTGGAAAGCGATGGCATCGATGACATCGATGATCTGGGTGATCTCGCGCGCGGATTGTTCGATCGCGGCCATCGCCTCCACCGACTGGCGCACCACGGCGCCGCCATTATGCGCCTCGGCGTGAGTTTGATGCATCGCAGCGCGGGCGGCTTCGGCGCTTTCGGCAGCCTTGCGCACCTCAAGCGTGACCTGCGACATTGCGGCATTGGTTTCCTCGATGCTGGCGGCCTGGCGTTCATTGCGCTGGGCCAGATCATCCGAGGCGCAGCGGATTTCGTCCGCCCCGGCATTGACCCCGCTCGCCGCGTTGCGCACTTCGCCAATGATACGCGCAAGCTGTTCAGCCGAAGCGTTGTAAGCCTCACCGAGCGCGCGATATTCAGCTGACAGGCCATTTTTCGCATCCATGCGCCAGGCCAGATCGCCTTCAGCCAGCTTGCGCAATCCCTCGCTCAGGGTGCCGATTACGGCTTTCTGGCTGGCGAGCTGTTCAGCCTGCTGCGCGGCGTTGGCCGCCTCCAACGCGGCCTGCTGCTGGCGGCTGGCGGCAAGGCCATTGAACAAGGATTCGATCCGCAGGCACAGCACTGCGAGCGCGACTGTTTCAATCACTACGATGACAGCGTGCAGCAGCACGCGCAAGATATCCGGCCCGCCATCAAACACCAGATGCGAGGCGAGGAAATTAAGCGAGAGGTGATGCGCCGCCGTTACCGCTGCAGCCACCAGGATCACCCGCCAATCCGCCAGGATCGCCAGCATCGCGAGATAGGCAAAGAACAGCATATGCATATCAAGCTGCCAGCTGGTGCCCGCCGCCAAAGCCAAGGCGAGCGCGGCGTAAAGCGGGAAGACGACGCCCGTCATCATGCGCGCATTGCTGGTCGCTGCGCGGTGGAGCCCTGCCCACACCACCGGGACAGTGAGCGCAGCGGCAAGGCCTGCAATTAGCCACGCGCCGGTCACAATCGCCCAGCCAGCGATGATGACCGCGTTGGCTCCCGCGATCAGCGCGAGGGATCGCAACCCGCTTACGCGCAGATGGGTCAGATCCTTCATGGTTGGTGATGCTCCCGTGCAAGTGATATTCGCCGATTGTCCTATGGCGAGGGTGCTGAAAGCCGCATTGCGCTGGCGTTAGGCGCAATTCCGTAAGCGCGCGCACAGCAATTCTTGGCCCGTGCACGGGTACCGCTTGCGCATGATCCGGCAGCTTTCGCCGGCCCTGTTTCAGCTCTGTTGGGAAAGACACTCATGCCCGATGTGAAAGTTCTGGTGGTCGACGATTCCGCCGCGATGCGCGCCTTGTTCTGCGACATCCTTGATAACGCCAAAGGCGTGACCGTGTGCGGCGTCGCCAAAAACGCCGACGAAGCCCGCGACAAGATCGCTGAACTGAGGCCCGATGTGCTCACCTTGGATGTCGAGATGCCGGGGATGAGCGGGATGGAATTCCTCGCCGAGATCATGTCCACCAATCCCATGCCGGTCATCATGCTCTCCAGCATCACCCAGCACGGCACCGGCACCGCGGCGCGCGCGCTGGAACTGGGCGCGGTGCATTGCTTCCCCAAGCCCTTGCATTCCTCGGGCGCCGAATATGAAGCGACCATCGTCAAGCTCGGCGACATTGTGCGGCGCGCAGCGGCTGGCGAGCTGGTTCCCGGCGGCGCGGGCGAGGCGCCCGGTGGCGGCGCAAGCGGCGCTCCCTATGCCAGCGATGGCAGCATCGTGGTGCTGGCCTGCGGGCAAGCGGGCCTTGAAAGCGCCAAGCAAGTGCTCGCCGCCTATCCGGCCGAATGCCCGCCGACGATCCTTGTCGTCGATGGCGAAGCGGACGCGGTGGCGAGCGCCGTTGCCGCGATGCGCGGCTCGCTCGCCTGCGAGATCGAGGAGGCGATTGATGGCTACGAAGTGCGTAGCGGCCGCGCGCTGATCGCCTATGACAATGCCCGCCATATCATCGTTGAGCCCGGCACCCCGCCGCGGGTGCGCGCAGTGGAGCGCGATGCCGTGGCAGGGTTTCGCCCATCTGCTGACCTGCTGCTGGGCTCGCTCGCCCGCGCGGGCGTTCCGGTGGTGGCAGGGCTCTTGCCGGGAACCGGAGCGGACGGCGCCAAGGGCCTCCAGATGCTGGGCGCAAGCGGCGCCAAGGTGTTCATCCAATCCCCTGCCGATTACGCCCCCCGCGAAAGGTATGACGCGGTGCGATCCTTAAGCGTTGCTGCCGCCGATCTCGACGCACGCGAAGTGGCCGGCTGGCTGCTCGAAAAGACCGCCAAGGAAATGGCGTAAAACCAATGCTCGATGAGCTTAACTCATCGAGCGTTGGTTAAGCCCGTGCGGCGCATAAGCATATCCAGCGCGTGATGCGCAAGCATCTTAGCGCGCTGGCATAAGCGCCCCCCAAAACCGCGCTGCTGCGGCGGGCTTGTAAGAAAGCCGGGTGCGTGTGCTGGCTACCAGAAGAACACAATCAGAAACGCCGCTGCGCAAAGCTGGGCGCAGGCTATCAGGTGAAGCTGCGCGCTGAACGGCTGTTTGCGCGTCTTGTGCCGAAACAGCGCGCGTCCTGCATAGGCCCCGCCAATCCCGCCAAACCCAAGTTGAACAGTGCATTCCGAGATTGTGCTTGTTATCAATACGTTGCTTAGGCGCACGTTTTCTTAGCACCGCATTTGGCACTTTTATGGAGTTTGCAGTGGTAAGCGGGCTCAGGCGGCTTTTTCGCGGATATTAGCAGGAAGCGGAACGCCGGTTGCTTGGAACACTTGCCCTGCCTGACCCGAGGTTGGGGTGCGTACGGTAATGACCTTGCCGTCCTTTTCGATGGTGGCCTGCTGGAGGCGGTCGAGATCGTTGAGCAGCGGCTGCCATTCGGGCTGAAAGCCCTTGTCCTGACACAGCCTTGTTACTTCCTTGGCAAGCGTGAGGGCAAGGAACGAGACGAACACATGTGGCTCTCGCTCAATCACGCTCTGCTGCTGATCGGCCGGGAAGCGGTGGGACGCGAGGCCTCTCCCAGCGCCGGGGTCATTGACAGCCAAAGCGTCAAAACCACCGAGAGCGGTGGGCCTCGGGGCTACGACGCTGGCAAGAAGATCAAGGGCCGCAAGCGGCACATCGTGACCGACACCGATGGTAATCTCGTTCATGCCGTGATCCATACCGCCGATGTCCAAGACCGTGATGGTGCACCGCTCGTCTTGGCCGAGTTTATCCGCCGTCACCCTTGGCTGCGGCACGTCTTCGCAGATGGTGGCTATGCCGGCGATAAGCTTCGCCAGGCGCTGCACAAGATCGGGATGTGGACCGTCGAGATCATCAAGCGGTCCGACCACGCCAAGAGCTTCGAGGTCTTGCCCAGACGCTGGGTGGTTGAGCGGACCTTTGCATGGCTCGGCCGCAACCGCCGCCTTGCCAAGGACTTCGAGCAAACCATCGCCTCGGCAACCGCATGGCTGTTCATCGCCTCAATCCAGCTCTTCGCACGCCGTATCGCAAGAGTATGAAATCTATCATGATAGTTTTGAATCAGACTCTGAGGCAGCGGGAGCCTCAAGAGCACTGACTCGATTAACCTCGAACGCTGCTGATCAGACCAGCGGAACAACCGTTGGTAATCGGGGTCGATGACCATCTCCCGCTGCTTGTGGAGGCTCGCGATTTCCCCGAAGCTCAAGTCTAGCGCTTCAAAGCGAACTTCGCCGATCTTTTCGTCGATGACGCTCTCGATCTCCACCCTTTCCTACTCCGCAGCCTCAGCCCCAAACAGCCCGGCCTCAGCCTCGCCCTCAGCGCCGTCCTCGTTGACCGCCTTGGCCTTCTGGCGCTTGTCGAAGCTCGACCACACGTCGTTCCAATTCCCCCGCGTCGCGCCCTTTGAATATTCGGTCGCGCGGGTTTCGAAGAAGTTGGCGTGTTCCACCCCGTTTAGCAGCGGCTGGAGCCAGGGCAGGGGGTGGTCTTCGATCATGTAAACCGGCTGCAGGCCAAGCTGCTTCAACCGCCAGTCGGCGATGTAGCGGATGTAGCGCTTGATCTCACGCGCGCTCATGCCGTCAACCGGGCCCATTTCAAAGGCGAGATCAATGAAGTTGTCCTCCAGCCGCACTGTCTTCTGGCAGATGTCGATGAGATCTTCCTTCACCGCCTTGGTGAGGCACTGGCGTTCCTCGCAGAAGGTGTGGAACAGCTTGATGATGCCTTCGCAATGCAGGCTTTCATCGCGCACCGACCAGCTGACGATCTGGCCCATGCCCTTCATCTTGTTGAAGCGCGGGAAGTTCATCAGCATGGCAAAGCTGGCGAACAGCTGCAGCCCTTCGGTAAAGCCGCCGAAGGTTGCCAGCGTGCGGGCGATGTCTTCGTCGGTGTCGACGCCGAACTGCTGGAGGAAATCATGCTTGTCCTTCATTTCCTCATATTCGAGGAAGGCGGAATATTCCGCTTCGGGCATCCCGATGGTGTCGAGCAGGTGCGAATAGGCCGCGATGTGCACCGTTTCCATGTTGGAGAAGGCGGCGAGCATCATCTTGACTTCGGTGGGCTTGAACACGCGGCCATATTGTTCGTGGTAGCAGTTCTGCACCTCGACATCGGCCTGCGTGAAAAAGCGGAAGATTTGGGTGAGCAGGTTGCGCTCATGCTCGGAGATTTTCTGCGCCCAGTCGCGGCAATCCTCGCCCAAGGGCACTTCCTCAGGCATCCAGTGGATCTGTTGCTGGCGCTTCCAGAAATCATAGGCCCAGGGGTATTCAAACGGCTTGTAGGTCTTGCGGGCTTCGAGCAGCGACATGGGCTTGGTCTCCGAATAGGGAACAGCAATGAGATTATAACACAGATTGGGGTGCGCCGGTCAGGGCGCGTAGGCGATCAGGATCCAGATGCAGAAGGGCACGAACAGCGCGACCATGCCAATGTGGATCTTGGCCGCGTTGAGCGCGTGGCCGGGGACATTGCGGCGCAGTTCACGGATCGAGGTGAAGGCGAAGATCGCGCACACCACCAGCCCGAAAACGCCTGCCCACATCTGCACATTCATTATGTTTGAACTCCTTTGGTCTGCCTGAAGCGCCGGAACACTCGGCCTTGCTCGCGGCGTAGATACGAGCGCAGGCCGAGCGCGGATCACGCAGCTTTGCCTTACTGGCAGCTGAGGCATTCCTCGTAATCGGTCTGCTCGCCGCCGGCGGTGAGTTCGATGCGCGGGGCCTCGGGCGTGTTGTCAGCCTCAACCCCGCCGGCAAAGCCGGCGCGCTGCACCGATTTTGACCGCAGGTAATAGAGCGACTTGATGCCCTTTTCCCACGCCTGGAAGTGCAGCATCATCAAATCCCACTTATCGACATCAGCAGGGATGAACAGGTTCAGCGACTGCGCCTGATCGATGAAAGGCGTGCGGTCCGCGGCGAATTCGAGCAGCCAGCGTTGATCGATTTCAAAGCTGGTTTTGAACACCGCCTTTTCCTCAGGGGTGAGGAATTCAAGGTGCTGCACGCTGCCGCCGCGTTCAAGGATCGAATTCCACACATTGGTGGAATTCTTCGCCTTCTTGTCGAGCAATTTCTCAAGATAGGGGTTCTTGACGATGAAGCTGCCCGACAGGGTCTTGTGGGTGTAGATATTGGCCGGGATCGGTTCGATACAAGCGCTCGTCCCGCCGCAGATGATGCTGATCGAGGCGGTCGGCGCGATCGCCATCTTGCAGGAAAACCGCTCCATCGCGCCCATGTCAGCAGCATCGGGGCAAGGCCCGCGCTCCTGCGCGAGCAGCATCGAAGCCTCGGACGCCTTGGCGTGGATATGCTTGAACATCTTGAGGTTCAGCGCCTTGGCCATGGCGCTTTCCATCGCGACGCCCTTCATCTGAAGGTAGGAGTGGAAGCCCATCACCCCGAGGCCCACGCTGCGTTCACGCGCGGCGGAGTATTTGGCGCGGGCCATCTCGTCTGGCGCGCGGTCGATATAGTCCTGCAGCACGTTATCAAGGAAGCGCATCACGTCTTCGATGAATTGCTTGTCGCCCTGCCATTCCTCCCACTTTTCGAGGTTGAGCGAGGACAGACAGCACACCGCCGTGCGATCATTGCCGAGGTGGTCAATGCCGGTGGGCAGCGTAATCTCGCTGCACAGGTTGGAGGTCGAAACCTTCAGCCCCAGATCGCGGTGATGCTTGGGCATCATGCGGTTCACGGTGTCGTTGAAGACGATATAGGGTTCGCCCGTGGCAAGCCGGGTTTCGACCAGCTTCTGGAACAGCGAGCGCGCATCGACCTTGCCGCGCACCGAGCCATCGCGCGGGCTCTTCAATTCAAATTCGGCCCCATCGCGCACCGCTTCCATAAATTCATCGGTGACGAGCACGCCGTGGTGCAGGTTCAGCGCCTTGCGGTTGAAATCGCCTGAGGGCTTGCGGATTTCGAGAAATTCCTCGATTTCCGGGTGGCTGATGTCGAGATAGCAGGCCGCCGAACCACGGCGCAGCGAGCCCTGCGAAATCGCCAGCGTCAGGCTGTCCATCACGCGCACGAAAGGAATGATGCCAGAGGTCTTGCCATTCAAACCGACCGGCTCGCCGATCCCGCGCACATTGCCCCAATAGGTGCCAATCCCGCCGCCCTTGCTGGCAAGCCAGACGTTTTCATTCCAGGTGTTGACGATGCCTTCGAGGCTGTCGGACACGGAATTCAAATAGCACGAAATCGGCAGCCCGCGATTCGTCCCGCCGTTTGACAGCACGGGCGTTGCCGGCATGAACCACAGGTTCGAGATGTAGTCATAAAGCCGCTGGGCGTGGGCCGCATCATCGGCATAGGCATCTGCCACGCGCGCGAAGAGATCCTGATAGCTTTCGCCGGGCAGCAGATAGCGATCGGTGAGCGTCTCCTTGCCGAATTCGGTGAGGTTCGCATCGCGCGTGGCATCGGTGACCACCGTGAACCGGCGTGCGTTGACCTTCTTGGAATCGGCCTTGCCTGCATCCTTGGCTGCTTCGGCCATAGCGCCGGCCAGCGCCTGACCCGCCTTGGCCGCGATTAGCGCTTCGCTTCCGGTGTCCGCTTTCGCCATGCTCATCGCCTCATCGCTTGCGCTGGCGGCCACATCTGTTGCCACCGCATCTTCCAACACATCACCCGGCACGTTCTCACTCGCTTTGAAATCCATTGTCTGCCCCGCCTTGTCCTCTGAATCAGACACGCAGGCAAGGGCCCTTGTTCCGATTCTGTTCTGCACCGGTTCATCCCCAGACTTGCCCACATAGCCCCGGTTCAAGGGGGACGCAGCGCAAGGCGGGGGATGTTTCATGATTCGCCCTCAAAGCCCCTTGCCTGCACTCTGGCAGCAGCCCTTGTCCCCCTAAGAGAGCTGCCAAAGCATCAAGCCATTGGGGTCTTCTTCAGACCTAACCACTAGATGATGAATCAGCAGGCGAATCCCGTCAACCGCCGATTAACTGTGAATCGCCTGCTGAGGGTTGTTCCTGAGGTCCCGATCAGGCGCGACGCGTGGACAAAGCTTGAGTCGCGCGGCCCGCAAGCCCCAAATTGAATCTGTGAAGAAAAATATGGGGAGTGAATCTTTTGAATCGAGGCTTGAATCTTTTGCGCGCAGCAGCGCAAGTTTGTTGCGTTTTCGGGCGGAGCGGCCTCACCCCACCATGCGCGCATGGCCGCCAATCTCGCCTGCCAACTCATCAACCAGCGCCAGCGGCAGATCATGCCCCCAGCCGGGAATCGTCCTCAGCCGCGCGCCGCGGATATGGGCCGCGGTGTCGTGCCCGGCGGCAACCGGGATCAGCGGGTCTTCCTCGCCGTGCAGCACCAAGGTGGGCACATCGAGGCTCTGCAAAATGCCCCGCCGGTCGCCATCAGCCACAATCGCGGCCAGTTGCCGGGTCGGGCCTTGCGGATAGACGCTCCGGCGCACAGCGGCGGTGACGTTGGCGCGCAGGCGTTCTTCATCGGTGGGAAAGCCGGGCGAGCCAATCGTGCGGGCAAGCTTCATGCCGTGGGCGACAAGCGCTTCCTCCTCCATGCTGTCGGGCCGCTTGATCAGCACCTGCATCGCTTCCTTGCGGGCAGGCGGCAGCTTGGGATTGCCGGTGGTGGAGAAAATGCTGGTGAGCGAGGCGGTGCGCTGCGGGTGGCGGTGGGCAAAGCGCTGGGCGATCATTCCGCCCATGCTGGCGCCGACGATATGCGCACGCTCAATCCCCAGCGCATCAAGCAGCCCTGCGCCATCATCGGCCATGTCGGAAAGCGTATAGGGCACGCGCGGGCGAAGGCCCAGCTTGCCCATCAGTGTGAGTTTGACCGGGCCCGGGGCCTTTACCCCATCAAGCTTGTGCGACAGGCCAATATCGCGGTTGTCATAGCGGATGACGCGAAAGCCTTGGCTGGTGAGCGCCTGAACCAGTTCAATCGGCCAAAGGGTGAGCTGCGCGCCAAAGCCCATGATGAGAAGGACCGGCGGGGCCGCCGGATCGCCGTGATCTTCGTAATGGATCGAAATGCCATTGGCGGTGATGGTGTCGGCGATCATGTTGGCGGCAGTGGCCATTGGTGCATCTCTCCCCTGATTGGCTGCCGAGCCTAGCGCGGGCCGATCACTTGCGCCAGACAGGACCGCCAATCGGCAGGCCCTGTTCTTCGAGCAGATCAAGCACCCCGCCTTCCTCGGCCAGCACGCGCAGGGGAACCACGGCAAGCGTCACGCCGTCCGCTGTGGTCGCATCGGTGATCTGTTCCACCCAGATGGTGCGTAATTCGCTGCCCACGTCAGGATCGGCCCAGGGCCAGCATTTCGACAGGGCAATTTCCAGCGGGTTGTTCATCACCTCAGGAATGCGGAAAGCGCGCCAGTCCGCGCCGCGCTTTTCGACCAGTTCGGGGCCGATTTCGACTGCTGTCATCGATGCCTCAAGACAAGGGATGTGATCTTTGGGATCGGCCTCCGCCAGACTGTCGAGCATATCCTTGCCGCGCAGGGCCCCGGCGCGGGAGGTGGGCACCTTGGCGCGGGAAGCGGCTTTCTTCACCACGTCGCCTGCGTCATCGGCGGTGTCTTTGTTGAACCGCAGCCGCCGGGTGAGGAAATCGAACGAGGTCATCAGGAAGCTCTTGCGGGCGAAATCCTTGTCATACTGCTCCTCAAGCGCGGCGAGGCGGGCGAGTTGTTCCGCATTGAGATAATCGCTCGCTACGGTCTTGCCGGGCAGCTTGGTGAATTGCCCGCCCTTGAAGATCAGCCGCAGGATATCGCCGGGAGAGATCTTGGGCTGCACGCCAAGGATCACGCGGCTTGCCTCGGCGGTGGCTTCCTGCAGGCGTTCGGGCTGCCACGGGGTCGATTTGGGGACATTGCGCATCTCGCCCACAAGGATGACGATGCCTTGCGGCGTCTCGATGGTCCACATCGGCGCGCCGGAGCGCTGCGCGGTGACGACGATCGCATTGGTGGAAGCGGGCGCAGGCTCGTCCTCAGCGGCGAGCGGGGCTGCAAAGGTCAGAGCAAGCAGGCCCAGCCATTGGTGCGGTGATCTCATGATGGGGCTTCCATGCCAGAGGGTGCCTTGCGGCGCGATGTATCAGCAATGCACGAGGACGAAAGAAGGCTCCCGCTCCGATAAAGCCTAAGGAACCAGCACCGTATCGCGCGGGGGATCGACCAGATCGGGAAAATCGAGCGTGTAGTGCAGCCCCCGGCTTTCGCGGCGCTGGAGCGCGCTGGTCACAATCAACTCAGCCGATTGCAGCAGATTGCGCAATTCGATGAGATCGGTGGTGACGCGGAAGCTCCCGTAATAATCCTCCACCTCGCGCTTCAACAGGCCGATGCGACTGGCGGCGCGTTCCAGCCGCTTGGTGGTGCGCACAATGCCGACATAGTTCCACATGAAGCGGCGAATTTCGGTCCAGTTCTGCTTGATGACGACCTCTTCATCCGAATCGGTCACGCGGCTTTCATCCCACGGCAGGATCGCGGGCGGTTCATTGAGTTCATCCCAGCGCGCGAGGATATCGTCCGCCGCTGCTTCGCCGAACACGAAGCATTCGAGCAAGGAATTGGACGCCAGCCGGTTGGCGCCGTGCAGCCCGCTTTCGGTGCATTCGCCCGCCGCCCACAGGCCCGGAATATCGGTGCGCGCGTGCAAATCCACCACCACCCCGCCGCAGGTGTAATGCTGCGCCGGCACCACCGGGATCGGCTGCGTGGTCATATCAATGCCGAGGCCCAGCAGCTTGTCATAAATCGTCGGGAAATGCCCGCGCACAAAATCGGCGGGCTGGTGGCTGATATCAAGGTGCACATAATCAAGCCCGTGGCGCTTGATCTCGGCATCAATCGCGCGCGCCACCACATCGCGCGGAGCCAGTTCAAGCCGTTCGGGATCATACAGCTTCATGAACCGCTGGCCGGTGCGCGGATTGATCAGGCGGCCACCTTCGCCGCGCACGGCCTCGGTGATGAGGAAGTTTTTCACCTCGAGATTGTAAAGGCAGGTCGGATGGAACTGCATCATCTCCATGTTCGAAACCCGCGCGCCCGCCCGCCACGCCATCGCAATGCCGTCGCCGGTGGCTCCGCGCGGGGCGGTGGAGAATTGATAGACGCGGCCCGCGCCTCCCGTGGCAAGGATGGTGGCGCGCGCGGTGTGGCGTTCAACCCGGCCGGTTTCCTCATTCAGCGCATAAACGCCCCACACCCGGCCAGCTGCCGAGAACTGCTCGCGGTGGCGATCGGTGATGAGATCGATGGCGGTGCGCCCGGCCAGCAACGTGATGTTGGGGTGCGCCTCGGCAGCAGCAAGCAGCGCGGATTGCACCGCCCAGCCGGTCGCATCATCGACATGGACGATCCGGCGGTGCGAATGGCCGCCTTCGCGCGTCAGGTGCAGCGCGTGCTGCTCGCGGTTGAAGGGCACGCCCAGCTCGCATAGGCGATCAATCGCCTTGGGCGCGCGCTCGATCACGAATTGCACAGCCGCCAGATCATTAAGGCCCGCGCCTGCGACCATGGTGTCGCGGATGTGATTGTCGAAGGTGTCGCCAGCATCCAGCACGGCGGCAATCCCGCCCTGCGCCCAAGCGGTGGAGCCCCCGGTGAGCGAGCCTTTCGCCAGCACCAGCACGCGCTTTTCCTGCGCCAGTTCCAGCGCAGCGGTGAGCCCTGCCGCGCCCGATCCGATGATGATGACATCATGCTGCAACAGTGGAGCTGAAGCAGACGCGGAGGACTGAGAGGCGATATTTTGGCTCATGCTTTCTGCAATGCCGCGCCTTGTGATCAGGAGCAAGCGAGATGGGCGGTTGCGGTTACGAGCCTGCCAGCCCTCCATAAAAATGATAGGGCTTGAGCAGGGTAAGTAATTTTACTTATTTCGATGATATATCTGATAACGTCTGATCATAAAAGTGACGGAGCGGGCCCGCACAGAATGTGGGCAATGCTCAATAAAATCTTAAAATGTCGCCTAAATTCGTGAATTTAGAAGAGCAGGACACCCTCTCCATGTCGCTCCTATCGAAGCTTAACTGTATCCTTGGCTGGCACGAGCCCTTACGGCGTGATGTCAAATGGGACGGAAAGCAGTATCGCGGCACCTGTCGTCACTGCGGAACCGAAATCGTGCGCATGGCCCGCAAGACTTGGCGCAAGGCGCCAAGCGGCATGTGAGCCCAACGCGGCTGGCGGCACTGCACTGCGCGCGGCCAGCCGAGCCGGCTTGCACCTTGCGGCCATTGGTAAGCCGCTGCAAAAGGCTGGCCAAAGCGGCCCAATACCAAGGTTCACTGGCGTGAACCCATGCACCTCCCACCCCACCTCCCCGCCCAGCCACCAATGATACCAAGTGGATATGGTGGCCGGACGGGACGGGGAGGTGGGGTGGGTGGTATGAGACAAGCTCAACGAGCTTGAGCATAAGTCATGGTGCGAGCTGCCTGCACCGAGGCCCCGGGGCAGCAGCCCGCATTCCCGCTCATCGTGCCAGCCATGTCATTATGAGTGGCTGTTTTCACTCCGACTACTTGCAATCATTGACGTAGCGCCACTGCTGGCGGCCACGATTCTGGGCCTCGATCGATTGCGTCACCCGGCGCAGGCATTCGCTGCGCGCGCGCGCCTCGCTCCAGAATTGTTCCGAAGATTTGCCCTGCCCGTAATTGTTCCAGATGCGGGCCATGTTGGCCGCCTCGGCGCGCATGTTGTTTTCGCGCTGAAGCTTGTAATAACGCGCCCGCCAAGCTGAACAATTCGGCCCGCCATAGATGCAATAGACGTTCACATCATAGAAGAAATCACTCAGGCTCGTTGTGCTTGGGCCATAGCGATCAATGTGCTCGATAAAGCGCGCTTCCATCACCTTGGGCGCGATGTTGACAAGGGTATCTTGCGCTGCGGTATCGCCGCGCTCAGCGGCGCGGGCGAGGAATTGCGCCGCTTCGAGGTAATTGCGCTGGGTGCCTTGCCCATAGGCCAGCATGAAGCCGACGGCATATTCCGCTTCCTCGCGGCCTTCATCAGCAAAGGGGCGCAGCAGGCCATAGGCTTGCGGGTAGAGTTTGCGATTGAAACTATCGAGGCCCATGCGGTAATCGGCTTCAACTTCTCCGGCGGGGCGAACCCTGCCGGCATCGAATTTGGCCAATTGCGCGCAGCCGCCCTTGTCCCCGCCATCACAACCGTGTTTGAGGAAGGCGCGGCCCTGCACCGCATCCACCGGCCCACCTTCGCCTTCGGCCAGCATCAAGCCCTGATTGGTGCAGCCCTGAGCATAGCCGCGGTTGCAGGCGTCGAGATAATATTCGCGCGCCTTGGCCCGGTCCTGCGCCACGCCGCGCCCGAGATCATACATGAAGCCAAGGTTCGAACAGCTTTCCACTGAGCCAAAATCACAGCCAAAGCGCAGCAGTTTGAACGCCTTGTCGTAATCTTGGGCGACGCCATCGCGGCCATTGAACAGCAATCCCGCGCGAGCGCAGCCATCGGCGTATTCATTATAGCACGAGCTTTCATAATAGCGCGCGGCCATCGAAGCGCTGGGCTTAACGCCTTGGCCCAATTCATACATGCGCCCGGCGTCAAAGCAGCCCTCTCCATTGCCGGCATCGCAGGCTGTATCATAATGATCGAGCGCTGCGGCATATTGTTTGCGCGCCAAGGCCTTGTCGCCCTTGGCGATTTCCTGCGCGCTGGCACTGGCCTGCGCGCGCGCTGGCGATTGCAGGCCACCTCCTGCGGTGACAATCAGCCCGGCTGCAAGCAGCAGCGACACAAAATGACGGATCATGGCAAGCCCCCCCTGTCCCAACATCATGGGACCATAGCCTATTGCGTGCAGGCGGGGAATGGCTTGGACAATTGCGACAACAATGCCGCGCGAGGCGGTCAGGCGGCCTGACTGGTGAGCGAGACAAACACATCCTCAAGATCGGCCTCGCGCGTGGTCACATCAAGGATGGTGTGGCCCGCAGCCTGCACCAGCGCCAGCACTTGCCCGGCGCTGGCCAGATCGCGGTTATAGGTGATCTCCAGCGTGTGTGGATCAACCAGCGTCACAGCGCTGAACACATCGGCCTGAGGAAGCTCGGCAATATCATCGGCCACCTCGACGCGCACGATCTTCTCGCGCGCCATGGCGACAAGCTCGCGGGTCGGTTTGTTGGCGATCAACTGGCCGTGATTGATAATCGCGATACGATCACACAATTGCTCGGCTTCTTCAAGGTAGTGGGTGGTGAGCACCACCGTCACGCCCTCGCGGTTCAATTCGCTCACCAGTTCCCACAACTGGCGCCTGAGTTCGACATCCACACCGGCGGTCGGCTCGTCCAGCACGAGGATCGGGGGCGAATGCACCATCGCCTTGGCAATCAGCAGACGGCGCTTCATGCCGCCTGACAGCGCGCGGGCATAGGCGTTGCGCTTGTCCGACAGATGCACAGCAGCGAGCAATTCCTCGCTGCGGCGCTCAGCCTTGGGGATGCCATAAAAGCCGCCCTGATTTTCCAGCACTTCAAACGGCGAGAAGAACGGGTCGAACACGATTTCCTGCGGCACAATGCCAATCGCCCGGCTGGCGTTGCGGCGATCGCGATCAATATCAAAGCCCCAGATTTCTGCTGTGCCGCTGGTCTTGTTCACCAACCCTGCAAGGATATTGATCAGCGTCGATTTGCCCGCACCATTGGGACCGAGCAACCCGAAGATCGAACCCTGAGGCACATCAAAGCTCACGCCGCGCAACGCCAGCTTGCCTTCGACGACTGCGCCCTTGGCGCCCTTGGTCGGGGCATAGCGTTTGGTCAGGCTCTCGATGCGGATAGCAGGCTCGGATGTCATGGTGAGCCCGCATTAGGTTAGCAGCGAGACTCGCGCAAAGGGAATTGCACTCAGCCGCGCGCGCGACTATCGCAGGAGCCCATGAGCATTGCACCTCCTGAAGTCCTGCTGGTCGATACGCGCCGGGTCAGCTGCGATGGCGCCAGCGGCATTCGCGGCGGCGCTGGCTATCGTCCGGCGGCGCTTGGCCACCCCCGCATCTATCTTGAAATCGACGAGCATGGCTATGTCGACTGCGGCTATTGTGATCGCCGCTTCGTGTTGCGCGGTGGTCCGGCGGATGGGGTCGATCAGGCGGGCCTGCCCGACATTTCCTCGGGCGCCAGCCCGGCGCGGCGGTAATCCCTGCGGTCAGCGCGGGTTCAGCCGTTTTCGGGTAATGTGCAAGACATTGCACAGGAGCCTTATATGACGCGCCCCGCACACCGCCTTTCGCTTATCAGCCTTGCCGCCGTGCTGCTGGCCAGCGCGCCTGTTCTTGCGCAGAGCGATTCTGCACCGCTCGAGGCCGAGGCCGAAGCCGAAGCCTCCGCCGCTGCGACCAAAGGCGAACAGGAACTTGCTAAACTGCTGAAAGGGCGCGTCGCGGGCGAACCGATGCAATGCATTCGCAATCTGCCCAATGAGCAGATGCGCACGATCGACGGCACGGCCTATGTGTTCGGCCGAGGGGATACGATCTATGTCCAGCGCACCCTCAACCCCGAGGCGATCAGCCAACGCAACGCGCTTGCCGCCAATCGCTTCAGCGGAACGCAGCTGTGCCGGATGGATGTGCTGACAACATTTGATCGGGTGATCGGCTTTTTCACCGGGTCGGTGTCGATGGATGATTTCATCCCCTACACCCGCACCCGGCGAAATGATTGATAAGGCACGTTGCGACAGCCTTACGCGGCGCCGTTCAGGCCTTTGACAGCGCGCCCAGCCGAGCAATGATTGCCTCTGCTTCGGCCATGATGCGGGTGATCAGTTCCTCGCAGGCCGGGATGTCGTGGATGAGGCCTGCCACCATGCCGCAGCTCCACGCGCCCTCATCCATCGCGCCTTCCTGCATGATCTTGGGATAAACGCCCGCCACTTCGGGCAGAATGTCCTGAATGGTGATGGCATCGCCCAGATCTTTTTCCTTCTGGATCAGGCGTTCAACGGCCGCATTGTTGAGCACACGTTCGGTGTTGCGAAGCGGGCGCATGACAAGGCGGGTGTCGAGTTCGGATGCGGCGATGATCGCCTGCTTCACATTCTCGTGCACGGGCGCTTCCTTGGTGGCGATAAAGCGCGTGCCCATGTTCATGCCAGCAGCCCCCATAGCCAGCGACGCCACCAGAGAACGCCCGTCGGCCATCCCGCCTGACGAGACAAAGGGGATTTCCAATTCGTCAGCAGCGCGCGGCAACAGGATGAAATTGGGCACATCATCCTCGCCCGGATGGCCGCCGCATTCAAAGCCATCAACGCTGACCGCATCGCAGCCGATCTCCTGCGCTTTCAGCGAATGGCGCACGCTGGTGCATTTGTGGATCACCTTGATGCCGGCATCCTTCAAGGGCGGCAGCAATTCGACCGGATTGCGCCCAGCAGTCTCAACCACCTTCACCCCGCCATCGATCACCGCCTTCAGGAGCCCCGGATAATCGGGCGGGGTAAGCGTGGGCAGGATGGTAAGATTCACGCCGAAAGGCTTGTCGGTCATATCCTTGCAGCGCGCAATTTCGTTCGCCAGCTTTTCCGGCGTCCCTTGGGTCAGGCCGGTGATGATCCCCAGACCGCCCGCATTGGAAACAGCCGCTGCCATTTCGGCAAAGCCGACATAGTGCATCCCGCCCTGAATAATCGGATGCTGGATGCCAAACATTTCGGTGATGGCGGTTTTCATGGCGTGTCTCTCCCATTGCCAGATGCGCTTTGCGCGGCACCCAAGCCGATAGCGCGCAGGCTGGCAAGAGGGCAATTTAAGGAGCATAGGCGGACGCGGCGATGTCGTAGCGTCAGGCCGGGAAAGGAGTTTGCCAGCGATGAAACGCGCCGCTGTGCTGGGGATATTCGCGCTGGTGGTGGGTGCGGCAAGCTGGACCGCGCAAGGCCCCTTGCCGGGTGATGTGGCAATAACGCGCACGCTGCAAACCTTGCTGGGAGACGCCCCGCCATGGGCCTTTGCCCTTACGCAAAGCGCTCTTGTGCCGCTGGCCGGAGTGAGCGTGGGGGTAGCAGCGCTGCTGGGCTGGTGGCTGCGCGGGGCCGTAGGCGGGGCGGCGGCGGTGCTGGCCTACGGGCTGGCGCTGGTGGCCGACAAGGCCTTGCGCGCCGGACTGTTTGTGGCACGCCCGGCAGAACCTCTGGTTGCGGTCGCGGCGCCGTCATCGTCAAGCGGACTGCCTTCAACCTTCGGGCTGATCTATGGCGCGGTTTTCGGCGCGGCTTTGCTGACCGCAGCAAACACCGCACGCCAGCAATGGCCGGCCCGCGCAATCGCGGCAGGCGCGATCCTTGTGGGCAGCGCTGCGCGCGTGGTGCTAGGCGGGCATTGGGCCAGCCAGATGGCAGCATCGGTTACCACCGGCCTGTTGCTGGCAGGGCTTGCGATCAGACTGTGCGCCGCGCTGCCCGCGCTCAACGCTGGAACGCGAGGGTAAAGGTCACCGGAACCGCCGGTGAGATCGACGGCAATTGCGCAAGCGCCCGCAATTCGCCCAGTTCATCGGTAAGCCCGAACATATCGGTAGTGATGATGATCGGCTGGATGGTGGTGGCGATGACGCGATCTTCGCTCACTCTTGCAACCTGCACACGGGCATCGACATCCGCTTCCATGCCCTTCAATTCAAGCTTGGCGGTGAGCGGCTGAACCATCGCCGTGCCGACATCAAGCGCAGCAAACTGGGCCGGATCGAGTTGCGCCGTCACCACCGCCGTAGGGAACTCGGCAACCTGAAAGAAAATGTCGCGCATCCGTTGATCGCGGATCTCGATCCCGGTGTTGACTGATGCAAGCGCCACCTCAAGTCGCGCCGTGCCATCAGCACTCACGCCGCCGCTGACGGTGTCGAACCGGTTCGCCTCGGCGATTTCGCCTGCCTTGATCGACACATAAGAAAGGTGTGACGCTTTGGGATCAATCGCCCAATCGCCCTCTCCCAAGGTGACAGCGCTTTCGGCAGGCGGGGTGGAAGGCGCCTCGGCACAGGAGGCCAGCACCAGGCCAAGCGCGGCGCAGCAGGCAAGCAAGCGGAGTGATTGTGTCACAGCAAAAAAGACCCTTGATTGGACGCGATACGCAGGATGCTAGCAGAAAGGGACAGGCGGCGAAAAGGGTAGCCTTGCCCCCGCTCATCTCATTCCCATTCAATGGTGCCGGGCGGTTTGCTGGTGTAATCATAAACCACCCGGTTGATGCCCTGCACTTCGTTGACAATGCGCGTGGCAACGCGGGTCAGGAACCCGGCATCATAGGGATAGACATCGGCTGTCATCCCATCGGTTGAAGTGACAGCGCGCAGGGCGCAGACCGAATCGTAAGTGCGCCCATCACCCATCACGCCCACAGTCTTAACCGGCAAGAGCACCGCAAAGGCCTGCCAGATCGCATCATAGAGCCCGGCATTGCGGATTTCCTCGAGATAGATCGCGTCGGCCTTCCTCAAGATATCGCAGCGTTCCTTGGTGACTTCGCCGGGAATGCGAATGGCAAGGCCGGGGCCGGGGAAGGGATGGCGGCCCACGAAAGCTTCGGGCAAGCCGAGTTCGCGGCCAAGTTCGCGCACTTCGTCCTTGAAGAGTTCGCGCAAGGGCTCAACCAGCGCCATATTCATGCGTTCAGGCAGCCCGCCGACATTGTGGTGACTTTTGATGGTTACGCTCGGCCCGCCGGTGAAAGAGACAGATTCGATCACATCAGGATAAAGCGTGCCTTGCGCCAGGAAATCCGCACCGCCGATCTTTTTCGCCTCAGCCTCGAACACATCGATAAAGGTCTTGCCGATAAACTTGCGCTTGGCTTCGGGATCGGTGAGGCCGGCAAGGCCCGAAAGGAACAGTTCCTCGGCATCGACAGCGACAAGCGGGATGTTGTAATGATCGCGGAACAGGGTGACGACTTGTTCGGCCTCGTTCATGCGCATGAGGCCGTGATCGACAAAGACGCAGGTCAGCTGGTCGCCGATCGCCTCATGAATCAGCACCGCCGCGACCGCCGAATCGACGCCGCCCGAAAGCCCGCAGATTACCCGCTTGTCACCCACCTGTTCGCGGATTTCAGCGATCTTGGTCTGGCGGAATTCGGCCATGGTCCAGTCGCCTGCAAGGCCGCAGACATGGCGCACGAAATTGGCGAGCAGCTTGGCGCCGTCGGGCGTGTGGACGACTTCGGGGTGGAACTGAGTGCCATAGAACTTGCGTTTTTCATCCGCGATGACGGCGAAAGGCGCACCATCTGAGGTGGCGACGATTTCGAAGCCGGGGGCAAAGGCTGTCACCTTGTCGCCGTGGCTCATCCACACCTGATGACGCTCGCCAACCGCCCAAAGCCCATCGAACAGCGCGCATTCGGCGGTAACAGTCAGGAAGGCGCGGCCAAATTCGCCGCCTTCTCCGGTCTCATGGCCGGGACGAACCTCGCCGCCGAGCTGATGGCTCATCACCTGTTGGCCATAGCAGATGCCAAGGATCGGCACGCCCGCCTCAAACAGGCATTGCGGCGCACGCGGGGAACCTTCGGCAGGGACGCTTGCGGGCGAGCCTGACAGAATGATGCCTTTGGGAGCCATCCGACGGAAGGCCTCTTCGGCCATCGTGAAGGGTGCGATTTCGGAATAGACCCCGGCCTCGCGCACGCGGCGGGCGATCAATTGCGTCACTTGAGATCCGAAATCGACAATCAGGATCGATTCCTGATGCACGGAATCAGAAGAGGCGGCTTGGCTGGCTGGAACGTTCATGGCCGCGAATTAAGGAGCCCCTCGCCCCGTGTCCAGCATCCAGCATACAAGAGCCTGCGTTTTGCGCCAGTGCGGCGATGGTTCCCGAAAAAATGCACATCCATATTGCTTTTTTTGGAACCAAGGTCGCCCTTTTCGCATTTGCACAATTCTCTTGTGCATTGCACCAGAGTTTCGAAAAGCAACCGAATGTCGGTCAGCGGCATCGTCTCTTCGTGATCCTCTCTTGAACGGAGCCTACATCATGCGTTTTTCTCTCCCCCTGATTGCCCTTGCAGCCCTTGCAACGCCCGTTGTGGCGGCTGAAACTGTCGTCGACGTGCGCGTATCCTACGCCGATCTGGACGTGACCACCGAAGCCGGCCGGGCCGCGCTGGAATCGCGCGTGGCGGCAAAGCTTCGCCAGGTGTGCTCGGGCCAGGGCGCGCCGCGCTACAGCTTCAACCGCAGCCAGCGCGATGAAACCTGCGTTGCCGAAGGTCTGGCTGCAGCCAAGGTCGAAGTCGAACGCGTTGCCGCCATGCAACAGCGCCGTGGCCGTGAAGTTGCCGCCAACTGATTGAGCGATCCTTAAGGATCTGCATTTCCGAATGAAATGAAGGCCGTCGGAGCGATCCGGCGGCCTTTCTTCCTCGTGGTTTGCGCGCACCAGGCTGGCAGAGCTTGCAATTTACCCACTCAAATGGGTTGCGTTAAATGCAATTCAGAGCAAAGTTTTCGCATTTGCTTTGCGCACGGGCCACCACCATTTGCCAACCACTGCGCTGATCCACCCACCCAAGGGTGTCGGCATCAGCGGAAAATCGGCATCCCGCGGCCAATAATGGCCGCCACGGCACCATAAATTGGTCCTGCAGATGCACCCCCTATGGCGCGGCCACCACCCCCTCCCCCCTATTGGTGGCCGCGCCGCCATCTTGTGTCCGATAGGCATCCCATCACCTCGCAGCCAGCAAGGTGCGCGAAATCGATTTCGCTAAGTAGAAATTTAATTACGTATTCATGGAACAATAATCTCCCCTTGCGCATATATAGGCGCAGACAGCTGGCCCAAGGGTGCACAAGCACTCCCTCTCCCGGGCCGGTTGATCCCACCTCGAAACGCAAAAACACAAGGAGAAAACCCATGCGTTCGATCACCGAAAAGGCCATTGCATTTGTCATGGCTCTGGCGATCAGCACCGGTGCGTTCAACGTACTGATTGTCTGATTACGCGCGGCTGGCCTACCCCCTCTCTCTCCCGGTCAGGCCAGCCGCGTGTTCCAGCGTTACACTCAAGCTCGTTGAGCCTGACTTATACATCCCACCCCACCTCCCTGCCCGGCTACCAATGGGGTGAAAGGTGCATGGGCTCACGCCAGTGAACCTCGGTATTAGGCCACGCCGCCCCGCCGCTCGGCTTCCTCGCGCAGCTCGGTCTTCAACAGTTTCCCGATATGGCTGCGCGGCATTTCATCAATGGCATAAAGCGCCGCAAGCCGCTGGGTCTTGCCCAACCGCGCATTGACCGCCATCAGAATCGCCTCCGGTGCCGCTGCGCCCTCTTTGAGCACCACAAAGCCGACCGGACTTTCGCCCCACACCTGCGATGGCACGCCGACAACGGCGGCCTCAACAACCCCCGGCTCCTTCAGCAATTCGGTCTCAAGATCGCTCGGATAGATGTTGAACCCGCCTGAGATGATCATGTCCTTGGCCCGGCCCACCAGTTCAACGAAACCCTCCGCATCGACGCGCGCAATATCGCCCATGCGCATCCACACCTCGCCGGTGGCCGGATCCGTCCACTGCGCCTCGGCGGTTTTATCGGGCCGGTTCTTGTAGCCCATCATCATCGTCTGGCTGCGGCCGACCAGATTGCCCGGCGTGCCCGGCGGCACTTCGCGGTCTTCATCATCGAGCACTTTCAATTCACTGCCCGGCGCCGGCCGACCCACGGTGTGCAGCTTGTCCGGGAATTCGTGAGCGGGCAGCAGGCACACCACGCCGCCTTCGGTCCTCGAATAGATTTCAATCAGGCCGCCCGGCATCCGCGCCAGCACTTGCCGCTTCAAGTCAGCGGAAAATGGTGCGGATGTGCAATATTTGAGCCTCAGCGCATGCAGATCGAAACTTTCGAAGTCGGCAAAATCCATCAGCCGCTGATACTGCACCGGCACCAGCATGGTGATGGTGGTGCGGTCGTTCTGCGCATGGGCAAGCCACCTTGCACAATCGAACTTGCCCATCACCCGTACACATCCCCCGGCCAGCAGCACGGGCAGAAAAGCGACCATCGTCGTGTTGGAATAGAGCGGCGTTGAGGCAAGCGAGCGCACCGGAAAGCCGGCCTTGAGATAGCTGACCGCAGTCGCTGCAAATTGTCGCCAGCGCATCTGGTGGGAATGGACGATGCCCTTGGGGATGCCGGTCGTTCCGCTTGAGTAGATAATGTTGAACGGGTCCTTGGGATCGGGCACGAATTCCGGCGCGCGGGCGCGGGGCGGCGCCATCCATTGCTCGATGCTTTCCAGAGGCACGCGGATCATGTCGGCCATGAAATCCGGCCCCAACTCCGCCGCTTTGGCTGCATCGATGAACAGATGGAGCGCGCCCGAATCCTTGGCCATGCCCGCAAGCTGCTCTGCGCTCGCGCTGGTGGTCAGCGGCGCTGCCACCCCGCCGGCGCGCACAGCGGCGAGGAACGCAATCGCATATTCGGCGCTCGACGTGCCCAGAATCGCCACGGATTGCCCGCGCTCAAGGCCTGTCTCGACCAGTCGCGCGGCCAGCCGCTCGACCAGACCGACCAGTTCGGCCCAGTAAATCTCGCGGCGATCATCTTTCAGCGCGACCTCATCGCCTTTGATGCGGGACCACTGCATGAGGATTTCGGGGAAAGCGCCAAAGGGCTCGGCGAGACGGGCGGCTATCATATCATTGTGCATGGACGCTAGGCATAGCCATGCTGGTGCGCGGCGCAAAAGGTTTTGCATGCGCCCGCGCGCTGCACACTCGTGGAAAAGCCCTCGTGCGGGCGCCAGCGCGTTTGGGTTTTGGGCGCCAAGCGCCTATATAATCGCCATGAGCGACACCAATTCTGAAAACGCCGCGAGCGCACCTGAAAAGACCCGCCAGATGGGCGAATATGGCGCCGATTCCATCAAGGTTTTGAAAGGCCTCGATGCTGTGCGCAAGCGTCCCGGCATGTATATCGGCGACACCGATGATGGCTCGGGCCTGCATCACATGGTGTTCGAGGTTTCGGACAACGCCATCGACGAGGCTCTTGCCGGGCACTGCGACCTTGTCCTGATCGAATTGAACGCGGATGGCAGTGTCAGCGTGGAAGATAATGGGCGCGGCATTCCAACGGGCATGCACCCCGAAGAAGGCGTTTCGGCCGCCGAAGTCATCATGACCCAGCTTCACGCCGGCGGTAAGTTTGAAAACACTTCTGATGATAACGCCTACAAGGTTTCAGGCGGGCTGCATGGCGTGGGCGTTTCGGTGGTGAATGCGCTGTCCGAATGGCTCGAACTCACCATCTGGCGTGAGGGCAAGGAGCATTGGATGCGCTTTGAGCACGGCGATGCTGTTGAAGCCTTGCGCGTCGTGGGCGATGCCCCCAAGGTCGATGGCAATGCCGATGCCAATGGCCTTAAAAAAGGCACGCGCGTTACCTTCAAAGCGAGCCACGACACCTTCAAGAACGTCACCGAATTTGATTTCGACAAGCTCGAACACCGCTACCGCGAGCTTGCGTTTCTCAATTCGGGTGTGCGTATCAAATTGCGTGACAAGCGGCACGAGGACGTGATCGAGCATGATCTGTTCTACGAAGGCGGGATTGCGGCCTTTGTGAAGTGGCTTGATCGCAACAAGCAGGCACTGATCCCTGAGCCCATCGCGGTTTCGGCCGAGAAAGATGGGATCGGCATTGATGTCGCGCTGGAATGGAACGATTCCTATTACGAGAACGTGCTCGCCTTCACCAACAACATACCGCAGCGCGATGGCGGCACGCATCTGTCGGCATTTCGCACCGCGCTGACCCGCACGCTCAACAATTATGCCGAGCGTTCAGGGATGCTGAAGAAGGAAAAGGTCAGCCTGTCGGGCGAGGATATGCGCGAGGGCCTGACCGCCATTGTCAGCGTGAAACTGCCCGACCCCAAATTCTCCAGCCAGACCAAGGACAAGCTGGTCTCCTCCGAAGTGCGCCAACCGCTCGAATCGCTGATGGGCGAGAAAATGACCGAGTGGCTCGAAGAAAACCCCAATGAAGCCCGCGCGATCATCCAGAAGATCATTGATGCCGCCGCTGCTCGCGAGGCCGCGCGGCGCGCGCGCGAAATGAGCCGTAAGGGCGCGATGAGTGTCGCCTCGCTGCCCGGAAAGCTCGCCGATTGTCAGGAACGCGATGCCACCAAGGCGGAATTGTTTCTCGTCGAGGGCGATTCGGCAGGCGGATCGGCTAAGCAGGGCCGTGATCGCAAGACGCAGGCGATTTTGCCGCTGAAGGGCAAGATCCTGAATGTCGAGCGCGCGCGGTTTGATCGGATTATCTCATCGAAGGAGGTCGGCACGCTCATTCAGGCGATGGGCACGGGCATTCGCGACGAATTCAATCTGGAAAAGCTGCGCTATCACAAGATCGTCATCATGACCGACGCTGACGTGGACGGCGCGCATATCCGCACGCTTCTGCTCACCTTCTTCCACCGCCAGATGCCCGAGATTATCAAGGCCGGGCACCTCTTCATCGCCCAGCCGCCTCTGTTCAAGGTGAGCAAAGGCCGGCACGAACAATATCTGAAAGATCAGCCGGCGCTGGATCGCTATCTGGTGGACGCGGGACTCAATGGCCGCGTGCTGGAAACCAGCGAAGGCCCGCGCTGGGGTGAGGATCTGCGTGCCATAGTCGATAGCGCGCTGCGGCTGAAAAACCTGCTCGCCTTTGTGCCGCGCCGCTATGATCCGGCAATCATCGAACAGATGGCGCTGGCCGGCGCATTCCAGCCGGGCCTTGCAGGCGATGCGCTCACCGCCGCGCTCTCCAAGGCGGCAGCGCGCCTCCAGTCGGGCGACACCGAAGCGGCGTGGTCGGCCCGCGTGCGTGAGGATGGCGGGGTATTGTTCGAACGCCTGTGGCGCGGCGTTACCGACGTGCACGAAATCGAAGCCCGCTTCCTTGCCAGCACCGAAGCGATGAAGCTCCACAGCCTCGCCGCAGCCCAAGCCGAAGCCTATGAAAAGCCGGTTCGGCTGGTGCGTGGCAGCGATGCGCCCGCCGAAGAGGCCGAAGCCGAAACGCCCGCTGCCACCGATCCGCTGGCGGGCGAGGCGGATGAATCCGCAGCGGCTCCGGTCATCAGCGGTGATGGCGCGATCACGCGGCCCACCCAATTGCTGGACGCGATTTTTGCCGCCGGGCGCAAGGGGCTTTCGATCCAGCGTTACAAGGGCCTTGGCGAAATGAACGCCGAGCAATTGTGGGAAACCACGCTTGATCCCGAGAACCGCGCGTTGCTTCAGGTCAAGGTTGAAGACGCCGATGTCACCGATGAAATCTTCACCCGGCTGATGGGCGACGTGGTGGAGCCGCGCCGCGAATTCATTCAGGACAACGCCCTGAACGTCGCCAATCTGGATGTCTGAGGCGCGATGACTCCGCCACCCCACCGCATCGGCGATCTGCAGCAGGCAGGATTCCTGCTGATTCTGGCTGCTGTCAGCCTGATGACGCTGGTGATTGTCTGGCCGTTCTTCTCGCCGCTTCTGTGGGCAGCGCTGGCTGCGATCTTGTTTCAGCCGCTTTATCAGTGGGTGCTCCGGCGGCTTGGCGGACGGCGCAATCTGGCAGCGAGCCTTTCGCTGCTGGTGATCTTCTTCGTGGTGCTCGTGCCCGCGCTCTACATCATCTCGCTGGTGATCGAAGAAGCAATTGCGCTCATCAACAACCTGCAGCGCAATCCGATCAATCTGGCCGCCCAATATCAGCGCATCCATGAAATGCTGCCTGCTCCGGTGCAGAAATTCATCGACGACAGCGGCTGGACCAACACTGCGGTCGCCCAGCAACGCCTGCAGGAATTCCTGCGCGAGAGCTCGGGCGTCATTGCCAGCAATGCCGTGTCAATCGGCGGCGGCGCGTTAAGCTTTGTGCTCTCTTTCGTGATCGGGCTCTATGTGGTCTATTTCCTGCTGCGCGATGGGCAGAAGATCGGAGAGATCATCCTGCAAAGCGCGCCGATTGAACGCAGCATCGCCGACAGGTTGGCTGAGCGTTTTTTGCGGATCGTGCGCGCCACGATCAAGGGCACGGGCCTTGTCGGCCTGATTCAGGGCAGTGTTGGTGGCATCATGCTGGCGATTGCGGGCGTGCCTTCGGCCTTCCTGCTGGGCGTTGTCATGGTGATCCTCGCGATCATCCCGGTGGTGGGCACAACGCTGGTGTGGGGGCCGGCGGGCATCTGGTTGATGGCAACGGGCAGTTTCTGGACTGGGCTTGCCGTTCTGGTGTTTGGATTTGTCGTCATCAGCAATATCGACAACGTCCTGCGCCCGGTGTTTGTGGGGCGCGATACCGGCATTCCCGATTGGATCATCCTGATCACCACCTTGGGCGGGATTGCGTTGGCCGGCTTTTCGGGCGTTGTCATCGGCCCGCTGGTGGGCGGTCTGTTCCTGGCGTGCTGGTCAATCTTGCGCGAACAGCGTGAACAGGAAGAAGCGATCAAACAGGCCGCCACCTCGGCGCTGTCTGAACAAGGCTGAAGGCGCGGTGGGTGCCCCCGGCCTATGGCGCGTTCGGCCCGGCAGCCAGACCGAACAGGTCGGACGCCTCGCGCTCGCAGGTCTGGTGGTGGTGTTCCTGCCCGCATTGCCTCTCGGCAATTATCTCGTCTATCCCTTCCTGATACTCACGACCTGGTTTCACGAAATGGGCCATGGGATGGCGGCGCTCGCGGTGGGGCAGGATTTCCAGCAATTGCTGATCTTTCCCAATGGTTCGGGCGTGGCCCAGAGCCTGATCGCCGCCGATGCCAGCGCGTGGCGACAAGTGGTGATCGCAGCAGGCGGCCCGCTTGGCCCATGTGCGGTGGGCGCAGCCCTGATCCTTGCCAGCGCGCGTGAGCGGCTGTGGCGGCCTGCCTTGTGGCTGATGGGAATCGCGATCGTGGTGAGCGTGCTGCTCTATGTCCGCTCGCCAACCGGATACATCGTGCTGCCGCTGGTGGCGGCCTTGCTGGGCCTTGTTGCGTGGCGGGGGCGTCCGGCGCTGGCGCGCTTCACCTTGCAGTTCATCGGCCTCTTGGGAGCGATGAGCCTGCTGAGGGATTTCAATTACCTGTTCACCGCCGAAGCCGTGATCGGGGGTGAGCGCATCCTGTCCGATACAGGCCAGATCGCCGCGCTCACGGGCTTGCCGCACTGGCTGTGGGCGACAGTGATACTGGCCTTGTCGGCCGTGATGGTTGGGGCGAGCCTCAAATACGCCCTCGCCGAGCGCCGCCCGAAACGGCCCGACAATGTCCTGCAGTTCAGGTCCGGCAAAGGGCGTTGACGCTTGTGGCAGTCCCGGATTGGCGCAATTTGGGATAGGGTTGGCGCATGGACCTGATAGAAACCGCAGACCGCCTTGCCATTGCCGATGTGCTGGCGCGCTATTGCCGCGGGATCGACCGCTGCGATGCGGCCGAACTTGCCGACGTTTTCACGCCCGATGCACAGCTGGATTATGGCGATGGGACGCGCCCAATCGCAGAGACCATCTCCGGCTTGATGCAAGGGCTGGGTGCCATGCGTCTCACGCAGCATGCCATCAGCAACACGATCTGCCGCATTCATGGCAGCCGCGCCAAGGCCGAAACCTATTGCATCGCCACTCACATCCTGCCGGGCGAGAATGGCGACGAAATCGAACTGGTGGTGGGCGGGCGCTATCTCGATAGGTTGGTCAAGCAAGACGGCATCTGGCGCATTGCCGAGCGGCTTTATGTGATGGACTGGAACCGCAGCGCGCCTGCCACCATGCAGACGGCGGGCGGGCTGTTTGACGGCTTGCAACGGCGCGGTGCGCGCAGGAGCGATGATCCTTCCACCGCGTGGTGGGAAGCCGGTATCGGCTAGGATGCGACTTTCAGCGTATTGGTGCCCGAAGATTGAGCTCCGGCCTCACCCGACAGGCCGATAAAGATGGTGTCGACAATCCGGGCCAGCTTCTGCTCATTCAGCTTGGGGCCCAGATAGATCATCGCATCGGGAAGGGTATAGGTCGAAATCATCTGATTGATGAGCGACAAGGCCTCGTCGATCTCAAGACCTGCGAAGAACCCCTCGGCCTGCGCCTCGGCGATCAGTTCG
>MEDW01000038.1 GCA_001724215.1 Erythrobacter sp. SCN 62-14 | reverse complement strand
CTCGACCACGACTCGCCGTCGGCCAACAGGGCCAGCACCTCGATTACCCGTGCCAGCGACAGAAAGGCAGGGCGGTGTCTGGTTTCACACATCACCAGCGCAGTTGGCACAACCAGCAGCATCGCCATGCTGCCAGTCACCAACCATGTCAGCGCTCCATTGCGGATCGCGGCAAGGTCGCTGCCCAAGGCAAAGCTGGCGACAACTGCCGAGCACAGCGGTGCGGCCACGCCGCCTGCAAGAATAAACCGGCTGAGATGACCAATTCGGCTGAGCCTTGGTCGCGGGCCGCACAGGTGACGCGTCAGCGCCACCGCCAGCGCGATTTCGACCAGATTTGCGGTCGAAAGAACCACAGCGTCAGCAGGGTTGAACCCACCGAGAAGTTGGACGCAAACACTCGCGACCGTAACGCAGCCCAGCACCAGCCATTCATTGGCGATGCGATGCGACAACAACAGGAACGCCGCCACGCACGCGTTAGGCGGCCACAGCCCGATGTTTATCGACGCGTGACTTTGCGGCAACACGATTGCTCCCGCGATAAGCGCGTAAAGCACGCCTACACATAAGGCTGCGCCCAGATCGTAGAGGCCGGGCGGCGCGTGGGCGATCAGAGGCACAGAAGGCTGCGCCGCGCCGCGCGACAGCCCTGCCAGAGCATCGGCTGGCTGATCGGTGTTTTCACACGCAGTGGTGCGATAGCCTGCTGCATCCTCGGTGCAGCTCGGTCCGTGCGCGCCCGGGGCGTGAGGGGGCGACGCAGAAGAGGTTGTCGTCGCCGCGTGCATCAGTGCCTAACCTTGCGCTCCGCCAAGAATTGACCAGAATGCGGTATAGCGTTTTTCAGAAAGTTTCCGGGCAAACCGCATCCAGAATGGACTGATCGATGACAGGCGTCCGATCCCTATGAACCAACCATCAGCCGGTGGCTTCCTGTGCGCGCGGCGCCCCTTGCGTTTGCCTTTGCTGCTTGGCCTTGCCTTGCTGCACGCCGGGATACTGTACGGTCTGGCGGTGGCCCTCGTGCCCGATCTGACCAACGCTGTGCAGCAATCCGTGGTGTCGGCTTTCACCCTCGCGCAAGAGCCGCTGGTTGATGAACCGCCTGTTGCTGAAGCTGATGACGAGGCTGCCGGTGCCGCAGGCGATCCCGGGCGGGATGCCGTACCTCGTCCGGTAGCAGCCCCATCGCCGCGATTGCCGTTGCCCGAAACCCCGCCGGCCCCACGTGCCGCTGCAACCGGTGTGGCCAATCGTTCCGGTGCGACCGAAGCCGGCGAAGGTACCGGAGCAGGCGGCACCGGCGATGGCCTCGGCAGCGGCGGATCAGGCAGTGGCCGCGGCAGTGGGCTGGCTAGCAAGCCGGTGCACATTTCCGGCGAGATCAACAACGCGCGCGATTACCCGGTGCCTGATGGCGGGCGCGCTGCAAGGCGTGGCACCGAGGTGATCGTGCGCGTGATCGTCGGGGTGGATGGCCGCGCGCGCGAATGCAGCGTCTATCGCCCGAGCCCTGATCCCGAGGCCGATCGTTTGACCTGCGAATTGGTTGAGAGCCGCTTGCGATTTCGTCCCGCCAACGACGCCAGTGGCAATCCTATCGCCGCACCCTTTTTCTGGCGCCAGCGCTGGTTCTGACAAACGCGCAGCGGTTCGCGTCAGGGAACCTTGGCATCAGAGCGTTTTGCGGTTCAAGCCGACGCGGAGACAACAGCGCCGCTCAGGGTCTGCACGAGCTTGCCGCATGATCCGGGGCTGCTTGCTTCGGGAAATGTTCTATCGGGGAGTGAAATTGCCAGACGGGCCTGCAAAGCTCGGGCATGATCTGCTGGATGCAGATTGCCGCCTTACGAGTGCGGCGGGCAAGGCCTTGTTGCCAAAGCTGCCCAATCACATGCTCAGCAATCGCTCCAGTTCGGCGCGGCCATAGGGTTTGCGCAAAACGCCCGCTGCGCCAAGCGTATCCACTTCGCTTGCCACTTCAGCATAGCCTGTCGCCACGAGGAACGGCACGCCGCGTTGGCGGAGGGCTTCTGCCACCGGAAGGCTGGATTCCGCGCCGAGGTTGAAATCAATGATCGCAAGATCGGGCAAGGTCGCTTCGATCGCTGCCAGCGCGCCTTCCACCGAACTGGCAAGGCGTACCGATGGCACACCGAGACGCTTGAGGTTTTCCTCGGTGTCGAGGGCAATGATCATGCTGTCTTCCACGATCAGCACATCGCTGGGCCGGTGCTGGCCGGTCGCAGCGCAGGCGGGCAGTGCGCGCGCGCGGTCGGGCTTTCGCTTGGCGGCCTCGGAGAGGGCACCCGGCTCGGTCGCTTCGGCCAGAAAGCGGCGTGGGATAACGAAGTCCGCTTCCAAACCGGTCAGACGAAACCGCATTTGCGCCTCGCCCTGCAATTCATGCGGGATCGAGCGCTCGATAATGGTCGAGCCAAAGCCGCGCCTGCCCGCAGGCATCACCGCAGGCCCGCCGAGTTCGCGCCATGCTATCATGAGATCGCCAAAATCATTGCGCGCAAGGCCAATCGCCACCATGCCCGATCGTGCGCTGAGGCTGCCATATTTGGCCGAATTGGTGACGAGCTCGTGCACCACCAGCGCCATCACGGTGAAAGCTTCCGGGCGGATCAGCACATCATCGCCGCTGATCCGCAGACGGCTGCGGTCCTCGCCGAGATAGGCGGCAAATTCGCTTTCAATCAGTAAACTGAGCGGGGCAGGCGACCAGTTCTCGCGCGTGATGTTATCATGCGCCGATGCGAGCGCGGAAATCCGCCCGCCGATAATCGCGGCAAATCCCGCTACGCTCATTGCGTCATGTTGTGACTGGGCAACCAGCCCCCGGATCAGGCCAAGGATGTTGCGCACCCGGTGATTAAGTTCGGCGATCAGCAGGTCCTGTTGTTCGGAGGCGCGCTGCCGCTCGCGCATGACTTCCTCGCTCATGCGCAGGATAACTTCGATCAGCGTGCGGCGCAGCCTTTCGGCAAAATCGCACTCCTCCTCACTCCATTCGGCGCTGCGCCCGCGCACGATTTCGCGCCATGCCGCAAAACTGGCGCGCGGTTCGAGCATGGTGCCGGGCTTGGCCTCAGCCTTGTTCGGATCGCCCGCCCAGATCACCACTTGTTCCACCGGACGCCGCCACAACACCAAGTAATCGCGCGGGCTTCGCGACAGCGGCAGGATCATTGCGCCAGCCATCCGATCGGCAAAGCTGGCAGCGGCGGGCAATTGTTCAACGATCGCGGTGGTGGCGAAGATCGCCGAGTTTTCACTTTCACCAAGAGCCGGAGCGAGCGCCATGAATTCTTCACGGCTGGGTGCAGCGCCCAGTGCACGATATTCGCCCTGTGCCAGCAGCGAAATCCCGTCATGGGCAATGAGATCGCCAATCGACTTTTCCAGCAGGCCAAGATTGGCACCGAGCGAAGTGCCGCCAGCCAGTTCGAGCATCAGTTGATCGTGCAGGCCGCGCGCGCGCTCGCGCAATTTCTCGGCGCGGCGCACCAGCACCCGATCCAGCATCAGCGAAAAGGTCTGGCTGAACAATTCCGCGACAGTGCGCAGCGAAAAGGGCGGCAGGCGCGGGGTTTCGTGGTGGCAGGAAATCATCCCCCACAACCGATCATGCCGAACAATCGCAATCGTCAGAGATGCACCCACACCCATGTTGCGCATATAGGCAAGGTGCATCTGCGAATGGGCGCGCAGCACGCTCATCGACAGATCAAGGGGCTCACCATCCCGTCTCAAGGCAGGCTCGATCGGGACTGCCTCTGCCGCCATGTCGGCAATCACCCGAAAGCGATTGCGGCGGAACAATTCGCGCGCCTGTTGCGGAATGTCGGCCGCAGGATAGCGCAGGCCGAGAAACGCCGCGAGGTCCTCGCGCTTGTCCTCGGCGATGACCTCGCCTGTTTCATCGGGGTGAAAGCGATAGACCATCACCCGGTCATAACCGAGCATCTGGCGCACCAGGCGCGCGGCGGTGTCGCACAAATCCTGTGGTTCGCGCAGGCGTTCCAACTGGCTGATGACCGGGCCAATCAGACCAAGGTGATCGGCAAAATCGCGCAAGGCATGGGGTTCAAATTCCAACACCATCTGCCCGCAGCTGGGATGGACAGCGCAATCGAACAGGCGGCCATCGCCGGTCAGATCAAGGCCGAAAATCCGCTCTACCCCGTCTTCGTCCGGGGCGCGTGCAAAAGCATCGTTGAGCGCTGCGATGGCTTCGTTGGTGAACCAATCGGCGAGCATGGTGGCTGCGGCAATTGTGGGAGCAGCCGGGAGATCAAGCACGTCAGCTGCGTTGAGCGAGGCCTGCGTGATGATGCCGCGATCATCCACCGCAAACAGCGCACCAAAAGGCTGAACCGCGGCAATATGGTGGATTGGTTCGCGATCGCATTCGGTGAGCGTGCGCTGGATGGGGTGGAGATTCATGCAATCCCCGCTTCGTAAGCGGTGTCCGCATGGGCCAGGAAATGGGCAAAAACAGCGCTTGCTGCGGTTGCCGCGGCGCTCGCGGTGGTGGCGCTGGCGGGCCGTTCCAGCAAGGGGCGAAGGCTTTGCCAGAAGACTAGCATCGCTTCATCACCAAGGAAGGCTGCGGGCCATACGTGTCCGGCAGCAGCGCTTGCCCGGCGCATCTGTTTGAGGATCGCCTTGTTGCCCAGCGCCGAGCCAGCCAGCACCCATGCTGCACCCAGAGCTGCGCCTTCGGCTGCAAAGTGCATCTCAAACGCTTCTGCCGGAGCAGGCAGATCAAGTCCGAGCATTGCCAGATCCTCTGCGATCAGGGGTGTCTGGACAGGGGGGCGCAGGTTATCGGGGGCATGGGTATCGAGCCATGCTTCGACCGGCGCGCGCGCGGCATGCTGAAGGCTTAAAAACCGGGCGTAATCTGCCCGGTTCTGCCAGCCACTGGCCGCTTGCATCGTGTGATCGAGCAGATCATGCGCTGCCATGGTGGCTGCGCGCAAATGCAGCCTCAGATCTTCGGCGGGGCTCTGGGAAGCCGTGCTGGGCACTTCGCTGCCTTCCTGTCCGGCGCTTCGCCGGTCGCCAGAGATCAGCGGTCGGTTGCCGGACGTGTCAACCAAGCAAAGGCGCTGGTTGTCCAAAAGAAATGACAGATTCTTGCATCAAATGCAATCAGACTTAAGCCCAATTCTGCTGCGCTAGCATCGCCGTAATGGCCCATCTGGCCCAGTCGATCGATCAGGGGCGCAACAAGCGTCCGCCCTCCTTGCGCACCGCCGCCTCCAATGCGCCTCGCATGATGCCAAGCATGGCAGGCAGGCGCATTTCGATCACCACTTCGTTGTCGCCCACATCGACCCCGCCGGGGATGGTGTAGCCGACCACAGTGGCGGTGATGTCCATGCGATCCTCATTTGGCCAGTCTGTCGTAACATCGGCAAGTCCGGGAGGAAAGAAGCTGGCGATCTCGCTGGCATGGGCGTGCATCCGGCGGCGCACTTCCTCGCGGCTCAAGTCGTGGGGCAAAGTGACACGCATGGTTTCACCGTTCCTGTTTGGCGGGTGTGACCGAGAAATCGGGCAGCGGCACGCCGCTATCAGGTGCACCCAACCCGTCAAGCGCGTTGACCCCGCCGTAGCGATATTCGAGATAGCGCGTCTTGACCGCCAGATCATCAAGCGCTCCTTCGGCCAGACGCCGGGTCACGCGGTCAAGCTCGCCCGAAAGCTTGGTGAGGCTGTCGATGAGGCGTTCGTCAGCGCTTTTGCCGATATGGGCTTCAGCGCGCAGGTTCGCAGGAATGCGGTGGTAATTCTCGATGGTTTCAGGGATATATTCGCCCACCAACTCGCGCACTTCGGCGGCCGCGGGATGGGCGGGATCGATATTCTGGAGTTGCACGCCCAGCGCATCGAGTTGTACCCCCATCTGATCGATCACCCGCACAGCGGCAGGCGGGAGGGAGGCGCGCTGGGCTTCGAGCCACAATTCGGTGCGCGCCACCATCTGCGCCGGGCTTCCCTGCGCAAGATCAGCGCGTTTGGGCGTCTTGACCTTGGGGTAGTTGGCAAAGATCACGCCTGCCGCCACCACCGCAAAGAACGCGGTGACAACACCCCAGAAACCAATCCCGTCAAGCACCAGACCTGCGACCAGTGTCGCTGTCAGGATTGCCACCAGCGCCGCGCCGAAATAGCCTGCGCGGCGCAGCAGGCTTTTCATTTTCAGTTCTGCCGAACCCTTGCCGATGCTTGTGGCGCCGCGATGGGTGCCGCCCTCGCGCTGCACCACGAGACTGGTTTTGGCCTCGCGCAGGATGCGGTCGGAATCGCGGGTGCTATCGGGCATCAGGCTTTCCCGATCACTTTTCCAGCGCTAGCAGCGAGGGTTCAGAGGCGGCGACTTTGGCCTGCGCCTGTGCCTGACCTTCGGCCCGCGCGATGTAGCCCTTCGACTTTTCGACTTCGGATGACAGTGTGTCGACCGTCTTCTTCATCGAATCCAATGCGCGCACCTTGAAGTTGTCGACCTCGTCCATGGTGTCATAGATGTTCTGGAAGGCGCGTTGCAGCGTTTCCAGCGGGATCGTGCTGCTCGCCGCCTGTTCGTGGATCTTGCCGGTCTGCTCGCGCAGCAGCGCGCTGGTCGAATCGATGATGTCGCTGGTGGTCTGATTGAGCGCAGTGATCTGGCCGAGCACGAGGCGTTGGTTGGTCATCGCCTGTGCAACTGTCACCGCGGTGCGCAGCGCACCCACTGTGGTGGTGCTGGCGCGGTCAACGCCCTTGATCAACTCGACATTGTTTTTCTTCACGAGATCAAGCGCGAGGTAGCCCTGCACGCTCACCGCCATCTGGGTAAGCAAATCCTGTGTGCGCTGGCGGACATAGAACAGCGCAGATTCGCGCAGCGCCTTGGCCTTGGCGGGATCGGACGAATCCAGTTCCAGCGCCTTGGCTTCCAGCCGTGCATCGAGCGTCTTGGCGATGTGGATCATCTGCTCAAGCTCGCCCATCGCTGCCCATAGCTTTTGCCGTTCGGTATCGATCGAGGCGTTGTCGAGATGCAGTTCCTTCTTGCCGCTTTCGAGTCGGGCAAGGATCGCCTGAATGTGGCCCTGTGCGGAGGTGTAGCTGTCGAAATAATTCTTCAGCTTGTTGCCGAAGGGGATAATGCCGAGCAGCTTGCGCCCTGTCATCTTGCCCTTGCGACCGGGATCGAGATCTTCGACCGTGCGGCGCAATTCAGCAAGGTCAGCGCCAACACTGCCATCGCCATCCATTGCGCGCACCGGGCGATCAAGAAAGCGGTTCGACATCGCCGCCGCCGCCCGGATCTGTTCCTGTCCCATGCGGGTGATCTGATCGACCTTTTCGCCGAATTCGGGCGAATTGGCATCGGCTGAAACCAGATCCTGCACAAAGGCATCAACTTTGGTGTCGAGCTTGGACTTCTGTTCGCTCGAAACCGGCACGAGGCCGACCGCGCGCTCCGGCTCAACCACTGGCACGGGATCGGGCGGGGTGAGTGTGAAATCGGTTGCCGCCCGGCTTGCGGTGGCAATCGAGGTCGCGGTCTGGTTGTCAGTGCTCATCCGAATTCCTTGCCTTTCAAGTGCAGGCGTTGTCGTGCCGCTCGCGGGCGGGCTGCCACACCTGATCACCTGACTGTATTAGTCATGTAAAACACAGCTTTCAAGCTCGGGGCCTGATCGCCGCGCTGGCTTTCAAGCGGCTGATTGCTTTATAGGCCTTGAACAATAGGGCAATGGGCGCGCTTCTCACACTGAAAAATGCGTCCTCAAGGGATCATCCATGAACGATACAGCCGGATCTGCCGAAGGCGTTGCAAGCAAGGCAGAAACCCCATTGAAATCCAATCCGCTGCGCCGCAGTTTTGGCATTGCCTTGTTCGGGGTGCGGCGTTGGTGGCTGCGCGATGTGCTTGCCGAAATCGATCAGGCAAACGTCATCGAGAAGCGGCGCGAGGAAGGCGCGCTGTCGCATCGCTATCTGTTCATGACAGCGATGAGCGCGGGGATCGCCATTCTCGGACTGCTCTTGTCTTCGCCTGCGGTGGTGATCGGGGCGATGTTGCTCTCGCCGCTGATGGATCCGATCATGGGACTGGGCTTTGCGCTGGCGATTGGGGACTATCGCTGGATGAAGCAGTCTGCGCGCACGCTGGCGTGGGGCAGCATGTTGGCGGTGCTGCTGTGTGCAGCGCTGGTGTTCATCTCACCAATCCAGACGATCACCAGCGAGATTGCCGCACGCACCAGGCCCAATCTGTTTGACCTGTTCGTAGCGCTGTTTTCGGCGCTCGCGGGCGCCTATGCGATGATCCGGGGGCGTGAGGGTACGATTGTCGGCGTGGCGATTGCGACCGCCCTGATGCCGCCGCTTGCGACAGTCGGCTTTGGGCTGGCAACGCTCAACTGGACGGTGTTTTCGGGCGCCCTGCTGTTGTTTGCGACCAACTTCCTGACGATTGCGCTCACTGCGTGGGGCATGGCGCGGCTTTATGGTTTCAGCGCGGAACTGGGCAAGAAACAGACACGCACGCAGAACTTCGCTGTGGCGGCGGTGTTTTTCGCGCTTGCGATTCCGCTCGGCTTTTCGCTGCAACAGATCGCCTGGGAAGCCAATGCGCAGCGCATCGTGCGCAGCGAGATCCGCGAGAAATTCGACAATCGTTCGCTGATTGACACTTTCGAGATCGACTTCACCGCGCGGCCCATCGCCATCAACGCCACCATGCTGACGCCCGATTACAAGGCGAATGCCGAGGCCGAGATCGAGCGGGCACTTGAAGGGCGGCTCGGGCGTGAGGTGGAGCTGACGCTTAACCAGTATCAGGTCGGCACCAGCGCGAGTGCTGCCCAGCAGGCCCAATTGTCCGCGACCAGAGCCCGCGAGGAAGCCGATATCCGCGCTCGCGCTGATGCACTGGCGCTGCGTCTGTCGCTGGTGGCAGGGGTCTCGCAAAACGAAGTGCTGATTGATCGTTCGCGCAAGCGGGCGCTGGTGCGCGCGACAAGGCTGGCGGGGGCTGGATTTGACACCTATCGCTCCCTTGAGGCACGCATCGCCGCCACCGAACCGGACTGGGTGATTGAAGTGCTCCCGCCGCCGCTCCCATTACCGCGGACGATCGCAACCGATGCCGAGGGGCTCACTGCCTCAGGGCGCGAGACGCTTGCGGTGATTGGCTGGGCTGCCCAACGGCTTGGACAGCCGGTGCAACTGAGCGGCAATAGTGATGGCGTCAATGCGGCAACTGAGCTGTTGCAGCGCGATGGCATCGCGGTGCAGGCACGGCTCAGTTCCGGGCCGCTGGTGGCCGAATGGGGCGACGGCACAAATTAGGGCCTTTCCCGGATCAAACGGATTTCGATCATCCGACCAGCCCGCGCAGGCCCTGGGCGTTGCTTTCCCGTTGGCATGAACGTGAGCGAAAAAACGCTTTTGCATCAGGGATGGCGGGCACGCGCTGCACCGCTAAGCGTTCAGGGGGGGCTGCCATCGCGCCAGCCTGCGCGAAGCGTTTTGTCCGTTGTCTTGCAGCTCGTGCGGGCGTGCAGCGAACCTCAGGCTGCCAGATCAATGGGCACGATTTCGCCTGCAAGATAGAGCTTCTTGGCCTTTGCGCGCGACAGCTTGCCCGAGGATGTGCGCGGCAAGGTGCGCGGCGGCACCAGTTCGACCACGCAGCTCATACCCGTGACCGAGCGCACCTTGTCGGCAATCTGATCGCGCAGCTTTACGCGTTCATCAGGATCGCTGACCTTGCAATGGACCAGCACAGCAGGCGCTTCCTCGCCGTTCTCCAGTTCAATCGCAAAGGCGGCAATGTCACCATGGTTGAAGCCGGGCAATTGTTCCACCGCCCATTCGATATCCTGCGGCCAGTGGTTCTTGCCGTTGATGATGATCATGTCCTTCGCACGGCCGACGATGAACAGATAACCCTTGGCCGTGTAGCCCATATCGCCCGTGTCGAGCCAGTCATCGACGAGACAATCGCTCGTCGCTTCCTCGTTGCGGAAATAGGAGTGCATGACCGATGGGCCACGGCACCACACCTTGCCGATCTGGTGATCGCCCTTGGGGCCACCATCCTCACCACGGATCTGCACTTCCATGTCGGGCAAGGGTTTGCCGCAATTGACAATCGCGCGGTAACGCGCCGGACGCGACAGATCACGCGGCGCACCCGACAGGCGTTCCTCCTCGACCAGTTCCACCCTGATGCCTTCGCCCGGCGGCATCACGGTTACCGCCAGCACCGCTTCGGCAAGACCATAGGACGGCGTAAAGGAAGCCGCCTTGAAGCCGGCGGGCGCAAAGGCGTTGACGAAATTCTGCATCACGTCCGGGCGGATCATATCCGCGCCATTGCCCGCGATCCGCCAACGCGACAGATCAAAGCGTTCGGCGACGTTGGATTGGCTGGAAATGCGCCGCGCGCAGATATCGTAGCCGAAGGTCGGTGAATAGGAGAGCGTGTTGCCCGGATTGCGGGTGATGACATCAAGCCACGCCAGTGGACGGCGGGCAAAGGCATCGGGTTTCAGATAATCACCCGACACCTGATTGGCGATCAGCGACAGAAAACAGCCCACAAGGCCCATATCATGATACCACGGCAGCCAGCTCACGCAGCGATCATTCTCGCCCAGATGCATGGTGGCGGCATGGCCATAAAGATTGTGCAAGAGCGCGCGGTGGGTCACCGCAACGCCAGTGGGAAAGCGCGTGGAGCCTGAGGAATATTGCAGGTAGCAGATATCATCCGGGCTCGCCTGATGCAGTTCGCAGGGCGGTGCGGCGCGGGTGGCAAAGTCCTCCCAGCTTTCCGCATGGCAGCCCTGACGCGCGGCAGCAGCGCTTGCCATTTCCGCGATTTCGGCAGGATAAAGCAGGATCACCGGGTCCGAGCTTTGCAATTGCACGGCGAGTTGATCGATGAAGCTTTCCTTGCCACCAAAACTGGTGGGCAGCGGGAGCGGCACCGGCCATGCGCCGACATAGACACAGGCGCAGAACAAGGCAGCAAAATCGGCGCCGGTCTCGGCAATCAGCGCAACCCGATCCTCTCGCCCGATCCCGAAGGCCACCAGCCGCCGCGCCATGGCCAGCGCATCTTCACGCATTTCGGCATAGGGGTAGACCCTCGCCAATTCTCCACGCATATCGTGAAAATTAAGGCCCTTCTTGCTGCGGGCAGCGTAATCGATCGCCTCATTGAAAGTTGCAAATTGCGCACGGATTCGTGGCAACTCGCAATCATTCGGCGTCGGCGTCAAGGCGGCGTCGGTCATATTTTTAAGCGAAACCCGTAAGTTGGGGAACGGCTCAGCAATCGGCCATGACGCTCCCGAATAACCCCGTTACAGTGGAGGACGGCCCCACCTTCATCCCGTTCTTTTGCATTTGGTGATGACTGTGGCACGAATAAGGCGAAATGGTGTCAGGTAAAGCGAATTCGTCATCAAGCGGTAGTGATACCACGGACCGGCAAGGCCGCGTTGACGCTGCGGAAGCGGGCGCTGGCGAGCATTCGGGCGGGCAGGGCAAGGCCCGCGCGCGGCGCGGCAAGCGTGCTCCGCGTCCGCTCGATCAAGCCGCCTTGCATGACCTTGCCCTTTCCTATGTTGCGCGTTTCGCCACCACCGGAGCCAAGCTGGAGGCTTACCTTGCACGCAAGCTGCGTGAGCGCGGCCAGGCCGGGGATGAGGATGATTGCGGCGTTGCGGTCGATATTCCGGCGTTGGTCGCCCGGATGATCGAGGCAGGCTATGTCGATGACGATGCCTATGCCCGGATGCGTTCGCACGATCTGGCTGCGCGCGGTTTTGGCGCAAGGCGGATTGAGCAGGCCTTGTGGGCCGCTGGCGTTGATGAGCCCACCCGCGCCGATCATGTGCCTGATGAAGCGGCGCGGCGCCGCGCGGCGGTGCGCTTGGCCCAAAAACGCAGGCTGGGCCCGTTTGGTCCGGCGCGGGCGAGTGCAGACCCGCTTGAACAGGCGCGGCTGCGCGAAAAAGCCGTTGCAGCAATGCTCCGGGCAGGCCACGAGTTCGCACACGCACGATTCATCCTCGATGCAACCAGCGGCGAGGAAATCGAGGAATGGCTGGCCGAGGCCGTGAGCGCGGCTGGCGACGAGGAAGGGATGGGTGAGCGATGGTAAGAATGCTTGTGCTGGGCGCTGCGCTGGTGATGGCCGCCTGTTCGCAGGGCGAGACTGCTGGCGCCCGCACACCAGCGCCCACCGCAGGGGCAGCCGGTGCAACTCTGGAGCGCCATCCTGTCTCCGGGCTCAAGGTGATTGATCTGATGGTGCGCGGCAATGCCGAGCACGCTTTCCGGGTTGAACTTGCCGACACCCCTGCCGCGCAGTCGCGCGGGCTGATGTACCGCACCGAAATGGGCGATTTCGAGGGGATGCTGTTCCCCTCGGCTGTTGCGGAACCGCGCAGCTTCTGGATGAAGAACACCCCGCTTTCGCTCGACATTATCTTTGTCGGACCGGATGGGCGCATCACCAATATTGCGGCCAACACAGTGCCCTACTCGCTTGATCCCGTGTCTTCCACTGGTCTGGCTTCGGCGGTGCTGGAACTGCGGGCAGGGCGTGCGGCGGCTCTGGGCATCAAGCCGGGAGACAGGGTGGAATACAGCTTGCCGTGATGGACGCTTGAAGCGCGCCGCGAATCCCTCTAACCCGCGCCGACATGGCTATCCTTGCAAAAATCTTCACCTGGTGGGACGGCGCCACCATTGGCACACTCCTGTTCTCGAACCGCAAGGGCGAGCACGTCGGCACTGATGCGGCGGGCAATAAATATTACCGCGAACGCCGCAGTGCCGGGAAAGCCAGCGCGCCGACCGGTTCCTACACGGCCCGCGAAAAGCGTTGGGTGATCTATGCCGGCAGCAATGATGCCAGCCGGGTGCCGTCTGAATGGCATGGCTGGCTGCATGGCACCTATGATGATGTCCCCGAAAGCCACCTGCCCCCGCCCAAGGTTTGGGAGGTTGACTATACCCCCAACGCCACTGGCACGCCTGCGGCCTACCGCCCGCAAGGCGCGCTTGACCGTGGCGGCCAGCGTGCCCGTGCGGTTGGCGATTACGAGGCGTGGTCGCCCGGCGCTGAGGGCTGAGGCTGCGCGATGCGCCGGTGGGGGGCGCCTGCTCCGGGCTATGCCGGGTTGATTGCAGCGCTGGCGCTGCTTGGTGCGTGCGACAAGGCCGGCGACGAACCCGATACTGTCGAGGTTCCCCTCGCCAAACCCGTCGTAGTGGCCAGCAATGGTCCAGCCGCGCAGGATGCGGGCGCCACGCCGATGGAGGAACGCATCGCCCGGCTTGGCCTGCTCAACAAGCGCAACAATGTCTCCGAGGAGATCGAGCTCAAACCCGGCGAGGCGCGTGACATTGGCCCTGTGACCATTCGCCTGTCCGCCTGTGAGCGCACTGCGCCATGGGAACTGCCGCAGGAAGTCGGCGCTTTCGTTCAGGTCGATATCCGCGAGAATGCCGGCGCCGCGCCAGTGCGAGTCTTTTCGGGCTGGCTGTTTCGCGAATCACCCAGCCTCAATGTGGTTGAGCATCCGATCTACGATGTCTGGGTCAAGGATTGCACAATGGCCTTTCCCGGCGAAGCTGCGCCCCCTGCGTCTCCTGCGCCGAGGCCTTCTCCAGCGCCAAGGCCTTCTCCAGCGCCAAGGCCTTCTCCAGCACCTGAACCTGCCACTCGCTGATCAGGCATTCCTGCGGACATGAAGGAGCGCCATGCCGTCCCCAGGCTGGCGATTGGCTGGCCGCGTGCCTGCTTGACGAGGCGCTGATATTCGCGCTGCGGGATTTCTACCGCACCCATGCTGCGCAGATGGTCTGTCATGAACTGGCAATCGAGCAGCGCATAGCCCGCCCGGCGAAGGATCGCGACCAGCCACGCCAGCGCGACTTTGCTGGCGTTGTCGGCGATGCTGAACATGCTTTCGCCGCAGAACACCCGATCAAAGGCCACCCCATAAAGCCCGCCCACGAGCCTTCTTGAGCCATCATCCCCCGGCAGCCAGCATTCGACCGAATGGGCATGGCCAACCCGGTGCAGGCCCAGATAGCTTTGCACAATGCGTTCCGAAATCCACGTTTCCGGATGATCGGCGCGCGGCTCGGCACAAGCGCGGATCACGCTTTCGAAAGACTGGTTGACGCTGACGGCAAAGCGATCGGCCCGGATCACCTTGCGCAAGGACTTTGACAGATGCAGGCCATCCAGCGGCAGGATCGCGCGTTCACGCGGCTCGACCCAGAAAATATCACTATCCTCGCGCTTGTCCGCCATCGGGAAAATCCCGCTGCGATAGGCAAGCAGCAAGGTTTCAAAAGGAATCGGAGGCGGATTGCGCGGAGCGTGCATGACTGATGCTCAGGATACCGCGCGCGCGCGCGCTGCACCAGCGAAAGGATGACAAAGCCGAACGTGTCTTTGCAAATCGGGCGTTGCCTAAGCGGCAAGGCTTCGATAAAGGGCGCCCCTACCGCGCTGCAGGGGTGTAGCTCAGCTGGTAGAGCATCGGTCTCCAAAACCGAGGGCCACGGGTTCGAATCCTGTCACCCCTGCCATTTTTCGCTCTTATGGCGCAAAAGAACCAAGGACCTTTTTAGATTTTGCCCTCATTATTGCTTTGATGGAGGTGGCGGTGGAGGAGAAGCTGGCGGGGGCGGTGGAGGTGGCGGATCTCTCCTCGGCGGCGTAATTGCACGCTCTTCATATCCACCAGGGCCAATTTTGTTCATATAATACTCCATAAGTTGATTGCAGAAAAGGCAGTAATACCAAGCATACTTATAGGAAATGACCAAAGAGAAATAAAGTTTAGAACATCTAGCAGTGGAGTTGCATCGCTAGCGTTATCATCATGAAGACTGCTGACTCTTCGATTGGCTGCACGATGGGCTTCCTGAAAGCTCCACGTTAGGGCAAATAGGCCCACAAGAGTGGAAGCCCAAGCAGAGTAAAGCAGCCATACTTGCTCGATTTCAGATGGTTTTCTGATATCAGCGAGAAATGCTATCGAAGCAGAGAAAAGGACAGTATGGCCAAGGGCCGTAAAGGCATCCCTTTGGCTCTCATTTGCCATTTGCGCGGCTTTTAGCTCCGCGCTTTCCTTCATCTTCTGTTCCGGCGTTCTAGTCATTTTAAATCAGCCCATAATAGCGTTCAAAGAACTCAGACAGCTTTTCCATCACTGACCGCTTCCGAGTCGCATGTTCCCCTCCCTTCGCGAATCGTGACACTGGAGGCATGATCTTGGTGATCCCAACACCCGATGTGGGGATAGCACCGTCCCTGAAGGCATTTTCGATGAAGTCGCGGGTCTCATCCCCGTTCAGCCCCTCAGCAGCGATGATGCCTTCGAGTTCGCTTTCCTTCCGAGCGGCCAGGAACGAACGCCATTGTGCATTGACCTTGGTTTTAGCCGATACAGAGGCAACGAACTGCTCGATGAGATCCTTCTTGTTCCGCAGCGAGGGGCTGGAATTGATTGCCCGGTCGATTGTTGCGAAGATTTCCTTGTCCTCTCCGGATCCCTTGGTAGCGAGGTAGCGCTCTACCAGCATCAGGATGTAATCGACGTTGATTTCGACCTGCTTCACCAGCTCGATTTCAAATACTATGTCGTCGTTAATGCCCTCACGGTCTGCCTCTGAAGACCTCCGAAACTCAGCGTAGAAGTTCAGGTAAAGGCTGAGGTAATCCTGGAACTCGCGCTGCGACAGGATCTCGTTGCCAGTAAAGTCGTCGAAGGCCATGAGGATGTTTTTAAGTCTCAAAATGGCCCCAAACAGCTTGATGAAGGCCTTTTGTGCGGCCTCCCCGATGATCGGCTGATCGAGGGAGAAATCGGCCCTCAGCTTCGCGATATGGGCCTCGTATTCATCATAATACTCGGCATAGGGCTTGAGGAGCACGATCCCTTTGGCGTCCTTGTTGCCGAACAGGGCCAGGGCGTCGTTGGTCTCTTCCTCAAGGTCTCGGAAGGAAACGATGTTACCGTAGGTTTTGACCGAGTTGAGGATCCGGTTGGTGCGCGAGTAGGCCTGAACCAGGCCATGCGCCTTCAGGTTCTTGTCCACCCAGAGTGTATTGAGCGTGGTGGCATCGAACCCAGTTAGGAACATATTGACGACGATGACGAGGTCCAGTTCGCGGGCCTTCAGGCGAAGCGACAGGTCCCTGTAGTAGTTTTGAAACTTGTCTGCCGAGGTGTCGAAGCTGGTGCTGAATAGGGCATTATAGTCCTTGATTGCACCTTCGAGGAAGTCACGCGAACTCTGGTCGAGGCCGGTTGTCTCGAACTCCTCCTCGCCCAGGAGGCCGTCTTCATCGTCCTCGTTGGCGGCGAAGCTGTAGATCAGACCAACTTTGAGCCGCTGTGCAGCAGGAAGCGATTGCTGCTGCTTTTTAAACTCGGCGTAGTAGCGCTTGGCGGCATCGATTGAGGCGGTTGCGAAGATTGAGTTGAACCCTGCGAGCCGTTTGCCATTATGACGATAGGAGGCAGAACGGCGGGTCTTTTGGTCGAAGTGCTCGCGGATGTATTCGACAACGCCAGCGATGCGCTCCGATGCCATCAAGGCTCTCTCGGTGTCGATGGCTGGAACCTTCTTGTCCTTGATGGTTAATCCGGTCTTGATGGTGTTGATATAGTCGATGCGGAACGGCAGCACGTTCTTGTCGGCAATGGCATCGACAATCGTGTATGTATGGAGCGGGTCACCGAATGCCTGTTGCGTGGTGCGTCGGTTGGGATTGCCGGAGCTGCCGGAATTTTTGGCGAAGATCGGCGTCCCCGTGAACCCGAACAGGTGGTAGCGTTTGAACGACTTGGTGATTTCGCCGTGCATATCGCCGAACTGGCTACGGTGGCACTCGTCGAAAATGATGACCACGTGGGCATCGTAGATCGGGTGCTTCTTGTTGGCCGCAACGAAGCGAGACAGCTTCTGGATCGTGGTGATGATGATCCGTGCGTTAGGATCGGATAGCTGCTTTTTGAGGACAGCGGTCGAAGTGTTCGAGTTGGCTGCTCCCTTCTCGAATCGCTCGTATTCTCGCATCGTCTGGTAATCCAGATCCTTGCGATCAACGACGAACAGCACCTTATCCACGCCAGCAAAATCGCGGGCAAGGAGCGCAGTCTTAAAGCTGGTTAGTGTCTTCCCGCTTCCGGTCGTGTGCCAGATGTAGCCACCGGCACTGACGGTGCCCAACTGATTGTAGTTCGTCGATGTGCTGATCCGTGTCATTATCTGCTCAGCGGCCACAATCTGGTAGGGACGCATCACGAGCAGCTTGCGGCTGACATCGAATACGCAATAACGGGTAAGGATGTTGAGCAGGGTATGCTTGGCGAAGAACGTCTTCGTGAACCCGACCAGGTCCGTGATCGGTCGGTTCTTGGCGTCTGCCCACCAACTGGTGAAGGCGAAACTATTTGAGGTAGTCTGCTTCGACCGCTTGCTGCGCTGTTCAGCAAGATGCCCATCGCGCACGGTGTTGCTGTAATATTTGGTCAGGGTGCCGTTGCTGATGACGAACAGCTGCACATATTCGAACAGGCCTGAGCCTGCCCAGAAACTGTCCCGCTGGTAGCGGTTGATCTGGTTGAAGGCCTCACGGATATCAACGCCGCGCCGTTTCAGCTCGATGTGCACCATCGGCAGCCCGTTGACGAGGATCGTCACATCGTAGCGGTTGGCCCGCTTGCCCTGGATCTCATACTGGTTGATGACCTGCAGGCTGTTGTTGTGAATGTTCGCCTTGTCGATCAGGTAGATGTTCTTGATGCTGCCATCGTCGCGCTTGAGCAGCTGGACGTGGTCCTCCTGGATGAGGGCGGTCTTCTCGATGATGCCGTCATTGGCACTAGCGATGCAGGTGGAAAAGAAGTGCTGCCACTCGGCATCGGAGAACTGCATCTTGTTCAGGCGCTCGAGCTGGGTGCGCAGGTTGGCCACCAGTTCGTCTTCCGTGGTAAAGGTCAGATACTCGTAAGCCTGCCCCTGTAGCTGGGCGATCAGTGCCTTCTCGAGGGCATCCTCCGACTGATACCCGGCATCGCGCACGCTCGGTGGATCGGACACGAACTCGCTGACGACTGTGCTTTCGCTGGACTGCGCGATGGGGTGGTAACGGAAAGGATGCTGTCCTTCAGTCATGCGGCTTCCTTGAAGGTTAGCAGTCGGTCGCGGTAATAGGCATACTGGCGGCGACGTGCAGCGATTTCGGCTGGGAGGCCGCTAGACAAGCTGCTGGTGATTTCGTCGAACTGGTCGAGGATTGCTACAATACGGGCCTGCTCTTCAAGGGGAGGAATAAGAATTTCAAGAGTTTCGAGATTGCTTTTGTTGAGAGCCGGTATTCCATCATATGAGCACAGCGACTTCACGGCTGGCTGTTTCTGCATCAACCAGTGATATAGATAACGAACCATGATGAGGTCAGGATTCTTGATTGTAGCAGAGTAATTCAAATTACCTCTGTAATACTTTCCCTCTCTCCATGTGATCGAACCCACACCTGCACCTCGAGAAGTTATCCCAATCGGATCGTCTTCTGTATTATACTTGTTAAAAAATCCTAACGGCTCACGTCCGCTATTTATTACAGGAAATGATCCGGGATTTTGTGATATCTCAATCTTGTTAATCGGTTGGCCGGTTTTAATCAGGCAAACTTCTCCAAGTGTCGTTTTCCCTACTGTTGAAAAATCATATTGCTCTCTGAAATTCAGCAATTTACTTCGATAAAATAAAAACTGTCGGGATCGTGCCTCCAGCTCCGCCTCCAGCTCCGCCTCCAGCTCCGCCTCCAGCTTGATGAACTTATCCAGTATTGAAACGATTTCTTGTTGGACTTCCAGGGGCGGGACAGGGATTCTGATTTTGGCGAGGCTCTTTGCGGATACATCGATGACCTTGGTTCCGGTCGCGTGCTTCTTTTTCTCCGCAAAGAACTGTGACGTCTGCAGGTAATAGGACAGGTATTTGGGATCTTGGTCGTGCTTCAGGACCGTTGCGTGCCCGCCTGTAACAATCTCATCTTCTCCAAGCCAAGCGACTGCCTTGCAAACATCCGCCATGTTCTCGCTGGTATTGGTGATGATCAGGTCGCCGTGATGAACCTTGGCAAGCTTTGCCGCTTTTTCAGTAGGGACGAATGATTTGGTCTCTGTCGCCCAGACCCCGTAGTAGGTGTAGATCTGGCCGTAGTGGATGCATCCCACGCCTGTCTCGGCGAAGTCCGTCTTGGGCATGCCATTACCACGGACCAACTCCCCAAAGCCACCGATTGGCTTGAACTCGACTCCGTTCGGGCAAAGCCGATCAATGAGGCTGCTTATCCGGCTCATGCGGTTTCACCTTCGAGGTCAGCCACGATGGCATCGATCTGCGTGCGCAGGTTCGATTGTCGTACTACGATTTCGGCAATCTCGGCATTCAGTGCGGTGATATCGACAGCTTCCCGCGTATCCTCCTGCTCCACCCACGACGAGACGGAGATGTTGTAGCCGTTCTTCCCGATAGCATCGTTGTCTACCAGCCTGGCGAAGTGATCGACGTCCTTTCGCGCTACATAGGCATCGAGGATGGTCTTAATGTTCCGAGGCAGAAGCTTGTTCTTGTTGCCCACCCGCGAACACTCAGTCGTGGCATCGATGAACAAGGTCGCGTTGTCCATCTTGGACTTCTTCAGCACAATGATGCAGGTGCCTATCGTTGTGCCGAAGAACAGGTCCGACGGAAGTTGGATCACGGCGTCCACGTAGTTGTTGTCGATGAGATACTGACGGATCTTCTGTTCGGTGCCACCACGATAGAGCACGCCAGGGAACTCGACGATGGCAGCCGTTCCGTTCACCGCCAGCCAGTGAAGGATGTGCAGCGTGAAAGCGAGGTCGGCCTTGCTCTTGGGTGCCAGAACACCGGCTGGGGCAAACCGTGGATCGTTGATGAGAAGCGGATTGGCATCGCCCTCCCACTTGATAGAGTAAGGCGGATTCGAGACGATGGCCTCAAAGGGCTCATCATCCCAGTGTGCCGGATCGGTCAACGTATCACCAAGCGCGATGTCAAATTTCTCGTAGTTCACATTGTGGAGGAACATGTTGATACGGCAAAGGTTGAAGGTCGTCAGGTTGACCTCTTGGCCGAAGAAGCCTTGCCGTACCTTATCGTGCCCGAGAACCTTGGCAAAGCTCAGCAGCAGAGAGCCCGATCCACAGGCAGGGTCATAGACCTTGTTGACCTCGGTCTTGCCCGCGACGGTGATGCGCGCAAGCAGCTCGGATACCTCCTGCGGGGTATAATACTCACCGCCCGACTTGCCTGCGTTCGAGGCATACATCTGCATGAGATATTCGTAGGCGTCGCCGAACAGGTCGATGCTGCTGTCGTTGAAGTTGTCACTGGCCAGCGGGAGACCGCCGATTGCCTCGAGGAGCTTGACCAAGTTCTCGTTGCGCTTGGCGATGGTTGCCCCAAGCTTGTTGCTGTTAACATCGAAGTCGTCGAAAAGCCCTTTGATGTCGTTCTCGCTTTCCGTTCCGGTTGCCGAGCCTTCAATCGCCGCAAACACCTTGGCGAGTGTTTCGTTAAGGTCGGGATCTTTGCGGGCAGTATTCCGGACATTCCCGAACAACTGTGATGGGAGGATGTAGAAGCCCTTTTCCCTGACAGTCTCCTGCCGTCCGAATTCGGCATCTTCGTCGCTCAGATTGGAATAGTCAAAATCGGGATTGCCTGCCAAACGCTCCTGTTCGTTCAGGTAGCGAATGAGGTTTTCTGAGATGAAGCGGTAAAACAGGGTCCCGAGCACGTAGGATTTGAAATCCCATCCGTCAACACTGTTACGAAGCTCTTCGGCGATACGCCAGATCGTGCGATGCAGTTCGGCACGGTCAAGTGACCCATTATTACCCATTGTAAATTGACTCCCTTTTTATGGAATTTTTCTTTTAGGATGTCTGATGAAAATTGCCAAATTTCTATTCTGGCGGGGAGTGTCTGAAACTCTGTGTATCTGAACGGTCCCATGCGGTTTTCAGATATAGTCAGGCGTCGAAGCGCCCGGCGAACATTATGGCGAGCTGATT
>MEDW01000037.1 GCA_001724215.1 Erythrobacter sp. SCN 62-14 | reverse complement strand
GCGGGGTCTGCTGTCAAGAAAATTGTTTTATAAGAGCGGATTAACGAGCGAACCCTAGCCGAGCTTCCGGGAGCGCAACGTCAGAATCAATCCACTAGGCGGCTCGCCTTGGCTTAGAGGCTTTCTTCACTATACCAGATAGGCCTTTGGTAAGCTGAAACAATCCGTTGAGACGGCTCTGCGGGTCACCCCATGCCCGGTTGATTACCAGTCTCATGTCGGGGCGCAGCTTGGCGGTCTCGGGCTTGCCTTGATTGAGCCGTTCGACATAGGCGATAAGGCCTGCCGGATCGGGGAAATTATCCTTGTGGAAGGCGACCAGCGTGCCGCGCACGCCCACATCAATCTTGGCGATATTGGCAGCGATTGCCTGATGTTTGATCTCGATAAGACGGATGAGGTTCTTGGTCGCCTGCGGCAGATCGCCAAAGCGGTCGATCATTTCGGCCGCCAGGCTCTCGATCTCCTGCTGCCCTTCGGCCTGATTGAGACGGCGATAGAGCGCCATGCGAACGGCCAGATCAGGGACGTAATCTTCGGGGATCATGATCGGCGCATCGACCGCGATTTGCGGCGTCACCCTATCGCGCGCTTTCTCAAGCCCCATTTCGCCTGCCTTGGCCGCCAGAATGGCCTCCTCCAGCATCGATTGGTAAAGCTCAAAGCCAACCTCGCGGATGTGGCCCGATTGTTCATCACCCAAGAGATTGCCCGCGCCGCGAATGTCGAGATCATGGCTCGCCAGCTGAAAGCCTGCGCCCAGCGAGTCCAGATCACCCAGCACTTTCAATCGCTTCTGGGCGACTTCTGAGAGAGCTACGTCTTTCTCATGCGTCAGGTAGGCATAGGCGCGCAACTTGGCCCGCCCGACGCGTCCGCGCAGCTGATAAAGCTGGGCCAAGCCAAACCGATCTGCACGGTGGATGATGATGGTGTTGGCGCTGGGAATATCGAGCCCGCTCTCGACGATGGTGGTCGAAAGCAGCACGTCGTACTTGCGATCATAGAAGGCGCCCATGCGCTCCTCCACTTCCTGCGCGCTCATCTGGCCGTGGGCAGAAACCGCCTTGATTTCAGGCGTATGTTCGCGCAGCCAATCCTCGATCTGTGCCATGTCGGAAATGCGCGGGACGACGATAAAGCTCTGCCCGCCGCGGTGATGTTCGCGCAAGAGCGCCTCGCGCATCACCATATCGTCCCACTCCATCACATAGGTGCGCACCGCGAGACGATCGACCGGCGGCGTCTGGATGGTGGAAAGCTCGCGCAGGCCCGACATGGCCATTTGCAGCGTGCGCGGGATGGGTGTGGCGGTGAGGGTGAGCACATGCACATCGGCGCGAAGCTGTTTCAGCTTCTCCTTGTGAGTGACGCCGAAACGCTGTTCCTCATCGACAATAACGAGGCCCAAATTCTTGAATTTTGTCGATTTCGAAAGGATCGCGTGCGTGCCGACCACCAGATCAACTTGCCCGCTTTCCAACCCCTCGCGGGTTTCGGCGGCTTCCTTGGCGCTGACGAGGCGCGAGAGGCGGCCGACTTTTAAGGGGAAACCTTCAAAACGGCTCGCAAAGTTCTGATAATGCTGCCGCGCAAGGAGCGTGGTGGGAGCTACAACCGCCACCTGTTGTCCCGCCATCGCGGCCACAAAGGCGGCGCGCAGAGCGACCTCGGTCTTGCCGAACCCAACGTCGCCGCACACCAGCCGGTCCATCGGGCGGCCACTTTCCAGATCGCCGAGCACATCGGCAATGGCGCGCTCCTGATCTTCGGTCTCGGCCCAGGGGAAGCGATCGGTGAACTGGGTGAAGCTGGCCGGGTCTGCGGGGAGGGCTGGCGCTTTACGCAGCGCGCGGGCGGCGGCGACCTGCATCAATTCGCCCGCAATCGCGGTGATACGCTCTTTCAGCTTGGCGCGGCGGCGTTGCCATGCCTCGCCGCCGAGCTTATCCAGCGCCACAGCCTGTTCGGAGGAGCCATAGCGGGTGAGCACATCAAGGTTTTCAACCGGAATGAACAGCTTGTCGCCGCCGGCATATTCGAGCGCCACGCAATCGTGCTGGCTTTTGCCCACTGCAATCGGTTCAAGCCCCAGATAGCGCCCGATTCCGTGTTCGACATGCACCACCAGATCGCCGCGAGACAGCGCCTGAAGTTCGGCAAGGAAAGCATGGGAATCCTTGCGTTTCTTCTTGCGGCGCACCAGCCGGTCACCCAGCACATCGGCTTCGGTGAGGAGTTCCATGTCCGCATTGGCAAAGCCATGCTCAAGCGGGAGCACCATCAGCGCCAGCCGCCCCTTGGCAGAAAGGCCCAATGCTTCCTGCCATGAACCCGCCAGCGCGCTGGGGCAACCGGCTTCTTCAAGGATCGAGGCGAGCCGTTTGGCGCTGCCTTGTGAATAGGCAGCCATCAGCGCGCGGCGGCCCGATTTTGCCAATGACGCGAAGTGTTTGGCGGCTGCTTCGTAGATATTTTCTGAACGCCCCCGCTCAGGCGCGAAGTCGCGCGCGGAGGTGAAGCCGAAATCCACCATGCCTGCGCCCGGTTCAGCGGCGAAGGGGCTGGCCCGGTGGGCAGGCGCGCTGGCCAGCGCGGCGTCGAATTCTGCGCGCGTGAGGTACAGCGCATCAGCCGCCAAGGGCCGGTAGCTGCCCGCCTTTTCGCCCGCGATGCGTTGGCGCTGGGCGTGATAATCGGTGATGTCGGAGAGCCGCTCATCCGCTGCGCCAAGCGCGCCTGCATCAACCACCACCACGTCATCTGCGGAAAGGTGATCGAACAGGGTGGCGAGCTTGTCCTCGAACAGCGGCAGCCAATGTTCCATGCCCGCCAGCCTGCGCCCCTCGCTCACCGCCTCATAAAGCGGATCTTGCGTAGCCGCCGCGCCGAACAATTCGCGGTAGCGAGTGCGGAACCGCTTGATGCTGGCATCATCCACCAGCGCTTCGGATGCGGGGAGCAGGAGGTGGGAATCGAGCCGTTCCACCGTGCGCTGGGTGGCGGGATCGAACAGGCGCAAGGATTCGAGTTCATCCCCGAAGAAATCGAGCCTGAGGCCTGCCTCGAGGCTGGAAGGGAAGATATCGACAATCGAGCCCCTCACCGCAAATTCGCCGTGATCGATCACCGTGTCGGTGCGGGAATAGCCTTGCCGGGTGAGCAGGGCTGCAAGGCTATCGTGCCCGATCTGCGTGCCGACGCGAAATTCGCGCACCGATTCGCGCACGCGAAAAGGGGTAAGCACGCGTTGCAGGACGGCATTGGCAGTGGTGACGAGCAATTGCTTGGCCGCGCCGGGGCGTTGCAATCGGTGGAGCGCGGCGAGGCGCTGCGCGCTGATCGAGAGCGCGGGGCTCGCGCGGTCATAGGGCAGGCAGTCCCACGCCGGGAATTCCACCACCTCGACCTCGGGCGCAAAGAAGCGCGCGGCCTCGGCGGCGGTGCGCATCGCGGCATCATCGGGCGCGATGAAAACGGCGCGGGTTTTCGCTGCGCGCGCCAGATCAGCCAGCACCAAGGGCACACTGCCGCGCGGCAGCGAGGACAAGGTGAGCGGCGCTTTGGCCGCCAGAATGCGGGCGAGATCGGGCATCGGTGTCCTGTCAAACAGCGCAGCGGCGAAGGGTTCCCGCGCAGGGGCCGCCTAGCGCGGAATATCGACGTAATCGAGCCTTTGCATAGCAGTAAGAAGCTCGCCTGCGAGATGATCGGGCGGCGGCTGGCTGCCGAGCGCCCATGCCATCACATCGACATCATCTTCATCGAGCAGGGCTTCAAACCATGTAAGCTGCGCTTCGCCCCATTCGCTGGCATAGCGATCAAAAAAGCCGCCGATCATGTAATCGGCCTCACGCGTGCCGCGATGCCAGGCGCGGAATTTGGCGCGGGCGAGACGTTGTTGAAAGGTGATGTCAGTCATCCCTCCCACCTAGCCACAGCTTGTCGCCGCTTCAACTCGCAATAGGGGCGAAGCGGTGGTAGCGAGTGGGCGATGCGCCCGGATATTCTCAACCCGCTGTTTGCCGAGACAAGTGGCCTTGATGGCGTGGGGCCGAAACTGGCCAAGCCGCTCGAACGGCTGGGGCTGACCCGCGTGCGCGATCTCGCCTATCACCTGCCCGAACGCTTTGTCAGCCGCCGCGCGCTTGTCGATCTCGACGAGGGCAATGAAGGTGAACAGGTGATTATCGCGCTGACGCCTGTTGAACACCGCGCGCCCCGGATGGGCGGGCGCGGGCCTTACCGGGTTTTGGCGCAGGATGCGAAAGGCAATATCTGCGCGCTCACATGGTTCGGCAAGGCCGCCTATACCGCGAAAAAGCTGCTGCCTGTAGGCGAGACGCGCTGGGTGGCGGGGCGGCTCGATCGCTATGGCGATATGCTCCAGATGGTGCATCCCGATCATATCGAGGAGGCTGGCGCGGCCCATCTGGAGCGGCTCAATGAGCCGGTCTATCGCCTGTCCGATGGCCTTACCCAGCCGAGGATGACGGGGCTGGTGGCGCAGGCCTTGGCGCGGCTTCCCGAATTGCCCGAATGGATTGAACCGGGGCAGCTTGCGCAAAAGGGTTGGCCCATTTGGCGCGATGCGATCCATCTGGCTCATAGCCGCGAACACCCCGAGGCGCGCGAGCGGCTGGCCTATGATGAATTGCTGGCCAATTCCCTCGCGCTGCTGCTGGTGAAAGCGGAAGGCCGCCGCCGTAAGGGGCAGGCTTTGGTGGGCGATGGGGCCTTGCGCGCCAAGCTCGCCCTGCCTTTCGCGCTGACCGGTGCGCAGGCGCGTTCGATCGCCGAGATTGAAGGCGACATGGCGCAGGATGCTCCGATGCTGCGCCTGCTGCAAGGCGATGTGGGGGCGGGCAAAACCGTGGTTGCGCTCAATGCCATGCTGATTGCGGCCGAAGCGGGCAAGCAGGCCGCCTTGCTGGCGCCCACCGAACTGCTCGCCCGCCAGCATTTTGAAACCTTGCGCAAAATGGCCGCGCCCACCGGGGTGGAAATCGCGCTGTTTACAGGCCGCGACAAGGGACGCGCGCGCGAATCCATCCTGATGGGATTGCTGGATGGTTCGATCCAGCTGGTGGTCGGCACGCACGCGATCTTTCAGGAGGCCGTCCAGTATCGCGATCTCGGCCTTGTGGTGATTGATGAACAGCACCGCTTTGGCGTGGCGCAGCGCCTTGCGCTTGCCGCCAAGGGCCGCCGCGCGCCGCATACGCTGGCGATGACAGCCACCCCGATCCCGCGCTCGCTCACGCTGGCGCAATATGGCGAGATGGACGTGAGCCGCCTCGATGAGCTTCCCCCCGGCAGGCAAGCGATTGATACGCGCGTGGTGGCGATGGAGCGGATCGAGGATGTGGTGGCGGGCGTGGAGCGCCATCTTGCGGGCGGGCAACAGGCCTATTGGGTCTGCCCGATGGTTCGCGAGTTGGACGGCGTGCCTGATATGGCCGACATTGCCGCGGCCGAGGCGCGCTATGCGGCGCTGAAAGAGCGACTGGGAGATGCCGTCGTGCTCGTCCACGGCCAACTGCGGCCTGAGGCCAAAGACGCAGCCATGGAGCGCTTTGCCAGCGGCGCGGCGAAGTTGCTGGTGGCAACCACTGTGATCGAGGTCGGTGTCGATGTGCCCGCGGCCACGCTGATGGTGATCGAACAGGCCGAACGCTTTGGCTTGGCGCAACTCCACCAATTGCGCGGACGCGTGGGGCGCGGGGCCGAGAAATCGACCTGCTTGCTGCTGCGCGGGGGCCAGCTATCCGAAACCGCACGCGCGCGGCTGGCGCTGATGCGCGCAACGCAGGACGGGTTTCGCATTGCCGAGGAAGACTTGGAATTGCGCGGCGGCGGCGAATTGCTCGGCACGCGGCAGTCGGGCGATGCGGCGTTCCGGCTCGCCAGCCTCGATCAGGTGCAGCGCCTGCTGCCCGTCGCCCATAGCGATGCACGCCTGTTGATGGAGCGCGACGGCGGCCTCACCAGTGCGCGCGGCGAGGCGGCGCGGGTGCTGCTTTATCTGTTCGAGCGCGACTGGGGCGTTCAGCTGCTGCGCGGTGGGTAGTCAAACGGTGTTTGGGCACGGCTGACAAGATGGGCGATACGGCCGGCCACGGCATCGGTTGCCCGTGCGATCAACTCCCATACATGAAGGAAACCCGCATCATCGCCGTAATAGGGATCGGGCACGGCTTGGCCCTGATACCCGTCGAGCCAATCGAGCAGCAGAGTGATTTCGGCTGTCGCATCGCGCGGGCGGCGTGCCTTGATCCCTTCAAGGTTGGCCCTATCCATGGCGATGATATGCGAGAAGCGATAGAAATCCTGAAGCTCGATCTGGCGCGCCAACTGGCCTTCAATGGCTACCCCGTGCCCGCGCGCAACCGCAATTGCACGCGGATCGGGGGTGTTGCCTGTGTGATAAGCTGCGGTGCCCGCCGAATCGACAAAACAGTCAAGCCCGTGACGCGTGGCCGCCTCACGAAACGCGCCTTCTGCCATCGGCGAGCGGCAGATATTGCCAAGGCAGACAAACAAGACTGCCGTAGAGTGGTCAAGCCGTCCATGCATACGGGCTTACGTAACGTCACTTAGTTGATTTGTCCAATGGAAGTATCTGATTAAGAGGAAGTAATTATGCGGGCGTTAACTATTGGTTTGGCGAGTGTGTTAACGCTTTGCGCACCGGCCTGGGCAGGGCCAGCCGAAGATTACACCGCGCTGCGCGAGGAAATCTGGCAAGCGACGCTCGATGATGAGCCGCTGCTGGCCACCAGCCTTGGCGACAGGCGCGGCGATGGTGCGCTGGGGGATGCCTCGCTTGCGGCCTATGATCGCCGGATCGCAGCGGCACAGCGCTTCCTTGCGCGGCTTGAGGCGATTGATGCGGCTGCTTTGCCCGATGATCTGGCGGTGGATCGCGCGATTGTGCAGCGCAGCCTTGCCGATAGGCTGGCCGCGTCTGCCCATGCGCATGATCGTTTTGTGCTCTTCACCAATCGCGGCGGCTGGTTTCTGTATTTTGCCAGCCTGCCCGAACGCTCGCCGCTGTTCACGCTCGCTGATTATGAAAGCTATGTCGGCAGGCTCGAAGCTTTCGGGCAAATTAATGCCGACAGTCTGGCGCGCGCGCGCGAAGGGTTGAGCCGCGCTCTTGCCCAGCCGTGCGAACCGATGCGCGGGCTCGATCAGCGGGCCGCTGCGATCATCGGGGATGATGCGCGCGCCAGCGTTTTTGCGCGGCCCTTTGCCCGCCGGCCCGACACCATCCCTGAGGCTGAGTGGGAGGCGCTGACAGCGCGCGCGATGACGGCGCTCGATCAGGTTGTGGCGCCTTCCTATGGGGAAGTGGCGCGCTTTCTGACAGACGAATACCTGCCCGCCTGCCGTGCTGGCCTGCCGGGCGTGTCGCAAACACCGGGCGGGGCGGAGTATTACGCGCATCTTGCGCGCCGTTACACCACCACCGACATGACGCCCGATGAAATCCATCAGCTTGGCCTGTCGGAGGTCGCGCGCATTACGGCGGAAATGGAAGCGGTGGCGGGCAGCGCGGGCTTTGCCAGCCGCGAGGAATTCATCGCCCATCTGCGCAGCGACCCGCAATATTATCTGACCGATGCGGATGCCTATCTCGCCTACGCCGCCGCTTTGGCCAAGCAGATTGATGGCTGGATGCCGCGCCTGTTTGGCCGCTTGCCGCGCCAGCCCTACACGGTGCTCCCCATTCCTGCGGCGAGCGCTCCGGGCAACACCACCGCCTATTATGAACCGGGCTCGCTGGCGGCGGGCCAGCCGGGGATTTACCGGGTCAACACCACCGAGCTTGATCAGCGCCCCTTGTGGGAATTGCCGGCATTGGGCGTGCATGAGGCCGTGCCCGGACACCACCAGCAGATCGCGCTGCAACAGGAATTGGATATCCACCCCTTGCGCGCCAATGGCACGTTCTTCACCGCCTTTGTCGAAGGCTGGGGGCTCTATTCCGAACGGCTCGGGATTGAGATGGGGCTTTATGATACGCCCGCCAAGGATATGGGGCGGCTTTCCTACGAGATGTGGCGCGCGGCGCGGCTGGTGGTGGACACCGGCATCCACGCCAAGGGCTGGTCAAAGCAAGAGGCGGTTGATTTCATGCTGAAGACGACCGCGCTCTCGCCTGCCAATATCGATGCTGAGGTCAATCGCTATATCACCACGCCGGGACAAGCGCTCGCCTACAAGATTGGCGAGCTCAAAATCCGCGAACTGCGCACCCGCGCTGAGCAGGCGCTGGGTACGCGGTTTGATCTGCGCGCTTTTCACGACGCAGTGCTGGAAAATGGGGCCGTGCCGCTCGATCTGCTCGACGCGCATATTGATGGCTGGATTGCCAGCCAGCAGGGCTGATCGCTGCTAGGCCGCGCGCGCAGGCATCGGGGAAGTGCTGGCGAGCACTTCCTCGGTGATGCGGCGGATGTTGACCTTGGCCTTCAATCGCGCGCCAAGCAGGGCTGTGCCGGAAACCTTGCGCTGCACGAACAGGGTTTCAATCGGCGGAAAGGCCCAAGTGTCCTTGTCCTGCGCAATCGCCATGCCTTCATCGCGAAGGAGCGGGATAAAGGCGCGGTCGCCAAAATCAAACGGCGCATCCTCGCGCATTTCGTTGATGACGATATCGATCATGCGATTGACCCGCTCAGGGTGCTTTTCCGCCACGATGGGCATCATGAAGCCTGCCTCGATGGTGGCGGCGAGGACTTCTTCGGCATTGCCTTTGAGCCCCGCTTCGAGCATCCCGCGATAGCCATTGGCCACAACCGGATCGACCGGACGGCACGCGCCGAAATCCAAGAGCACAATCTCGCCCGTCTCGCGGCGATAGCGGAAATTGGCGAAATTGGGATCGGTCTGCATTACGCCGAAATCGAACAATTCACGCGCGACGAGGCGGATGAGGCGGGCAAAGACTTCATCGCGGCGTTCGGGCGGTTCATGGCCCAATTCCTCGATCCCGACGCCTTCTTCAAAGCTCATCGCAAGGATTGAACCGCGCGTCAGGCCTTCATGCAGGCGTGGCACGACAAAGCCCGGCACATCGGCCAATTGTTCGCGGTAAAGCTGCATTTGCGCGCCTTCGCGCTGGTAATCCGCTTCTTCGTGGAGCTGCTTCTTAGCCGCTGCCATCAGCTTTTCCATTTCAAGTTCAGGCGGGGCAAAGCCTGCGATTTTGAGCAGCGTCACCACATTATCAACGTCGGAATCGATCGATTTGGCAACGCCGGGATATTGCACCTTGATCGCCAATTCCTGCCCGTCACGGGTCAATGCCTTGTGCACCTGCCCGATGCTGGCCGCGGCTATCGGGCGCGGGTTGAACCAGCGAAATTGCTTGCGCCAATCTGCGCCCCATTCCGCTCTAAGCACTTGATCCAATTGCTTGGTCGGCATGAAATTGGCCTGATCGCGCAAGGTCGCAAGGATTTTGGAAAGCTCATCGGGCAGGAAATCGCCTGCATCAAGGCTTATCATCTGCCCCATCTTCATCGCCGCTCCGCGCAGGTGCGACAGACGATCGGTCAGGCGCTGGACATTGCCGGGGGTGAGGATGAGATCGCGCGCATTGATGCTGTCACCGCTCGCCAGCCTGCGCGCCCCTTCGGCCACCATGCCGCTGGCCACGCCGCCCACCAGCCTCCCGAACGTGCCAAGCCGAGCCACGCGCCCGGCAGGCACGGCGCGCTGGCGGTTGCGATCATCAAGAGACTTGTCGAAATCGGGGCCAAAATCAGAGAGGTTATCGTCAGGCACTATGCGGCAATCCTTGGGAGAGGTTCACACACGCAAACGGCTGCGCGCGCGCCCTGTTCCCTGCCTTAGCTGATGCAAAGCCCGCCATCCACGGGTAAGCATTGCCCGGTGATGTAATCGGAATGGGGCGAGGCGAAGAACACCGCGAGCCCTTCAAGCCCGGCGTGATCGCCGGGGCGGCGCAAGGGGATGCGGCGGCTCATCCAATCGGCAAATTTCGGATCAGCCTTGGCGGTGATGTCGGTTTCGTAAAAGCCGAAAAGCAGCGCATTGGCGGTGATCTGATAGCGCGCCAGTTCAAAGGCGGCGGCGCGGGTGAGGCCGTTCATCGCGGCTTTCGAGGCGGCGTAATCGGATGAACGATTAACCCCCATGATCGATTGGCCCGATGATGTCGCGATCAGCTTGCCGCCTGCATCGCCTTCCCCGGCGCGTGCGATCATGTGGCGGGTGACGTGTTTGTAAACCAGCGCCGCGCCGCGGGTGTTCACCGCCATCGTGTGATCCCAGCCTTGCGCCGTGATGTCGGGAATGGCCGTGCCCGCGCCCGAAATTCCGGCATTGGCAAAACACACATCAATGCGGCCCAACTCGCTGAGCACGCCTGCTACCGCTGTCTCAATTTCGGCCTCGTCTGCGATGTCGCAGGTGAGCGCCACCACTTCGCCTGCGCCCAAAACGACCAGTTCAGCGCGCGCGGCGGCGTTTTTCTCAGCATTGCGCGCAAGGATGGCGATATTCGCGCCTGCCTTGGCCAGCCCGCGTCCCATCGCGAGGCCAAGCCCGCCATTGCCGCCGGTGATAACGCACGTGCGGCCTGTCAGATCAAACAAGTCCATCATTCCCCTCATCTCTCATAGAGCCTCTGCCTTTTGCGGGAACCGGGCAGGCGTGCAAGCTTTTGAGCCACCATGGACGCAAAAACGACGCTTTCGACGCCCAGCTTGTCAGGGGCTGCCCGCGCTTTGGGCTATGCCGGGCTGCTGCCGCAAATCCTTTGCCTTGGGCTGGTGCTGATCGGGCATGAATGGCGCTATTCGGCGCTGGCAGGCGGCTTTGCCTATGCTGCGGCGATTTTCAGCTTTCTGGGCGGTGTGTGGTGGGGACAGGCAGTGCAGTCTGGCCGCGCGACCACCGGGGCCTACGCAATCGCGGTCATGCCGAGCCTGATTGCGGTGGCGCTGTTCATGCCGTGGAGTTTTGGGTGGGAATGGCCGGGTCCTGCGCTGATGTATCTCGGCACGCTGATCGCGCTGTCGCCGCTGGTTGATCGGGCGCTGGGCTTTGCTGCGCCTGATTTCCTGCGCCTTCGCTGGCAGCTCTCGGCAGGGTTGGGGGCGCTGACGATTGCATTGGGCTTTACCGCAGGCAGCATCATCTAACCGCTTGCGTCCTTTCCCCCGCGCGGCCAGTCTGACGGCGAAACGGGGGCTTTCATGCGCTATTTGATGATGTGGCTGGCTGCGGTGTGCGCGGCGGTCTTTCCCGCTTTTGCCCAAGGCCAATTGGTGATCGTCGGCGGCGGCTTATCGGATGACAATGAAGCGGTATTTGCTGCTTTCCTCGACGCCTTGCCGTCGCCCGATGCGCCGATTGCGATCATCCCTGCGGCTTCTGCTGAACCGGCGCGCTCGGCAGCGACTTTTGCCGCGCAGCTGGAACGGCGCGGGGTGGCGGCAGAGCGCATTCGCATCATCCGGCTGGCCAGCGTGGATGATCCCGCGAGCAGCGAGGATGAAAGCGCCTGGGCTGCCAATGGCGAAGCGCCGGGTGAGATCATGAAGCTGGCAGGGGTGGGCGGCATCTGGTTCACAGGCGGCGATCAGGCGCGGATTATGGCTGGCCTGACGCGCGGCGGGGAGGAGCCAACCGCGATGCTCGAAATCATCCGCCAGCGCTTTGCGGCAGGCGCGGTGATCGGCGGGACAAGCGCGGGCGCTGCGATCATGACCAATCGGATGATTGTGCAGGGCGATCCATTCAGCCTATTGCCCGGGCAGAGCGAGGCGCGCGAGCCGCTGGTGATGGGGCGCGGGCTGGGGTTGCTGAAACAAGGCCTTGTCGATCAGCATTTCGGAGAGCGCGCGCGGTTGATCCGGCTGGTGGCAGCGCTGGCCCAGACCGATGGCTATGATCCGATTGGTTTTGGCATTGACGAAGACACCGCGCTGGTGGTCGCTCCCGATCAGCTGGGCGCCCGCGCCGTAGGGCGCGGGCGGGTGACCGTGATCGATGCGCGCGGCGCGGATTTTTTCCGCGAACCGCCGCTCGATGTGCGGCGCGCGAGGATTGCCAGCTTTACAGGGGGCGAGACGATCAATCTGTCAGAGCCCACAGCGCGCGCGCCGGTGCGCCCTGATAGCGAGGCGGCCCTGCCTGCCTGCATCGCTGCCCCCAGCGGCGCGGGCCTTGCGCCAAGCGAATCGCAATGGATTGCACAGCTTGCGGGCCAACTGGGCGAAGGGGAGGAGACGACCTGCCTGATGGCAGCGGGGCGCGAGGGCCTAGCCTTGCGCTTCTATCGCAGCGCCATGATCGGGGCAGGGAGCCTGATGCTCGATATTCTGCCGGTGAAGGCCGAGGTTGAACTGCGCCAGCGTTAGCTGCCCAGTTCGAGCTGCACGAATTTGGGCACGCTGCGCTGCGTCTCGCGCCATTTGGCAAGCGGGAAAGCCCCTGCACCCAGCGCTGCGAGCGGAATGCCCGCTTCGGCCCGCGCATAGGGTGAAATGCGGTGGCGCGTCATGAACCCGCCGTTGCCATCGGCAATCAGCGGGGTTTCAAACTGGAGGCCCTGACTGTTTTCGCTGGTGTTCACGACCTTGCTCACCACCAATTGCCCATTGCCCAGATCAAGCACCACTTCGGTCCCTTTGGGAACTCCGGCAAGGCCCACAATCCGTGCGCCGGTTTTGGACATATTGCGCAAGATCACGTCGTAATAGTGATCTTCGTGGATCAGACCGACCTTGCGCAAAATGCTGATGCGTTCGGAACGGTGGCGCGGCGGCCCGGACGGCTCGCAATGCATCTCGCCCCCTGCAAAGCCGGCCAGCACCTCGCTTTGCGCCATGGCGGCGGAGAAGATATAGCCCTGCACCAGATCGGCACCGCGGTCACGCACCAGCGCCAGCTCGTCCATGGCCTCGACCCCTTCGGCAACGGTTTCCATGCCGAGCGCTTTGGCCAGCGCGATAATCGCGGTGATGATAGCAGGATTGGTGTCGCCGCTTTCGGTGCAGCCGCGCACAAAGCTCTGATCGATCTTGATCTTGTCGAAATGGCCGTGTCGCAGATAGCCAAGCGAGGAATAGCCCGTGCCGAAATCATCCAGCACCAGCCGCACGCCCAGCTTGCGCAATTCGCGGAACACCGCATCAACGCCTTCCAGGTCGCCGACAAACACGCTTTCGGTGATTTCCAGCTCCAGCCGGGCAGGGGCAAGGCCTGAGGCTTCGAGCGCGGCGGCGACTTGACGGGAAAAGCCGGGCTTCAAGAATTGCTTGGCCGAAACATTGACTGCAATCCGCACAGTGCCGGGCCATTGCACAGCATCGGTGCAGGCCTGCCTAAGCGCTCTGTCGCCCAGCTTGCCAATCAGGTCATTTTCCTCGGCAATCGGGACGAAAATGCTCGGTGAGATGTCACCGTGCACCGGATGTTCCCAGCGCAGCAACGCCTCGAAACACCGCACCTTGTGGTTCGCCGGATCAACCAGTGGTTGATAGGAAACGCCAAGCGCACCGCTCTCGATGGCATCGCGCATATCGCCCGCCAGTTCGGCAGCGCGATTGGCCGCTGCGCTGAGATCGCTGGTGAAAAACCTGAAGGTGCCGCGCGTCTCCTTTGCCGCATACAGCGCCATATCCGCTGCCCGCGTGAGTTCTTCAGCATCAACCCCGTCATAAGGCGCAATCGCAATTCCCACCGATGTGCCAATGATCGCGCGCTGGCCATTGATCTGGTAGGGCTGTGACAGCGATTGCACGATGCGGTTCGCCAATTCGCCCAAGGTGCCGCGATCATCGATATCGGGCAGCAGGATCTGGAATTCATCACCTCCCAGCCGTCCGATCTCGCCGCGATCAGCAAAAATCGTGGTCAGCCGTTTGGCAACCTGTTGCAGCAAGTCATCGCCTGCGTGGTGACCCATCGTGTCGTTGACCTGCTTGAAGCGATCGAGATCGAGCATCATCAGCGCGCAGCTGCGTCGTGCCTGCCGGAAAGCGGTGAGTGTTGCAGTAAGGCGTTCGGTCAGCTTGCGGCGATTGGCTAGGCCGGTGAGTTCATCAACCTGTGAGGCCCGCGCGACCCGCACTTCGTGGGCATATTGCGCGGTGATATCGATGGCGTTGCCGCGATAACCCAGAAAATCGCCATCAGCGCCCATCAGCGCGCGTCCGTTGATCCGCCAGAACCGGGTGGAGGGCTCACCGCCGCCTGCGCGCGGCACAGTGAATTCGACGATGTGATCATCAATGCGCGCGTGGGTCTTGCATTTGAAGGCCAACGCGCGCTGCGATCCGCTGCCCGGAAGCATTTCGGCATCGCGAAACAGGGCGGTCAATGCTTTGCCCTCCACTGCAACCCCGGCAGCGGCAAATTCGCGTGCGGCGGCCTGCGAAAGGAAAGTCACCACCCCTTCGGCATTGGTGGCCCAGAAAATCCCGATGCCAAGATCTTCGACTTCCTCCAGCACCCGCGCATTGTTCTTACCCGGAACTGCTGGAGGCGCTGCAGCCGCAGTGCTTTCACTGCGGGTAGATTTGAGAAAACCAAGCGCCATCGGGCATCCTTGCGGCAGGCAGGCGAGAAAGCCAGCTTTTATCGAGCCTCAGTCGATAGCGCAAAAATGGTTAAAAAACGTTACCTTGTCCCCCTGCCGCACCGACCTTACGCTCCCTCGCGCGCCCAATGTTTAACGCTGGCAGGCGGGGGCGAGGGGTGCATGGTGGTCTCTTCCAGGGCAGCAAGAGCGCGCTCGCGATCTTCGGGCGTAAATGTGCCGGTGGTGAGGCAATATTCCACCATATTGCCGTTGGGATCGCGGGTGTAGATCGAATGGCACCAATTGTGGTCGATCTCCAGCACATCGAGGCCGTGGGCCTGCCAATGGGCGCGCTTGGCATCCAGTTCCTCGCTGCTGGCGACGGCGAAGGAATAGTGATTGGTTCCCTGCGGCGTGCCAGCAGCCTTGTTGAGATCATGCTGGTGCGCGTCCTGTCCCGGCACATCGTGCAGTTCCCAAAAGGCGATAAAGCGGCTGTCATCTCCGTCCATGCGGTAGAAGAAATGCTTGCCCCAGCCGCCACCCATGACAGGGGCGATCTCGACCTTGACGAGTTCGAAACCCATGATCGCCTCGTAGAAATGGTGGATCGCGGCCATGTCTTTCGCGGCAAGCGCAAGGTGGTGATAGGGCATCAGCGAGGCTCCTTTCTGGGCCGGTTATCAACCATACCCATCACATCAGCCGTGGCCCCATCGGGCGCGGGCACTTCGGTGATGGGGTCGGGCACGTCGTCATATTCGAGCCGGAGCGCGCGGGCCATCACGCCGTGCATCATATAGGTGCAGGTCACATATGTAAGCTCGATGATCTGCACTTCGCTGAGATGCTTTTTCAGCTCATCAAACAGCGCCTCATCCATCCGGCCATGCTGCAAGACCAGCGCATCGGTGTAGGCCAGCACCGCGCGCTGCACCGCGTCGAAACAGGTGGCAACCGGCCAGTGGCGCACGCTTTCAGCCTGTTCGTCGGTAAGCCCGGCAAAGCGCGCGGCCTTCATATGCTGGCTATAGACAAAGCGCGATCCCACCAGCCATCCGGCGCGCAATTGGCCAAGTTCGCGCAAGGTGGCGGGCAATTCGCGGCGGCTTGAGCGGTAAAAGCCAAAGCCTTCGGTGGTGTGGCGAAAGGCATCGGGCACAGCTGCAAAGACTGTCCACCAATTGCCCGGCGTGCCGGTGGCCGTGCCGGGCTCTGCCACCGGATCGCGCGGCCCGAACAGCGTTTCATAAAGCTTCAGGATATAGGGATCGCTGACTTCGTGGCGGGGAACCTCGCGCAATCGTGGCATGGTGGTGTGCTCCTTCTCCGCGGCCAGTTTGCCCGATGGCGGGCCGCGATCAAGCCCTTTAGATGATGCCTTGCGCGCTGAGTTCGGCAAGCGCTGCGGCATCGAGCCCCAGCCACTCGCCATAGATTTGCGCATTGTGCTGCCCAACCTGCGAGGGCGCAGGCGAGCGGATGGCGCTTGGGGTGTCGGAAAGCTTGGGAAAGGCGTTCTGCATCGCCAGCTTGCCAAAGCGTTCGGTCTCGACCTCGACAATCGCCTCGCGCGCGGTGAAATGCTCATCCTCCAGCATTTCGGCTGCGGTGTAAATGCGCCCTGCCGGAATGGAGTGTTCCACCATCAGCGCTTCGACCTCGGCCATGGTGTGCTGGCTGGTCCAGCTCTCGATCAATTCATCCAATTCGCGCTGGTTTGCCCCGCGTGCCAGATGCGTGGCGTAGCGCGGGTCTTGCGCCAAATCTGGCCGCCCCATCGCGGTGCACAGGCGCTTGAAAATAGCATCCTGATTGGCCCCAATCAGATATTCGCCGTCCTTGCAGGAATAGACATTGCTGGGCGCAATCCCTTTGAGGATCGAGCCTGAGCGCTGGCGCACAAAGCCGCTGATTGCATATTCGGGCACCAGGCTTTCCATCACTTGCAACACCGCTTCATACAGCGCGCTGTCGACGACTTGCCCGCGCCCTGTCGCCTCACGCGCATGGAGTGCGGCAAGCGCGCCCATGCAGCCATAGGTCGCAGCCAGCGTGTCTCCGATCGAAATGCCCATGCGCGAAGGCGGCCTGTCGGGATCGCCGACAATCGCGCGCCAGCCGCCCATCGCCTCGCCAATCCCGCCGAACCCGGCGCGGGTGGCGTAGGGCCCGTGTTGGCCATAGCCCGACATCCGCACAATGATGAGGCGGGGATTGATCGCGTGGAGCGCGTCTGGCCCCAAGCCCCATTTCTCCATCGTGCCGGGCTTGAAGTTTTCGATCAGGATATCGGCCTTCATCGCCAGGCCGCGCGCCAATTCCTGTCCTTGTGCAGTGCGCAGATTGGCGCTTACCGATTTCTTGTTGCGGGCGATGACTTCCCACCAGACTTTCTGCGGCCCATTGCCCCATTGCCGCATCGGATCGCCGGTGCCGGGGGGCTCCACCTTGATAACTTCCGCGCCCATGTCGCCGAGCAATTGCCCGCAAAAAGGCCCGGCAATAAGCTGGCCGAGTTCGACAACTGTGATGCCGTTAAGCGCTCCGCGGTTGGAGGTGTCCATCGCCCGTCACCCTTCCGCCGCGCGTGCGACCAGCGAGGGCAAGTCGCGCCCCAAGACGCCCGCCAGCCAGCGATTGGCCGCGATCATCTGTTCAAGGTCAAAGCCGTGAGCAATCCCTGAACGCTCAGCCAGATAGATCAATTCTTCAGTGGCGATATTGCCGGTGGCGCGCGGGGCGAAGGGGCAGCCGCCAATCCCGCCAAGGCTTGCATCAAGCACGCCCACGCCTGCGCTGATTGCCGCCCACGCATTGGCAATCCCTGTCCCGCGGGTGTTGTGGAAATGGGCGCGCAAGGGAATGTCGGGCGGGGTGATGGAGCGCAAGGCAGCGAACAAGTCGCCCACCTCGCGCGGGCCAGCCACGCCGATGGTGTCAGCCAGCGCGATCTCGGCAGGGCCAGCCTCCAGCACCCGCTTGGCCAGTTCCACAACGCGCGCCTGCGGCACGGCGCCTTCGAACGGGCAGCCAAAGGCAACCGCAATCGTCACGCTTGCACGCAGCGCGTTGTCGTGGGCAAAGCGGATCATGGCGCGCGCTTCATCGGCGCTTTCATCCGCGCTCTGGCCCTGATTGCGCATCCCGAAAGCATCGCTCGCTGCCATCACGCAGCCCACTTCATCCACCCCGCGCTGGCCGCCATCGCGCGTGGCGAGCGCCCGCATCACACCGCGCTTGTTGAGCGCCAAACCAATATAGGAAACCTCGCGCAAATCGGGCAGAGCAGCGATCACGCTTTCCGCATCAGCCATTTGCGGCACGCGCGCCGGGTTTACAAAACTCGCCACTTCAACCCGCCGCGCGCCTGCGGTGATCACGCGTTCGATCAGCTGCACCTTGTCAGGCGTGGCGACCACGCCGGGCTCGTTCTGCAAGCCATCGCGCGCGGCAACTTCGACGATTTCGATTGTATCCAGCATGGCCTAGTCCTGCCGCCTTATCGCCAAACCGGCAAGCCGCCAGCGCCTGCAACGTTTGAAAATTTCCATCACTGTTATCGCAACAAGCAATTTCCGCTTTTCTCGCACCCTCGCTAGCCAGCCGCCACGGCGCGAGAGCGCCATGCTTTTTCGTTTCACCCCTTTGAAACAAGCCAGAGGAAATACCCCATGACCAAAAGTCTCAAGAGCATCCTGCTCGCCACCTGCTGTGCAGCGCTCGCCATGCCTGCCCACGCGACGCCTCCGGGCTTTAACGAGCCCGGCATGGGCCGCGTCGGCGTGCCGCAAAGCGAAGCCGCGCCGCGTTCAGTGCGCGACTGGTGGCCGAACCAAGTCGATCTTAGCCCCTTACGCAAGCACGCCTACAATCCCGATCCGCACGGCCCCGATTTCGATTACGCCAAGGAATTTGCCAAGCTCGATCTGAAAGCGGTGAAGGCCGACATCAACGCAGCTCTGACGGATTCGCAAAGCTGGTGGCCGGCGGACTATGGCAATTACGCAGGCCTCTTCATCCGCCTTGCCTGGCACTCGGCTGGCACCTATCGTTCGGGCGATGGGCGCGGCGGTTCGGATGGCGGTCAGATCCGCTTTGAACCGCTGAACAGCTGGCCCGATAATGGCAATCTCGACAAGGCCCGCCGCGTGCTGTGGCCGGTGAAGCAGAAATATGGCGCGGCTCTGTCGTGGTCCGATCTCATCATCCTGTCGGGCAATGTCGCGCTCGAAAACACGGGCCTTAAGACCTATGGTTTTGCAGGGGGTCGGGTCGATGCATGGGAGCCGGAGCTGGTCTATTGGGGCCCGGAAACCAAGTTCCTGACCTCTGAGCGCAACGCCGAAGGTGAAAACCTCGACAATCCGCTCGGCGCGACCGAGATGGGCCTGATCTATGTCAATCCCGAAGGGCCCGAAGGCAACCCGGACATCCTCGCCTCGGCCCAGCAGATCCGCACCACTTTTGGCCGGATGGGCATGAATGACGAAGAAACCGCCGCTTTGGTGGTGGGTGGTCACACCATCGGCAAGATGCACGGCGCGCACAAGGCAGCCGATTGCGTCGGCCCCGAACCGGCAGCTGAAGGCGTTGAGGCGCAAGGCTTTGGCTGGAAAAACTCCTGCGGCACGGGCGTTGGCAAGGACGCCACCACCAGCGGGCTTGAAGGCGCGTGGACGGCAACGCCTGTCACTTGGAGCAGCAATTACCTCGACAACCTTTATGCCTTCGAATGGAAGCTCACCACCAGCCCGGCAGGCGCCAAGCAGTGGGAGCCGGTGAACGCAGCAGACGTGAAATTCGTGCCCGATGCGCATGATCCCGATGTGACCCACGCGCCTGTTATGCTGACGACTGATCTGGCGATGCGTTATGATCCGGCCTATGGCGAAATTACCCAGCGCTGGGTGAAGAACCCGGAACTGATGGACGAGGCTTTTGCCCGCGCATGGTTCAAGCTGACGCACCGCGATATGGGGCCCAAGGCGCGCTATGTCGGTGCAGAGGTTCCGGCTGAAGACCTGATCTGGCAAGACCCGCTGCCACGCGCTGATTATGCCGCGATCACGGCGGCTGATGTGAGTGCCTTGAAGCAGGCGATTGCTGCCACGGGCCTGTCGAACTCCGACCTCGTGCGCACGGCATGGGCCTCGGCCGTCACCTTCCGCAACACCGACAAGCGCGGCGGTGCCAATGGTGCGCGAATCCGGCTTGCCCCGCAAAAGGATTGGGGCGTGAATGATCCTGAAGTGCTCGCCCGCGTCATCCCGGCGCTGGAGCAAGTGCAGGCAAGCTTCAACGCGCGTTCGGGCAATCGCAAGGTGTCGGTGGCCGATCTGGTCGTGCTCGGCGGCGTGGTTGGCATTGAAAACGCGGCCAAGGCTGCAGGCCACAGCCTGACTGTGCCCTTCACGCCGGGCCGGGTTGATGCAACCGATGCCCACACGGATGCAGAAAGCTTTGAATTGCTGCGTCCGGCCGCCGATGGCTTCCGCAATTTCTACAGCGAACGGGCGCGCCGTTCGCCGGTGGAAATGCTGATCGATCAGGCCGATACCCTGACACTGACCGTGCCCGAAATGGCGGTGCTGGTGGCGGGTATGCGGATGCTCGATGCCAACACCGGCGGGGCGAAGCATGGCGTGTTCACGGATCGTCCCGGCACACTCACCAACGACTTCTTCGTGAACCTGCTCGACATGGGCAATGAATGGAAGCCAGCCGAGGCCAAGGGCATTTTCGAAGGCCGCGACCGGGCAACCGGCGCGCTCAAGTGGACCGCGACCGAGGTTGATCTGGTGTTCGGTTCGAACTCGGAACTGCGGGCGGTTGCCGAAACCTATGCAGTCAAGGGCGGTGCGGAGAAATTCGCTGCCGATTTTGCCAAGGCATGGGACAAGGTGATGATGCTCGATCGCTTTGATCTGCGGTAATCAGCGCCTTTTTTGAACGCTGCGCGCCGGGTTGCCCCAAGGCAGCCCGGCGCGTTTGCTTGATAAAAGGGGTAAAACGCCCGGTTGACGGGCCCATCGACCATGTTCATGGCGAAATTCTGGCCCGCGCGCGCAATGCGCCGGATTGTTTGGGGAGCGATGAATTTGCGCTGGTTGATTGGTCTGTTCGCCTTGCTGTTGATGGCCCCTGTCCACGCGCCGCTCCACGCGCAAGGGGTGCAGCAAACCAAGGGCAGTTTCGAAGACAAATTCCGCCAATTGGACGAGGTGCTGCCCACGCCCAACACCTATCGCAATGCGAGCGGCGCGCCGGGGCACGAATATTGGCAGCAGCAGGTCGATTACCGCATCGAGACTGAATTGGATGAACCGCGCCGTCGCCTGTCAGGCCGCGCCACCATCCGCTATACCAACAATTCGCCCGACAGCCTGCCGTGGCTGTGGCTGCAATTGGATCAAAACATTTTCCGCCGCGATTCGATGGCGGAATTGACCGATGTCTTTGGCGGCGCTGGCAGGCGCGGGCCCAAAGTCAGTTTGGGGTCGAGCGACACGCCCACGCGGCTTTCGATGGAGGAACTGCGCCGCCAGCAGGTGATGGCCGATAATGACTATGGCTACACCATCAGCGCGGTGCGCATGGGGGATGGGCGCAATCTGCCGCACACCATCGTTGGCACGTTGATGCGGGTCGAGGTGCCTTCGCCGGTTGCTCGGGTTGAGGTATTCGAATTTGCCA
>MEDW01000036.1 GCA_001724215.1 Erythrobacter sp. SCN 62-14 | reverse complement strand
CAGGCGATCGGCCCAGCCGGGGCGCGCGGTATCAAGGGGAACCGGGCCTGCTCCTCCGGCAGGCACGGGCAGGGACGGGGCGGCCTCGGCCATCTATCAGCCCCCCATCCGCATGATGTCCTGATAGGCTGACAGGAGCTTGTTGCGGGTCTGGAGCGCGGCCTCGAAGGCAATGCCGGCCTCCTGCCGGGCGATCATCACCTGTGCGATGTCGGTCACCTGACCGCTTTCATAGGCGGTCTGGAGATCGCTCGAGCGGTGCTGGACGGCGCTGACCTGGCGCATCGCCGCGTCGAGAGTCGCAGCAAAGCCCGCCGCAGGCATGACCGGCGCGCCGGCGGCGGCAGGCGACATGCTGGCGGCGCGCACCTCGCGCAAGGCGCCCTGCCGCTCCATCACCTGCGCGCGCAGCGCCATGAGCTCGGCGACGCCCGCCACCGGGCCGAGCGCGCTCATGTCCGCGCTCCCGCGGCGATCAGGCCGCTCTCGCGCATCGAGGCCAAGCGGTAGCGCAAGGTGCGTTCAGAGATGCCGAGGCTGCGCGCGGTCGCGGCGCGGCGGCCGCCGTGGCGTTCGAGCGCGGCGAGGATCGCCTCGGCCTCGGAGGCGAAGGCGACCTGCGAGAGCTTGGCATCGCCGGACAGGATCGAGACCGGGAGGGTGACGCCGCGGCCTTCGCCGGAGGCGTTCGGAAGACCGCGCACCGGCCGGTCGAAGACGATGTGCTCGGGCGCGATTGCATCGGCATCGCCCGCCAGCAAGATTGCGCGGCGGATCACGTTCTCGAGTTCGCGCACATTGCCGGGCCACGTATGGCTTTCGAGAAGACGGAGCGCCTCCGCCCCGATCCAGCCGGGCATCCCGGCGCGGCAGGCATGGCGCAGCAGCATCCCGAAGGCGAGCGGCGCGATGTCGCCGCCGCGTTCGCGCAGCGCCGCGATCTCGAGGGGAAAGACGTTGAGCCGGTAGAGCAGATCCTCGCGGAAGCGCCCGGCCTCGACCTCGGCGGCGAGCGTGCGGTTGGTGCAGGCGACCACCCGGACGTCGACCTTGACCGGCGTTGTGTCGCCGAGGGGGAGCACCTCGCCCTCCTGCAAAGCGCGCAGGAGCTTGGCCTGGAGGCCGAGCGGCAGTTCGCCGATCTCGTCAAGCAGCAGCGTGCCGCCGTCGGCGGCGCGGAATAGCCCCTCGCGCGCCTCGCCCGCGCCGGTGAAGGCGCCCTTGCGATGGCCGAACAGCAGCCCTTCGAGCATGGCCTCGGGCATGGCGGCGCAATTGACGGCAACGAACGGGCCGGCGGCCCGGCGCGAGCAGCGGTGGACGAAGCGCGCCAGCACCTCCTTGCCGGTGCCGGTCGGCCCTTCGAGGAGGACGGGGATCTCGCTCGCGGCGATGCGTTCCGCGAGGGTGAGGAGCGCGAGGCTGCGCTCGTCGCCGGCGATCGGCCAGCCGCCCTGCGCCGCGCAGGCGAGGAAGGCGGCGCGCGCCAGCGGCAGCTCGCGCGCGTCATAGGACAGCGCCATCCGCCCGCGCGCCTGCACGACAAGCCCGCAGCGTTCAGCCGCGAACAGCGCGAGCTCGACCGCGCCCGCCGGACGACCGGCAGCGGGGACGGCGAAGCGGCCCTCGGCACCCAGCACCAGCCGGTCGCGCTGCCAGGAATGCGCCAGCAGCGGGAGCGTGACATCCAGAAGTGCCGCGTGCTGCGAGACGGCATCGCGGAGATGACCCGCGCCCACGGCATCGTCGATGCGGCGGCAAGGCCCGGTCTGCTCGGTTTTCATGGTCGCCCCTGTCGGTTGTCTGTGCAGCGACAGGAATGGGGCGCGCAGCCCCAAGATCGGGGTAATTTAAGCTCCCGTAGAAATGCCTAGCGCCGCGCACCTTCGCCGCAGCGCGCGAGGGCTCTGGCGACAAGGCGCTTAAAGATCGGGGCGGATGGTCGGTCTTAGGGCCAGCAGCGACGGGCCTGTTCGTCCTGCCTGACCATTCGGGAGTTTGAACGATGAACGTAGTGAACACCAACATCTCGGCCCTGCTGGCAACCGCTGCGCAGGGCGGCTGGCCGATTGCCGGCGATGAGGCCAGCCTTGCGCTGCTCACGCTCGCTGAACGCGTTGCGGCGAGCGATATTCCTGTGCTGCTCGAAGGGCCGACAGGCACCGGCAAGGAAGTGCTCGCCCGCTTCATCCATCGCCGCTCGCGCCGCGCCTCCGGACCCTTTGTCGCTGTCAATTGCGCCGCCATGCCCGAGGCCATGCTGGAAGGCCTGCTGTTCGGCCACCGCAAGGGCGCATTTACCGGTGCCGGCGAAGCGCGCGAAGGCCTGTTCCGCGCAGCCGATGGCGGCACTTTGCTGCTTGATGAGATCGGCGAATTACCGCTAGCCCTTCAGGCCAAGCTGCTGCGCACTCTTCAGGAAGGCGAGGTTCTGCCGCTCGGTGACACCACGCCTGTCACGGTGGATGTGCGCATTGTGGCTGCAACCAACCGCACCCTGAGCGCGGAGGTAGAGGCCGGGCGCTTCCGCGAGGATTTGCTGTATCGCCTGAACGTATTTCCCCTTGAACTGGCCGCCTTGCGGGAGCGCCCCGGGGATATTGCCCCGCTCGCTTTCGGGATGCTGCTGCGCCATGGTTGCCGCCCCGCAATGCCTTGCTGGCTTAGCGCTGAAGCGATCATGCGGCTGGAAGCGCATACCTGGCCCGGCAATGTGCGCGAGCTGGAAAATGTCATCCGCCGCGCGATCCTGCTGGCAGGTGATGCTCCCGAGATTGCGGTTGAACACATCATCTTTGATCGTCCGGTGCGCAGCCTTGCTGCGCCTGTTGCTGCTCTCGCCGCGCCGCCGCCGGCCAGCGATACCGCAGCTTCGCTGTCCGAGGTTGCCTTTGCCTCGGAAGCCGAGGCCATTCTGGCAGCGCTGGATCGCAACGCCGGCAACCGGGCGCGCACCGCGCAAAGCCTCGGGATTTCCGAACGCACCTTGCGTTACCGCCTCGCCACAATGCGTGCCAATGGCCTGCTTGCCGCCGGAGGCCGGGCATGAGCTTTACCAGACCGGCTGCAGGGGTGCAGGATATCATGGCGCTGCGCTCGCAGGTGATGGAGCGGCAAAGCGCGCTGCGTGAGGTGCGCGCGGCCAGCAGCATGGCAGGTGGACCTTATGCGCCTGCGCCCCAGCCCGGTGCAGGCTTTGCCGCCACCCTCGATAGCGCGATGCGGCAGGTGAGCGCAGTGCAATCGCGTTCGAGCGAAATGCAGGTCGCCTATGAACGCGGCCAAGTGACCGATGTGGCGCAGGTGATGCTTGCCCGGCAGGAGGCGAGCGTTGCTTTCGAAGCCGCGCTCCAGACCCGCAACAAGCTCTTGTCTGCCTATCAAGAAATCATGCGGATGGGGGGCTGATTAGATGGCCGAGGTCGCCTCCCCCTTGCCCGCCCCTGTTCCTGCCGAGAATGCAGGCATCGCCTCGCCCGAAGGCGCGCGCGCCGACTGGACAAGTCGCCTGCCGCCGCCGCTGGGCGCATTCATGGCGCAACCGGCGGTGCGCCGTGCGCTGCCTGCGGTGGCAGGCGTGGGCGCGCTGGCGGCAACGGCTGCGCTCTATCTCGCGGTTTCGTCAGGGCCGCAGCGCGTGCTCTACACCAGTCTCACCGATGCCGAGCGGGCGAAGGTGACAGAAACCCTGTCATCCAGCGGGATTGCCTACAAGATCGACAACGGCACGGGTGCGATCACGGTGGCCGAAGACGATATCTACCGCGCGCGAATGCTGGTTGCCAGCAACGCCGGGATTGCCGCGCCCGAAGGGGCCAGCGAGATGCTCGATGCGATCCCTCTGGGTTCCTCGCGGACTTTGGAAGGCGAACGCCTGCGGCTGGCGCGCGAACGCGAGTTGGTGCTCACCATCCGCGAGATCGACGGGATCGAAGCGGTGCGAGTGCATCTGGCAACGCCCGAGCGATCGGTGTTCGTGCGCGATGCCAGCAACCCAAGCGCCTCTGTCATGGTGCGCCTTGCGAGCGGGCGCAGCCTCTCGCAAAGTCAGGTCGAGGCCATCGTCAATCTGGTTGCCGCCTCGGTGCCGGGGATGACCAGCGACGAGGTGCGCGTGGTCGATCAGAACGGACGGCTGCTGTCCTCTGCGCGCGAAAATGCGCTCGAATCGCTCACCCTGCAACGCGAGCTGGAGGCCAAGCTGGTCAGCCAGATCGATGCCCTGTTGCTGCCTCTGCTGGGCGAGGGGAACTATTCCGCGCAGGTGCAGGCCGAACTTGATCCCGAGGAAGTCACCCGCGCGCGCGAGTCCTATGACAATCCCGGCGTGGTGCGCAGCGAAAGTGAGCGCAGTTCCACCCGCACCGGACAAAGCGTGCCCGGCGGCGTTCCGGGGGTTGCCGCCAACACTCCGCCGCCTGATGCCACGCTGGTCGATGGTGCGCCGCAGCCTGCCGCGCCCGCGCAGGCCAGCGCCAATGACAGTGAGAGCACGGTGCAGCGTTCCTATGAACTGGGCCGCGAGGTTGCCGTCACCAATCGTCGCCCTGGCGGCTTGACCAAGCTTTCGGTCGCGGTCGCGGTGAATGATGAGGCGCTCAAGGCCGCTGCCCCGCTGACCGCTGCTCGCCTGCAGGCTCTTGTCAGCGCCGCTGTTGGCGCCAATGCCCAGCGCGGCGACATGGTCGAAGTGGTGCCAAGCAAGTTCGGGGTCAGCGAACTCGAAGCGCCCGGTTTCTACGAACAGCCCTGGTTCATGGGCTTGGTGCGCTATGGCGCGATGCTTTTGGCGGTGCTGCTGGTGCTGCTGCTGGCGGTGCGTCCGTGGCTGGCGCGGCTGCGTGAAAAAGACAAGGCCGCCGCCCTGACCAGTGAGCCGGCACCTGCCCAAGGCGAGAGCTCTGGCTTTGCGCTCGCATCGCAGGATCCGTTCCAGCCGGGAAGTGCTGCCAGCCCGGCTGATGCGCCAGAGACCGATCTGCCGCAGGCGCTGACGCTCGCCAGGCAATTCGCCGCCAGCCAGCCCGACCGCGCCGCGCTTGCCTTGCAGCGGATGCTGCAAGCTCCCGATAACGCCGCCCCTCCCATCGCTGCCGGAGCACCCAGCTGATGAGCTTGCCCCAGCCCCAGACCCAACCGCAAGCCGGGATCGAAGCCGCGCTTCCTGCGCCTCCCATCACGACACCGGCCAGCCTGCTTACCCGGCCCGACCGCGCGGCAGTGCTGCTGATGCTGCTCGACGATGGCGAGGCGAGCAGCCTGATCAGCCGACTTGCGCCTGCCGAACTCGAACGCCTGGGCGCAGCGATGGTCGCGCTGGGCGAAGTCGATCAGGCAGGCATGGCCGAGGCGCTGGCCGATTTCGCGCAGGAAGCACAGCGCGAAGTGATCCCCGCGCGCGATCGGGCAGGCCATGTCCGCGCGCTGCTTGAACGCACGCTTGGCCCGGCCAAGGCGGAAAGCATGATGCAGCGCATCGCGCCCGACGCCCGGCCTTTTTGCATCGAAGTCGCGCGCTGGCTCGCGCCGCCAGTGCTGGTGCGCTTGATCGGGGATGAACACCCGCAGATGATTGCAGCGCTGTTGTTGCTGATCGATCCCGAACCGGCTGCCGCAGTGCTATCGGCCCTGCCTGCGGCGGTGCAAAGCGAAGTGGTGGAACGCATCGCCAAGGCAGGCCCGATTGCGCCTCAGGCGGCAGCAACCATTGACGCGCTGCTGTCACAGCGCATTGGGGCAAGTTTTGGCGCCTCTGCGCTGCTTTTGGGCGGCCCGCAGGAAGCGGCCAATCTCATCAATCTGGCCGCAGGCGAAGTGCGAGGCACAGTGCTGCCAGCCATTGCAGAGCGCGATGCGCCGTTGGCGGCGGCCATTGAAGACGCCTTGTTCACCTTTGAAATGCTGTTTGCGCTCGATCCGATGTCGATGGGCCGGTTGCTGCGCGATGTGGATTCGGCGCAGCTGGTGGATGCTCTCAAGGGCCTGAAAGAGGACCAGCGCACGCCCTTTTTTGCCGCCATGTCGAGCCGCGCGGCCGATGGTATTCGCGACGAGATCGAAATGCGTGGGCGGATTTCCAAGGCAGAAGTCACAGCGGCCCAGCGCGCGATTGTCGCCGCCGCTAAGGACTTGGCCGAAGCCGGCGAAATTGTGATCGGAAGCGGCGATGGCGACTTCGTCTGAGTGGCTCACCGCGCTGGCGGCTCCGCTGCCTGCCCCTGCGCCGCGCTGGTTCGATGGGCTGTCCTGTGATGGTCAGGGGGACGAGGCGTTGGGCCAGCCAACAGGCTTTCGCCCCGGTGCGCCGTTTGCAGCGCTTGCGCGGGCAGCGCCTGAGCCGTCAGTTCCCGATACCGCCAGTGCGCCCGAGCCTGATCCTGTCAGCGAGCCTGCCGATCTGATCAAGCAGGCAGAGGCCCGCGCCTATGCCGAAGGTGAAGCCGCAGGCCGCGCCGCAGCGAGCGCTGAGGCCCATCAGGAAATCGCGCGGGCGCGCGCCTTGAGGCTCAATTTCCGGGCCCTCGACGAGGCGGCGCTGGGCGTCTTGGCTGAAGAATTGGCGGCCAGTGTGCAGGCTTTGTGCAGTCAGGTGCTGGGCGATTATGCGCTGGATGGTGCCGGTTTGGCGGCGCGGTGCGAAGCGGCCGCTGCGCGGCTTGGAAGCGGCTGGGCAGGGGCGGTGCTGCATTTGCATCCGGATGATCTGGCCGGGCTACCCGAAGGCGCCTTGGCGGGGTGGCAGATTGCGCCTGACCCGGCGCTCGAACGCGGCGCGTTGGTGATCGAAGGGCCCGATGGTGCGCTGCGCGACACCCCTGCCGATTGGCGCCGTGCGCTGGCCGAGGCGCTGCGGCCATGATCGCTGAATTGCAGCTTGATCTGGCGCGGATGCGCGCGGTGCGGGTGAGCGCCGGGCCGGTGCGGATGGGGCGTGTGGTGGCCTGCGATGGCGGTCTTATCGAAGTGGCTGGCCTGCCTTTGCCGATTGGCTCTTTAGGGGCGATCGAGACCAGCGCGGATGGTGTGGGCGGCGCTGAATGTCTGGCTGAGGTGATTGGTTTTCGGGCGGGTCATTCGCTGATGATGCTGCTGGGAGATACGGTGCTGCTGCACCCGCAGGCCGTGGTGCGCGCGGTTGGCCAGCCCGGCGAAGTGCGCGTTGGCAAGGCTTTGCTGGGCCGCGCGGTGGATGGTCTGGGCGAGCCGATTGATGGTGGTCCGCGGCTTGATCTGCCGCATGGCTGGCCGCTTGGCGGCAAGCGCGAAAGCGCCTTGGAACGCGCCAGTGTCGCGGAGCCTTTTGACTGCGGCATCCGCGCCATCAATGCCCTCGCCACTATGGGGGTGGGCCAGAGGCTGGGCATCATGGCAGGCTCGGGCGTGGGCAAATCGGTGCTGATCGACACGATTGCAGGCCATGCCGAGGCGGATGTTACAGTGGTCGCGCTGATCGGAGAGCGGGCCCGCGAGGTTTCCGATTTTGTCAGCCGCCACATGGGCCAAGCGCGGCGCGGGGCGATGGTCGTGGTGGCGGTGCCTGCCGATCACGCGCCCAATCTGCGCCTGCGTGCCGCCCAATATGCCAGCGCGATTGCCGAATTCTTCCGCGATCAGGGCAAGCGCGTGCTGCTGATCCTCGACAGTCTCACCCGCGTGGCTCACGCTGCGCGCGAACTGGCTTTGATGCTGGGCGAGCCGGGCGCGGCCCGCGGCTATCCGCCTTCTGCTCTGGCCGCGATCACCCGCCTGGTTGAACGTGCGGGCAATTCAGCCCGGACAGGCGGCGCGGTGACCGGCATCTACACGGTGCTGGCCGATGGCGATGACGCCAGCGATCCGGTGGTCGACACGGCACGCGCGATCATGGATGGGCACATCCTGCTGTCGCGCAGTCTTGCTGAACGCGGCCATTATCCGGCGATTGATGTGCCGGCCTCATTGAGCCGGGTGATGGATGATCTTGTCACACCCGAACAGGCGAGCGCGGCGCGGGCCTTGCGCGCGTTGATCGCCGCGCGCGAGCAGAACCGCGATCTGGTGATGATGGGGGCCTATCGCGCCGGCTCTGATCGGCTGCTGGATGAGGCGCTGCGCCAGAGCGCTGCGATCGACACCTTCCTGACCCAGCCGCGCGGTGCAGCCCACAGCCTTGCGGCCAGCACCGCCGCGCTGAACGAATTGATGGAGTCGCACAATGCTTGAAGACAAACGCCGCCTTGCGCTGGTGCGCTTGCAGGCGATGATCGCGGGAATGGCGCGACGCGAGGCGATGCGCGCGCTGGCCGAGGCGCTTGATGAAGAACGCCGGCGCAGCGCGCTGGCGCAGCGCAGTGCCGGGCTGCTCGCGGCAGCCAGCGCACAGGCCGGAACAACCAGCGGCGCGGCCCTGGCGGCGCGGCTGCGGTTTGGCAGCGGGGTCGCGCGTTTGGCACAAGATGCAGCCGCCGCGCGCAGCGATGCCCTGCGCCAGGCCGTCTGGCAGGCCGATCAGCTGGCCGTGGCTGAAGCGCGCGAGCGCCGACTTGGCGAGCTGGAACGCGCTGCCCGAAGCGCGCTCGATGCAGCGCGTGAGCGGTCAGCGGCCATGCTCGCCGGGGCGATGGCACGCAAGTTGCAAAGCCCGCCGCAAACCCGTTTGCAAGCATCCGGTCAGGGTTTGGCCGTGCTGCCTGCGGGCCTTTCACAGGCAAAGGATGACGCATCGTGACACCCATGGTTTCGGATTTTGCGCTTGATCTGGCGGCCCTGCGGTCCGGCAACCTGCTTGCCCTTGGCTCTGGCACCGCGTCCGAGGGCTCAGCCGGGCTTGGCAACGAGTTTGCCCGGATGCTCGCAGCTTCGCATGAGCAGATCTCCGCTCGGGTGCAAGCAGCGCCTGAAGCCCCTTTGCAAGGCGAAGAGGACGTGCCAGCGGCGCAGTTGCCAGAGCCGCTGCCGCAGGCTCTGGCCATGATGCCTGCACCACACCCGGCGGCAGCAGCAGGCGGCAAGCCCTTGCCGCCGCAAGGCGCGGATTTGCCGCAAGCACCACTTGCTGATGTCTCTCACGCTGCGTGCGGACTGCTGGCGGACGTTCAACCCGCTGCTGCGCCGGTCGAGACTGCGCCTGTGTCTTTACAACCACCGGCTGAGCCGCAGGCTGGCGACAATCCCGCCCTCGCACACCGCGGCAAGGATGATCCGGCGGGTGATGGCGCGCCCGATCTGATGGGGCTCGATGATGATGGCGCGATGGCTCATTCCTCTGCGGCTGCTGCGGCTCTGCTCACCGCATCGACGCTGCCTGCCAGCCCGATCATTGCACCTGCGCTGATTGCGCTGCGCGGGGCGATGCCTTCCGCGCCGGTTGTTCCAGCACCGCGCGTGCTGCCTGTTGAGGCGGCCGTGGACGCGCCAGCTGACAGTGCCGATCTCGCAGCCTCGTTGCCCGGCCTTGCCCGCACCGCCTCTGCTGCCCGCTCGTCCGGCGAGGCGGCTTCTTCTGCTGCGAGTGGGCCCTTGTCCCCCGCCGCTTTGGCTACCCCCGCGCTGGCTTCCCCGACCAGCGCAGCAGCGCCTGCCTTGGCTCTTGCCCCGTCTCCGGCCTTGGTCGCTGAGGCGGGCGCTGCTCTGGGTGATGCGACAAGGCCTGCGCCCGGAGCAGATGCCGAGGCTGTTCTCGATCAGATTTCTGCTCTGCGCGATGCGGCGCGTTCGGTCCGCAGCGAAGTCGTCTTGCGCCATGGTGAGTTTGGCACAGTCAATCTCCGGATCGATGCGGCAGGCGCACCCGCCGAATGGCGTGCGCTGATCTCCAATCGTGATCCCGGCTTTGTGCCAGCCGTGCAGGCAGCGCTGGCCGAACGTGCAGTGGCCGCCAGCGCCGAGACCTCGGCCAACTTGACCCATCAGAACAGCGGCGGACAATCCGGCGGGCAAGCGGCAGGGCAGGGGTCAGGGCAATCCCCTTACGGGTCTTCCCCGGGGTCCCAGCAAGGTTCGTCTCAACCATATTCCGGGCAAACCCCGGGTGAGGGGCGCAGACACGCCGCCGCTTCGGCCGGGACGGCCAATGATACCGGCCAGTCGACAGCATCAGACGGCGGCCTGTTTGCCTGAGCAGCGCACCACAGGGGCACAAGGGAATTGACTGAATATGGGCAAGGGTAAGGAAAAGTCCGGCGATGAGGCCGAAAAGCCGAAAGGCATGGCCCTCAAGATTGCGCTGGGCATCGTGGCAACGCTCGCAGTGGGGGCGGGCGGGGCCTATGGAGCATTTGCGGCCGGGCTGTTTGGCGGCAGCAAGAATTCCGAGCCTGATCGCCCGCATCTGGTGCGCAAAGGCACCAGCGATCCCTATGCGCCTCAGCCCAAGGGCAAGGAGGAAGAGCCGCCTGTCTATGGCGAAGGTGGCAGCGAATATCGCACCGCCTATTATTCCTTCGAGGAAAGCTTCACTTCCAATCTGGCGGATTCGCCGGGGCTCATTCAGGTCGAGCTGGCGGTCTCCACCCGCTATGATGGCCGGGTGCTGCAATGGGTGCGCATCCACGAACTCGCCATCCGTTCGGCAATCCTTGCCCAGCTTGCTGCCACGCCTGAGGCCGATTTGTATGATGTTGCTGGCAAGCAGCGCCTGGCCGCGCGTCTTGCCAAAGCGGTCAACGCCGTTCTCGAAGAAAACGAAGGTTTCGGCGGCGTTGAAGCGGTGCATTTTCGCGGGCTACTCGTGCAATGAGGATGGCGCATGATTTTGCAGCCGTGGCGCCGGCCGCGCAGCATTGCGCAGAGCTGGTCGCGCGTGGGCCGCGCCCCGAAGAACGGGCGGCGGCGATTGCCGCATGGCGGCGCGATCTGGCGCGGCATTGTGCCAGCGGTTTGGGCGCGCTGCTGTCCGGTGATCGGTTGAACGCCGAGGTGTCAGCGCCCGAAACCCTGAGCGGCGCTGTGGTTCTTGAACGCATTGGCCCGGTGGCGGCCAACAGCCTGCTGCGCTGCGCTGGCCTGCCCGAGGCGGCGGTCATGCTGTCATTTGATCACGCCACTGTGCTGGCCTTGGCCGAGCGTTCTTTTGGCGGCGCAGGGCGGGTGGGGGCGGCATCGCTCAATCCCTTGCCGCGCTCGGCGCAATTGCTGTGTGATGAGATTGCAGGACTGATCGCGGGCGCTTTGGGCGCAGCGCGGCTGGGCGATGGTGCGCAAGGCGCAGGGCTCGAAAAGGGCGAGGTGATTGTTCGTTCGGAAAACGCTGCGCGCTTGCGGCCGTTTCATCCGGCGGCTGCGTGTTTGTGGATTGGCTTGCGGCTGGCCAACGACGAGGGGTGCGAGTGGACAGCGCATCTGGCGCTGGCGGCTGACCGGTTGGACGATCTGTTGCCGGTGCCTGCTGCAGTGCCGGCAAGCTGTGATGGCGAACTTGCTGCAGGCAGCGATCCGGCGGCGATCTTCGGCACCATTCCACTGGGCCTGCGCGCAGTGCTCGCGCAGTTTCGCCTTACCCTCAGCCAGCTTGATCGGCTCGCTCCGGGCGACACGATCCCGCTCAACGTGCCGCACGCGGTGCCTTTGCACCTTGGCGAAGCGCTGGTCGCGCATGGCAGCATTGGCACGCTTGAGGATCATCTGGCGCTGCGTCTTACCCATGTTCCGGCCCAAGGAGGTGTGCAATGAGCCTGCATGATCCCGCCTTTGCCCCGGGCCTTGCCCGCTTTGGCGATGTCGCGGTTAACCTTTCGGTGGAATTGGGGCGCAGCGAATTGCCCTTGCGCGAAGTCTTGGCCCTCACACAAGGCAGCGTGGTGTCGCTCGATCGGCTCACGCACGAATTGCTGGATGTCACCGCCAACGGCAAGGTGATCGCGCGCGGCGAAGTGGTGGCGGAAAATGGTCGTTTTGCGCTGCGGATCGTAAGCCTGGCCGATGGTGCACAGGCTCCGCCGCGCCCGCGCCCGGTGCAACCCATGCCTCCGCAGGCCGCGCCCGAACCGGCCGCGCCGCCGCCACCGCCACCCTCTGCCCCTGTGGCGCCGCCGGAGCCGGAAGTGTCCCTGCTCGATCAGCCTGTGGCCGATGAAGATCCGTTGGGCAGCGCGCTTGATGATATTTTCGGCGGTGAAGCTGCACCGGGCGGCGCGGCATGATCCTCGTTGAATATTTCGTGCGCCTCGCTTTGCTCCTGCCCTTGCTCGGCGGGCTGATCTGGGGCAGTCTCAAGCTCACCCGCTACCTGCAAACCCGCATGGTGGGAAGCATGGGCAGCAGCGGGCGGCATCTCCAGCTGATTGAAACAAGCCTTGTTGCCCCCGGCATGAAGCTGGCCGTGGTGCGGTTCCATGATCGCGAGATCTTGCTGGGCGCATCGCGGCAGGGGCTGGTGCGCCTTGCCGAAGCGCCCGCGCGCACAGCGGAAAGCGGCGAATAATGCGCGCGAGCGTAACTTTGCGGACATTAGCAGCAGGTCTAGCCGCATTAACCATGATTTGCGGCGCGGATATCGCGCAGGCCGCCGCGCCTGCCGTGCCGGGAGTGGGGGCGGCGATTGAACGCGCGTTGGGCAATGATGGGGCAGGGCAGGACAGCCCGTTAAGCTTCTCGCTCCAGCTTTTGCTGGTTATGGCGCTTCTTACCATCCTGCCCTCGCTGGTGCTGTTGATGACGAGTTTTCTGCGCATTCTCGTGGTGCTGGCGATCCTGCGGCAGGCGATTGGCCTGCAAGGTTCGCCGCCGGGGCAGGTGCTGGCGGGATTGGCGCTGTTCCTGTCGCTGTTTGTGATGGCGCCGACATTGGATGTCGTCAATGAAACCGCCATTCAGCCCTACGCTGCAGGCGCGATTGAGGCAGACGCCGCGATTTCCAAAGGGGGGGAGGCGTTCCACGCTTTCATGCTGCGCCAGACGCGGGAGGCGAACCTGATGATGTTTGCTGATCTGGCTGGCACAAACGGTTTTGCCAAGGGCGCGGATATTCCGTTCTCGATCCTCCTGCCCGCCTTTGTCACCAGCGAACTCGAAACCGCGTTCCAGATTGGATTCATGCTCTTTCTGCCCTTTCTGGTGATTGATCTGGTGGTGGCGAGCGTCCTCATGAGCCTTGGCATGATGATGCTCTCGCCCACCATAATTTCCCTGCCGTTCAAATTGTTATTGTTCGTGCTGGTGGATGGCTGGGCGCTTTTGATGGGCTCTGTCGTGATGAGTTTCGGGTGATGGGCGAGGACACCAAACTGCTCGCGCTGGCGGATCAGACCTTGTGGGTCACCGCCCTGATTGCCGCCCCCGTGCTGGTTGCAGCGCTGGCCGTGGGCCTGATGGTCGGCATCATTCAGGCCGCGACGTCGGTCAACGAACAGACCCTTACCTTCGTCCCCAAACTGGTGGTGACAGCGCTGGTGTTCGTGGTGCTGGGCGGAGCGATGATGACGCTCTTGGCTGATTTCACCCGCGACATCATGGCGCAGATCGCCAATCTGGCGGCCTGAATGGCGCAGCAAGGATGAACGCGCTCGATTTCGGTTTTGCCGGGCTTGAGGCGCAGATGTGGCAGATATTGTTTCTGTCGGTGCGCTGCGGCGCGGCCTTGCTGGCCGCACCCATGGTGGGCGGCATGGCCGTGCCCGTGCAGCTTCGCGTGCTCTTATCGCTGGTGGTGGCGGTGTTTGTGGCAAGCTGGCTGCCGCTCCCTGAAATCCCCGTGATGATGAGCTTTGCGAGCCTTCTTGCGATCCTTCAGGAAGCGGTGATCGGCGCTGCCATGGGGTTCATCCTGCAAGTGGCCTTTGCCATTCCGCTGATTGCGGCTGAACAGATTTCAGGGACCATGGGCCTTGCCATCGCCACCTCAATCGACCCATCAAGCGGATCGCAATCGGGCGCGATGGGCAGCTTTTTCAGCATCACCATGACGCTGCTGTTCTATGCCATCGGCGGCCATTTGCTGTGGTTTCAATTGCTGGTCGAAAGCCACCGCATCCTGCCACCCGGCACCTTCCTGTTCGCGGCTGAACGGGCTCAGGCGATTGTGCTGTTTATGGGCTATGCGCTGGCCACGGCTGCGGCGATTGCGCTGCCGGTGGTGCTGATCTTGCTGCTGGTGCAGGTGATCACCGGGGTGATTGCGCGTTCGGCGCCGGCGCTCAATCTGTTTGCGCTGGGGCTTCCCGCTGGCGTGCTGACGGGCCTCGTGGCGCTCATCATCGTCATGCCGCTGGTGGTGGATCAATTCGCCCGCGTGATTGCGACGGCCTTGGGTGAAATCGAAGGGATCATCACCCCATGAGCGAGGAAACCCCCGGCGAGAAGACTTTTGATCCCACCCCCAAGCGCAAGGCCGACGCTGCCAAAAAAGGCGACGTGCTGCGTTCCAAAGAGGTTGCGACGCTGGCGGCGATGGCGACAGGCGCTGTCATGCTGTTGATGGTCGGCCCGTGGCTAACGACAAGCGTGGCGGGCGTAGCGCGGCTCGCCTTCCGGTTTGACAAGAGCGAACTCGATGCCTTCACCCCCGCCGCCATGCTGAGCGGGGCTGCGAGCGCGCTGCTGCCACCGATCATGGCTTTGGGCCTTGCGGTGTCGGTGATGACGCTGGCGGCGCAATTGCTGCTGGGCGAAGGACGCTTCGTGCCCGGCAATCTGGCTTTCAAGGGATCGCGCATCAATCCGCTAAAAGGTCTCAAGCGGATGTTCGGCCTCAACGCTCTGATCGAACTGGGCAAGGCATTGTTGAAGGTGGCGCTGCTCGGGGTGATCGCATGGGGTTGGTCGGCTGTCCATGTGCCGCGATTGATTGAGATCGAGCAGGCCGATTTGCGCGCTCAGATCGATTTTGGTCTCGATGCGCTTGCCAGTTTGATCGGCGTGCTGCTGGTGGGCCTGTTTGTGATTGCGCTGGTTGATTACCCCTTGCAGGTGTTCCAGCGCAACAAGCGGCTCAAGATGAGCTTTCAGGATCTGCGCGATGAAACCAAGCAGGCCGAAGGTTCGCCCGAAATGAAATCCGCGCGCCGCCAGCGTCAGCGCGATCTGGCGCGCGGCGGGGTGATGAAGGCGATGAGCGAGGCGCAATTCGTGATCGTCAATCCGCTGCATTTCGCCGTCGCGCTCACCTATGATCCGGCGCGTGCGCCTGCACCCATCGTGCTGGCCAAGGGGCGCGGCGATGTGGCGCTCGCGATGCGGGAAATTGCGGCGGAAAATCGCCTCCCGGTGCTCGAATATCCCACGCTCGCCCGCGCAGTCTATTTCACGACGCGTCCCAATCAGATGGTTCGCGAAGAGCTCTATGTGGCCATTGCGGCGTTGGTGGCTTTCGTGATGGGTTTGCAGCGCGGCGACCGGGTGCGCCGTCCGGTGATCGATGTGCCGCGCGAATTGCGTTTCGATGGGGATGGGCGGCGCGATGATCGGGCTTAAACCTTCGCGCACAGGGACGTTCTGACGATCATGACAACCACCGGCTCCTCGATCATTTCAAGCCTTGGCGCAGGCAGCGGCATTGATTTCGGACGGCTTGCCACCGACCTGTCCGAAGTGACCTTTGCCAATCAGCGCCAGACGCTGGGCGATACCAATGCGCGGCTTGAAGCGCGCATCTCTGCTGTCTCCAATCTGCGCAGCATGGTGACATCGCTGGTGAGCGCGCTGGGCGATCGGCTGCGTGCCGGCGATCTGGCGCCGCGCGCCAATCTCAGCAATCCGGCAATTGCCAGTGTCACCGCGTTACCGGGCACTTCGCCGCGTGGCAGCTACACGCTCGAAGTCACGCAACTGGCAAGCGGCCAGAGGTTGGTTATGCCGCCGCTGGCTGGCGGTGCCACCGCGCCGGGTGCAGGGAGCCTCACGATCCGGTTCGGCGCGGTTGGCGCGGACAGCTTTACCGAAGATGCCGCCCGGCCCGCGATCACGCTGGATGTGGCTGCGGGCGAAACGCTTGCCCAAGTGGCGGGCCGCATCACCAGCGCCAGCGGCGGGGCGGTGAGCGCGCAGGTCTTGAACGGGACGAGCGGCCCGCAACTGGTGCTCACCGGGCGAGAGGGCGCTGCCAATGGCTTTGTCATCGAGACAAGCGGAGGCGATCTGTCAGCGCTGGCGTGGGATCCGGCCAGCAATGCCGGGCAATTGCAGGCGAGCGCTCAGGATGCGCGATTTCGCCTCAATTCGGTCGAAATGTCGAGCGCCAGCAACCGCGTCACCGGCCTGCCCGAAGGCATCGGCCTCACGCTCACCGCGCTCAATCCGGGCGCGCCTGCCAGTTTCAGCTTCAGCAATAATACCTCCGCGATCACGGCGGTGATGGGCGATCTGGTGAGCGCGCTCAATTCGATTATCGAGGAGGTCAACACCCTCGCCAATCCCCTCGGCGGGGAATTGGCCAATGATCCGGGCGCCCGCCAATTGCGGCGCGAATTGGCGCAATTGAGCGGGCAGGTGGTGATGCCGAATGCCCAGCCCGGCGAACCGCGCACGCTGGCGGATCTGGGCGTGGCGCTTAATCGCGATGGCACCTTGCGGCTCGACGAAGCGCGCCTTGGCCAAGCGCTCAGCGACACGCCGCGCGCGGTCGCAGCGATGTTCACCACGGGCGCATCGGGGGTGTTTGCCACGCTTGACCGGATGGCCCGCAATGCCACGCGGCTGGGCGATCCGGGCACGCTGGGCGGCTCGCTCGCGCGGTTTCAACGGCAATTGCAAAGCAACAATGCGCGGCTCGAAAAGATCGCTGAACAGCAGGAAAATCTGCGCCTGCGCCTCACCCGCAATTTCACCGCGAGCGAGCGGCGCGTGGGCGCCTCACAGGCCACGCTCACCTTCCTGCAGCAACAGATCGACATCTGGTCAGCCCAGCGGCGGTAAGGAGAAGCACCGGCCATGCACAGGCTTTCGAGCAATCCGGCCAAGGCCTATCGCCGGGTCGAACTTGACGCCCGGATCGAGGCGGCAGGCGCGGCGGACTTGACGCGCATCTGTCTGGAAGAAGCGGTTGCTGCGCTTGGCCAAGCGCTCGCCGCGCTGGAACGACAGCCAACCCGCGTGCCGCATGAGGCGCTGTCGCGCGCGCAGGTGATCGCCCTGTGGCTGGCGGGATCGGTGGCAGAAGATCATCCGCTGCGCACCAGTCTGGTGCAGTTCTACGGCGGACAGGCAAACGCGATCCGGCGCTGCCTTAGCACTCCTGATGCCGCTCTCATCGCGCAGGTGCGCGGCGATTTCAGCGATCTGCTGGCGGCGGCCTAATACCAATGCGCGATGAGTCCCACTCATCGCGCATTGGCTAAGCCCGTGCGGCGCCCCAGCAATTCCAGCGCGTGATGCGTCAGCATCTCAGCGCGCTGGTATAAGCCACAAATTCCGCGATGATCCGGGCTGCATCCGCCGGATCTTCGAAGGGGTGGAAATGGGTGCGGTCGGGCCGATGCATGTCGGTGCCCTGCGGCAGGATCTCCGCCAATGCGGGCCAGGTCGGCGAGCTTTTGAAATCATTAAGATCGGTCTGGAGCGCGCGGACCACCAGCACCGGCATATCCACTGTGCGCGCCGCATCGAGGATCGCGGCATTGCTGCGGCTGGAAGCATAAATGCTGCCCTCAACCTCGGGCGGGCAGGCCAACTCCAGCCCCGCGCCCGCCGGAGCTGGCAGCAGGCCATGGCGGCAGTAAGCCTCGAACACGCGGGGGGCAAAGAGGCAATAGGGGTCGCGGTCACGGAAGCGCTCGATCATTTCCTCTGGCGATGCAAAATCGCGTTTGCGCCGGGTGGCGGGGTGGGGATTGTCGGCGCTGAACAAGGGTTGTCCCGGGGCGTAGAATTCGGGCGCAAGGATCACCGGATCAAACAGCACAAGCCGGCTGAAAAGCGCGGGCACATCGGCGGCGCATTGCAGCAGCACGTGCCCCCCCATCGAATGGCCAATGCCCACCGCCTGCGTAATGCCGAGCGCCTCAAGCAGCGCAATCACATCACTGACCATCAATCGCCAATCGGCAACCGGCCCGCCGCCCGATCGGCCGTGCCCGCGCAAGTCGAGCGCCACCACGCGGTGGCCGGGGAAATGTTCGATCACAGCATCCCACACGCGCGCATGAAAGCCGGTGGCATGGGCAAAGATCAGCGTTGGCGCTTGGCGGTCAGGCTGCTTGGCCGGCCAATCGAAATAGGCCAGATCAATATCGTTGATGGCAAAAGTGCCGAAGGTGGCGGTGCGGTCGATGTTCATGCCTGCGGCCCTTGCGCGGCGCTGAGGCAAAATCAAGCCGCAGAATTGGCAGCAGGCGCGCTCGCGGGTTCACGATTGCGCACAAAGTGCAGCGCTTCGGCCAGCCGATCAGGGGCAATCGCCTGCAACACACCAAGATAGATGGCCATGCCCAGCGGCACCAAAAGCGCCAATTGGGCAAGATCAGGCATTGCAGGCAAGATTGTACGCACCAGATAGACGCATCCTGCCATCAGCACTGCGGCAAAGGCAATCGGGCTGATCGCCCCGGACAGGGCCGCAAAGGTCAGGCCCAGCACCCGGCCCGAATAGAGCACCGTGATGCCGGTCAGCACCGCCATCCCGCCAACCCAGCCCCACGCAAAGCCCGGAACGCCAAATTGCGCGCCGGCCAGGAAGGAAAGCGGCATCACCACCGCGCCCAGCATCGAAATCCGCATCGCCACTTTGGGCAGGCCCAGCGCATTGGTGGCGGGCGAGAACAGGATTTGCAATGTCATCAGGCTCATCGCCAGCGCCAGAATGGGCAGGATCGGGCCGATTTCATGCCATTGCTCGCCCAACAGGACGCTCACCAGCGGCGCCGCTGTCGCGGCCATTCCGGCATAGGCGGGCAGCGCGATCAGCAGAACCAGCCGAATGGTCGCCAGCACCGGCCCCGGCCCGCGCTGCTGTTGGCGTGAATAGGCGGCAAAGGCGACTTCATTGATCGGCGGCACGAATTTGGCGGCAAGCAATTGCGCAAGGAACAAGGCCGTGGTGTACACCCCCAGCCAATGCGCTTCGAGGATGCGGCCTGCAATCATCACATCGGCCTGGCTCTGGATGAACCAGAACAATTGCGTCAGTGTCATCATGCCGCCAAAGCCTGCGATGTGGCCTGCACCGGTAAAGCGGAAGCTGGGCCGCCACGGCGCCCGCGCGGCGATCATCATGCCGGTCGCTTCGGTGACATACATCGCGATTGGTGCGAAAACCAGCGTCCACACTCCGAACCCTGCGACCGCCATCGACAGCGCGGTTGCTGCGCCGACAATTGCGGCGACAAGGCGCACCTGTGCCGGACGCCGAAAATCCATTTTGCGGCTGAGGATCGCATGGGGGAGCGCGGAGAAGGGCACGGTCAGGTAGATCAGCGATTGGACGCGCAGGATGTCGGCCACTTCGGGCTGACGGAAATAGGCCGCCACCAGCGGTGCGGCGCAGAATTGGGCCAAAGCCAGCCCGCCATTCAAGAGGATCAGCATGCCCAATGTCTGGCGCAGGCGCTGGGTGGTGACTTCGGCCTCGCGGATCAGGGCGCTGGCAAGGCCGTATCCATTCATGGTGTTGAGCAGCACCAGCACCACACCGGCCATCGCAAACAGCCCATAATGTTCGGGCGCAAGCAGGCGGATCACGATCAGAGTTGACGCCCAAGACACGATCTGCGTGACAATCTGGCTGCCCGAACGCCACAGCACCGCCGAACGCACGCGGGCGGCAAAGGAGGGGGGCGCAGCCTCGCTCATGCTGCGCCGCGTTCCCACCAGCCACGAAGGGCGCGTGCGGCAAGCGGGTTTTTAACAAACAGCAGATCCACCAGATCATAGGCTGGCACAGCGCCCATCTCGCGCTTGTAGCCCGAATCGCCTGCGCCCATGTCCATCACCGACTGGCCATCGGCAATCGCATCAGCAATCGCGCGGTAATTGGTGAGCTTGCCGACGTGATAATCGCGCAGATCGCTGATGTAGCTGCCGGCAATGCCATATTGCACGGGGCCGTCATCGAGATCGAAAGTGAAGGCGACCGCGCGTCCATCAATCAGCAGGATGGTGGCGCACAGCATATCGGCCAGCACCGGATCGCTGAGCGCGCTGCGCCACAGCGCGCGCTGATGCGGTTTCATGAACTTGGCGCCGCTGCCGTCGGTCTGTGTGCCGACCCAGCTGGCTGTCTCGACGCTGCCCATCTGTTCGAGCGCGCTTTCATCCCATTCGCTGCCCCGGACATAGCGCCATTCCACCTGGCCCAATTCGCCCGTGCGCGCTTCGTAGCGCCGCAGCTTGCGCGCGGTCGATTTGGAAGGCCAGCCGCGGTCGCGGTGTGCATCGAGATCGATTGTCCAGATCGTGCCCGCGCGTTGGGTAAGAATGGTCCAGCCAGCAGCGCGCGCGCCTGTGACAAGCAACTGCGCAGCGGGATCGTTTGCGGGCACCGGGCCAAGCCGCCACGAGGCTCCGAGCTTACGGCTTTCCGGAGAAGCCAGTGCAGCGGCGAAGTGTTCTGCCTGAGCCCCGCGTGCGGCCAACACGCTGCGAAAGGGCCAATAGCTCCCCGGCACCTTGCGCGCACCCAGCAGTGCCGGGCCAAAGGCGGTGGTGGGAATGGCGATGAGCGGCGCGCCAACCTCGTCATGCACCAACAGCGTTTCGCCATCGGCTGCGCCCGCGCCAAACCAACAGCTGCGAAGGAAATGATGCGCGCCGAGGTTTTCTTCGGCCAGCCTGTCCAGCGCGCGCGGAAAACCTGCGGCTGTCTCCACACTCAAGGCTGCGGGCGTGATCCTCGTCTGGTACATCGTGATCCTTCGCGCGCGGGGTTTGGTTCCGCCGCGCTCCGCCATGGCCCTATCGCGAAGCTGTGAGCAACCGGTTAACCACGAAGCTTTTGCATTGTGCCGGAACCGATCATTTTGTGGCGGTTTGGTTGACAGCAGAGCGTGCCATGGCGCACGCCCTTGCCCACAGGTTAAGGCGGAGTTTCCCCAGTGTCCGATCATCCCCCGGCAGCCCCGGCCCCGGCCGATGCGCTTTTCTTCCGGCAGGTGATGGGCCGATTTGCCACCGGTGTGGCGGTGGTTTCGCTGGCGCGCGAGGATGGCACGATCGGGGCGATGACAATCAATTCGCTGGTGTCGGTATCGCTCGATCCGATGCTGGTGAGCTGGAGCCTGCAGAACACGTCGAGCCATTGCGCGGATTTTCTCGCTGCCAGCCGCTTTGCCATCAGCATTCTGGCAGACGATCAGGAAGCGCTCGCAAGGCGCTATGCCGCGCGCGGCGACAGCGCGCAGGTTGTGGAGGATTTCGCGCTTTCCCCCGCTGGCCTGCCAGTGATCGCAAACGCGCTCGGCAGTGTGGAATGCGAGCGATGGGCGGTGCATCCGGCGGGCGATCACACGCTTATTCTGGGGCAAGTGACAGCCCTTGCCATGGGCAAGGCCGAGCGCCCGCTCACCTTTTTCAGCGGGCGCTTTGGCAGCCTGCCCCCTATTGGCTAGGGCCTGTGGGGATTCACAAGCGGGTTGAATTGTGATTCAAGCTTGGGATGGACCGCTATGTGCTGACAGACGCCCAGTGGGCGAAGATCGAA
>MEDW01000035.1 GCA_001724215.1 Erythrobacter sp. SCN 62-14 | reverse complement strand
GGCCGGCGCCTTCGCTGCCGGACAATCGATATTCGGTCATCGTGGCTGGCCCGCCGAGCGCCCCGCCGCTTGCCAGCGCCATGCGCGCAACGCATGTCAGAGGCGCGCAATAATAGTCAGCCGTCCATTCGATCAGCCGCCGCAAGGGCGCTGCCAGCGGCGGCACGGGCAGCACTTCGAGGATCGGACGAAGCCGTTCAAAAGCAATTTCCTCGCCCGGCAGGCGCCCTTCGTCCCAAACAACGCCCATGACCTTGCGCGGGCCGAGCGGGGCGACTACCACACTTCCCACAGGCGCCGCTATGCCTTCGGGCAGGCGGTAATCGAGCGGGCCGAGGGCTGCATTCAGCACCGCCAAGCGTATTCGGTTGTTCGCGCCAGTCATTACGTTCCTATATGGGGCCGCGCTGCGCCATGGAGCAACCAGGGAGAGCACAGAAATGACCGGGTTTCGCAATCGCACCATCAATCGCCGGGCAATGCTGGCAGGCGGAGCGGCGATGGGCGCGGTTGCGGTGTTGCCGGGTTGTGCGGGCACAGGCGATGATCTGGGCGGGCTGGGCGGCGGCGCATTGGCAGGCGTGGGCGGCGCGTTCAGTCTTGCCGACGCGCTGCGCCGACTGCTTTTGACTGCCAGCGAACGTGCATTTGCCCGGCTGAGTGAGCCCGGCGAGTTCTGGGACGAGAAGATGGCTGGGCTGGGCCTTGCCGAATTGACCGGCAGCGGGGCCAATGCGCTGTCGCGGATGCTGACATCAGGGCCGTTCAAGGCGCAGCTTGAAAACCAGTTCGGCAGGCTTGCCGCTGATGTCAGCAAACGGGCCGCACCGCAGGTCTATCGCGCGGCTCGCAATATCAATGCCAGCGAGGCGACCGCCCTGTTGCGCCGCAAACCGGGCGCGGCGACGGCGTTTTTGCAACGCTCGATGGGCAGCCGCCTGATTGATACGCTGGTCCCTGATCTGGGCCGGGGCCTGCGCAGCGCGCGCGATGATTCCATGGGCGAGCTGGTGGGCGCATTGAATGCAGCGGGCGTTGACGCGGACAAGATTGCCAGCCGTCTGGGTGACGATATCGAAAAGATCATCTGGGAAGAAATCACCGCCGAAGAAATCGCCATCCGCAAAGACCCTGCGGCCACGCGCGATCTGTTGTTGATGCGGGTGTTTGGCGACGCCTGAGGTGAGCGCGAGGCTGCCAGCGCATCAACGCCCGGTCAGAACTTCGCTGTCGTCTTGAGCCAGAAGACATGGTTCATCGTGTCTTCGCGCCCTGAATTGAGCGAATATTGGTTCATATAGCCGGTCATCACGTCGACATTGCGAGTGACCGGGATCACCACGCCGCCGAAATTGCGCAGCTGTTCGGTCCCTGCATCGAAATTCAGGCTGCCGTTGAGGTTGTGCAGATATTCGCTGAAGATCAGAATACCCGTTCCGCGTTCGGTAATGGGAATGAGCCCCTGCGCCAGAAAGCGCCCACGGATGATCTGATCGGGGATGTTCTCATATTGCCGGCTTTCCAGCAAAGTGCGTGTGTCGACCTTGAGGCCGGGACGATCGAGCACACGGTAATTGACCTCGATAAAGGCGCGGTGTTCGAACACGAAGCCGCCCTCGACCAGCCCGCTTTCCGAACGGAAATAGGCATAGCCGCCACCGATCTGGAGATTGTCGTTCACCTGATAGGCGACATAGGGCCGCAAGATAAACTGGCCCAGTTTGGACACATCATTGGTCAGGCGCTGCTGCGATTCCAGCCGGACAAAAATCTTGTGATCCTTGTCGGCGTAAAATTTGATGAATTGTGCGTTCCACACAGCTGTGTCCTCGTCCGCCGCACGGGCAGGCAAAGCGGGAAGCAGCACTGCCGCGGCAGTCAAGAGGGGCTTAACAAATTTCATCGGTTGTCCGGTAGAGGGGTTGCAGTGCGCACTCGCACAACGCGCGCCGTTAGGGAAGCAGGAGCCGCGTCGTAACGTCTCGGTCCATCGGCTTTTTGTCTCAGCGCATCCGAAATTTGCGCCGCGCCGGCTAAAATTTGTAATTCAACGTGATTTGCGGAACGTGGCTGATCGCATCGGAGCGATTTTCACGCGGTGTGATCTGCAGCATGTAGCTTGGTTGAATATCCAGTGCAGGCGTGATCTGATAGGCTATGCCAATGATATTGCGCACTTGTTCAGTGCCGCCTGTCTTGCCCTTGCGGCGCGACTGGATCACGCCGAACCATTCCGTTGAGGCCAATGCCTTGATGCGCGGTGCGATGGCGTGAGTGTATTGAACGCGCTGGCGCAGGCGCAGTTCGACTTGATCGGCCCCTTCAAACCAGCGCTGTTCAAAGCGGCTGCGCAGATCAAGACCGCCCTTGGCATAGCGGAATTGCTGGTGCGGGCGGATTTCGGTGATGGTGCCCGTCTGGAAATAGGACAGTCCGCCGCCCAACTTGATGTCGTCTGTAACCTTTTGTTCCACTGTGACGCGGAAGGTTTGCTGATCGGCGCCGAACACCGGATCGCGCCAGCGGTAGGAGGTATCGATGGTAAGATAGAGCTCGTCAGTCAGATTGCCGCGAATGAAGGCAACCAGCCACATTTGTGTATCTTCGGGGTTGGCCTGTGCTTTGGATGGTTGCCAAGCCGCCGCGAGCGCGGCAAGCAGCATTGTGATGCGAACCACGCCATTGCCCATATCTGCCCCCCGGCGGTAATGCCTTGTCGCGCCGCTAGACAGAAAAGCTGGAGATACAAGTGAAATTCTTCGTCGACACTGCCGAGATTGAGGCGATCCGCGATCTTGCCGCCACTGGCCTTCTGGATGGGGTGACAACCAACCCCTCGCTGATTGCCAAATCGGGGCGCGATTTCAAGGAGGTCACCGCCGAGATCTGCGCAATTGTTGATGGCCCAGTGAGTGCCGAAGTGGTTGCGCTTGATCACGCGACGATGATGAAAGAGGCTGAGGTGCTGCGCAAGATCGCAGACAATGTCTGCATCAAGGTGCCGCTGACAATTGATGGCCTCAAAACCTGCAAGGCGCTGACGAGCGAAGGCACGATGGTGAATGTCACCTTGTGCTTTTCCGCCAATCAGGCGCTGCTTGCGGCCAAGGCTGGGGCGACTTTCATCTCGCCGTTCGTGGGCCGGCATGATGATAACGGCTTTGACGGGATGGATCTGATCGAGGACATCCGCCTGATCTACGACAACTACGCCTTTGAAACCGAAATTCTGGTGGCATCCGTGCGCCACACCACCCATGTTTTGCAGGCTGCCAAGATCGGTGCGGATGTGATGACAGCGCCGCCTGCCGTGATCCACGCCTTGTTCAAGCACGTGCTGACCGACAAGGGCATTGAAGGCTTCATGGCCGATTGGGCGAAAACGGGCCAAAGCATTTTGTGATGGGCATTTAAGCAAATGGCCGATCAATCACCGCTCGATACTTTCAAACAAGCGCTGACCGGCGCTGCCCGTGCGATTGCGCGCGATGGCGAGGTGGAAATCGCGTGGAGCGCGGATGTTCCGGGGCAGGCGGGCAATCGCTTTCGCGTGCCTTTGCCGGGGCGCGATCTGCCGCCTGAACAAGTCACCGAAGCGCGCGGCTTTGCCGATTCATTTGCGCTGAAACTGCGCCACCATGATGCAGGGCTGCACGCCCGCAGCGCTCCGCCCGAACCTGTCGCGCGCGCCTGTTATGATGCCATCGAACAGGTGCGTTACGAGGCTTTGGGCGCCAATCGCTTTGGCGGCATCAAGGCCAATCTGGATGCGGCGACGCAGCTGCGCACTGCCTCTGACAAGATCGTGCGCGCGCAGAATTCCTCCGAAGTGCCGCTGGAAACCGCGCTTGCCCTGCTGGTGCGTGAAGCACTGACCGGCGAGGCTGTGCCGCAAAAGGCGCGCGGCGGCATCGAATTGGTGCGCGATTTTCTTGAGGAGCGCGTCGGCGGGGATTTTGCAGCCCTTGCCGAAAAAATCGCCGATCAGGAGGCCTTCCAGAAACTCGCGCTCGATATGCTGCGTGATCTTGACCTGACCCAGCCGACCGACGCGCCCGATGATGGCGAAAGCGACGACACCGGCGAGGATGAAGACGGCGCAGACGACGATCAGACCGGCGACGATAGCGACGACAGCGCCGGCGACCCGCAGGCTGCCGAAATGGCGGGCGACATGGCCGAGGGCGAAGGCGATGCCGACACCTCGTCCGAAATGGCCAGCGACAGCGACATGGCCGAAGGCGAACCCGGCGACGAGGGCGAGGCACCCAATGCCCCCCAGCGCCCCAACCGCCCGCAAGGCGAAATTCCGATGGGTCTTGAATACAAGGCCTTCACCACGAAATTCGATGAGGTCGTCGAAGCGCCCGATCTGTGCGATGCCGAGGAACTCGATCGCCTGCGCGCCTATCTCGATAGCCAGCTAACAGGCCTTCAAGGCGTGGTGACGCGGCTCGCCAATCGCTTGCAGCGCCGTTTGATGGCGCAGCAGAACCGCAGCTGGGATTTCGATCAGGAAGAAGGCGTGCTCGATGCCGCGCGCCTTTCCCGCGTGGTGGTCTCGCCCGGCATGGCGCTCTCCTATAAGGTTGAGCGCGATATCGAGTTCAAAGACACCATCGTCACGCTCCTGATCGACAATTCCGGTTCGATGCGCGGGCGGCCCATTTCTATCGCGGCAATCAGCGCCGATATCTTCGCGCGCACGCTGGAGCGCTGCGGGGTGAAAACCGAAATCTTGGGCTTCACCACCCGCGCATGGAAGGGCGGCCAATCGCGCGAGGCGTGGCTTGGCGACGGCAAGACGCCCAATCCCGGCCGCCTCAATGATCTCAGGCACATCATCTACAAGCAGGCCGACGAACCCTGGCGCCGCGCGCGCCGCAATCTCGGGCTGATGATGCGTGAGGGGTTGCTCAAGGAGAATATCGACGGCGAGGCGCTGATGTGGGCCCACTCCCGCCTGATTGGCAGGCGCGAGGAACGCCGCATCCTGATGGTGATTTCCGACGGCGCGCCGGTGGACGATTCGACGCTAAGCGTGAACAGTGCAGGCTATCTCGAAGCGCATCTGCGCAGCGTGATCGAGTGGATCGAGAAAGTCTCGCCCGTGCAACTCGTCGCCATTGGTATTGGCCACGATGTGACGCGCTATTACCGGCGTGCGGTGACGATCATGGATGTCGAACAACTCGGCGGCACGATCATGGAACAGCTCGCTGAATTGTTTGAGGATGAAAAGGGCAAACCAAGAAAATGACCAAAGCCGCCACTGTTACGCAAGCTGTCACCACCCGCCGCTCTGTCCGCGAATTTCTTGATAAGCCTGTGCCTTATGATGTGATCCGGCGGGTGATGGACACCGCGCGCTGGTCGCCTTCGGGATGCAATTACCAGCCGTGGCAGGCCGCGATCCTCACCGGCAAGGCGCTCGCCGATTTCCGCGCGCTGATTGCCGATAAGCCGATGGGCCAGCTTGAATATTCGTGGGATGCTCCCGGCGCGCATGAGGAATACAAGGCGCGCCTGGGCTGCGTGTCTGCCAAAATGTTCGAGGCGATGGGCATTGCCCGCGATGACGGGCCGGGCCGCATGGCGGCGATGCTGCGCAACAAGACCAGCTTTGATGCGCCCGCATTGCTGCTGTGCTACTTCCCCAAATTCATGCTGGAGCCGCAGTGGTCGGACACGGGGATGTGGCTGCAAACCGTCGCTTTGCTGCTGCGCGAAGAAGGGCTCGACAGCTGTTTTCAGGAATTCATGGCGTTCTACGCCAAGGAAGTTCGCGAATTCCTGGGGCTCGATGCGGAAGAAACGATGTTCTTCTGCGGCATGGCGATCGGCTACCGCGATCCGGATGCGCCGGTGAACAATTTTGAACGCGAGCGCGTGCCCCTTGAAAGCCAAGTGCGCTTCCTCGGTTTTGAATAAGGTCGTCACCCCAGCGAAAGCTGGGGCCTAGGGCGGCATGCACCGTGCCTGCGGCCTGAGATCCCAGCTTGCGCTGGGGTGATGGAGTAGGCAAAGGCGCTCCCCATGACCGATGCGCCTCTCAAACTGTTCAACTCGCTCACCCGCAGCCTCGAGGTGTTCGAGCCCGTCCATCCGGGCGAGGCGCGCGTCTATTCCTGCGGGCCGACAGTCTATAACTACCCGCATATCGGCAATATGCGCGCCTATGTCTTTGCCGATGTGCTGGGGCGCACGCTGGAATGGAAGGGCTTGAAGCTCACCCATGTCATCAACATCACCGATGTCGGCCACCTCACCGATGATGCCGATGCGGGTGAGGACAAGATGGAGAAGATGGCGGCGGCGCAAAAGCAGTCCATCTGGGAGATTGCCGAGCACTACAAGCAGGCTTTCTGGGCCGATGTGCGCGCGCTCAATATCCGTGAGCCAGCGCAGTGGACCGTTGCGACCGATTACGTCCCGCAGATGATCGAATTTGCCAAAGGCATTGCGGACAAGCATTGCTACGAGCTTAAAAGCGGGCTTTATTTTGATGTCTCAAGCGTCGCCGATTATGGCCGCTTGGCGCGCGCGCAGACCGAAGAAGGCGAGGGTCGGATCGAGGCAGTAGAGGGCAAGCGCAACGCAGCCGATTTCGCGATCTGGCGCAAGACTCCGCCGGGTGAGACACGGCAGATGGAATGGGACAGTCCGTGGGGCAAGGGCGCGCCGGGCTGGCATCTCGAATGCTCGGTGATGTCGGGTGCGGTGCTCGGCTTTCCCTTCGACATCCACACTGGCGGGATTGACCACCGCGAGATCCACCACCCCAACGAAATCGCGCAAAATCAGGCGCATTGCTGCACCAATGGCCTCGATGACCCGAAAAATTCGGGCGCCAAGATCTGGATGCACAATAATTTTCTGGTGGAACGCAGCGGCAAGATGAGCAAATCCTCAGGCGAGTTCCTGCGGCTGCAATTGCTGATCGACAAGGGCTACCACCCGCTTGCCTATCGGCTGATGTGCCTCTCGGCGCATTACCGCTCCGAGCTTGAGTTCAGCTGGGAAGCGCTGGGCGCGGCGCTGACGAGGTTGAAGCGGATGGTTATGGCGGTCGAGCCGCTCAAGGCTGTGGAAGCGCAGCCTGTCGCCGAACATCCCAAATTCGCCGCGGCTCTGGCGAAATTCGATGAAGCAATCAGTGATGATCTGGCGACCCCGGTGGCGCTGACCGCGCTCGATGAAGCGCTGGCGGTCAAGAAGGTCGATGCCGGGATCAAGCGTGGGGTGATCGAGGAAATAGACGCGGTGCTTGGCCTCAATCTGTTCGGCCTCACCCGCGAGGCCCTGCGTATCCGGCCCAAGGCGGCGACCATCAGCGAGGATGAAATCACCGCCGCGCTCGACCGCCGCAAGCAGGCCCGCGCCGCCAAGGATTTCGCCACTTCCGATGCCATCCGCGGTGAACTCGCCGCCCAAGGCGTCGAAGTGATGGACGGCGATCCGCTGGGCTGGGAGTGGGAGTTGTCATAATTCGTCGTTGCGAGGAGCGCAGCGACGCGGCAACCCAGAGCCTCGCGCGATCCGCTCTGGATTGCTTCCCCCGGATCAAGTCCGGGGTCGCAATGACGATGAGGGAGAAACCATGACCATCCTAGCCATTTCCGGCCTGATCCGGCCGATGCTTGAAAGCCGCCTGCCTGACGGCCTCGATGTGCGCTGGTTCATGACGCACAACGAAGCCTTGGAGGCCGTGGCCGAGGCGGAAATCGGCTGGTTCGATATGAACGATCAGCAGGCCATGGCCGAAACCCTGCGCGCGGCCAAGAAGCTGAAATGGCTCAATTCCATCTATGCTGGGCTCGATTTTCTGCCGATGGACCTGCTTATCGAACGCGGCATCACTGTCACCAATGGGGCGGGCATCAACGCCATCACCATTGCCGAATATGTCGTGATGGGGATGCTGAACATCGCCAAGGGCTACCGCGATGTGGTGCGTGCGCAAGACCGCCACGAATGGTTGCTGGATTCGCCCGGCAAGCGCGAGCTGGCGGGCTCGAAGGCGCTGCTCTTGGGCTATGGCGCGATTGGCCAGCTTATCAAACCGCGGCTTGAGGCTTTTGATGTCGAGGTCAGCGTGGTGCGCCGCTCAGGCGGTGAAGGCGTGATCGCGCCCGATCAATGGCGCGCGCGCCTTGGCGAGTTTGACTGGGTGATCCTTGCCGTGCCCGCGACGAGCGAAACTGAAGGCATGATCGGGGCGGCGGAACTCGCCGCGATGAAATCGGATGCCGTCATCGTGAACATCGCGCGGGGCAGCGTGATTGATCAGCCCGCCTTGGTGGACGCGCTTGAAAAGAAAGCAATCGGGGGCGCTTTCCTCGATGTCACCACGCCCGAACCGCTGCCGGCCGATCATCCCTTGTGGAGCCTTCCCAACGCGCACATCACCATGCACTTGTCTGGCCGGGCACAGGATAAGATGTTCATCCGCAGTGGGCAGAGGTTTCTGGAAAACCTCGACAATTATCTGAACGGCCGCCCGCTCGCCCCGATCTTTGATCCTGCCAAGGGATATTGATCGCAAGGCGAGCGGCGCTGGTCGCTCAATGCTCTTCAAGAAGCAGGAGCACACAGGTAATAGTCAGGCGCTCCTGCGGGCCAAACAGATGATCGACGCTCGCAATCGCGGCATCGGCGACGAGGTGGCCGGGGATGGCGAATTCATGATCGGGCAGGCGATCGATCAGATCTTCACCTGCCACGACCTCATCGATCCCGGTGAACTGCATCACAAGTTCGTGGCGCGAGCCCGAAAATGTGATCGAGGCCCAGGCCTTTTCCTCATGGGAAAGAACTGTGCCGCGCCCGGCTGCAAGCTTGCCCAGCGCCGCGCGCACCCGGTCGCCCAGGCAGCGGCGTGGGCGCGGCAGGGCGCTTGCTGATTTGACTTCCACCGCTGCGTCGTTGTGATTGCTGCTGGAGCCCAGCCAATAGTCTTGTGCGCCATCATTCAGCATGCGCCGGCTCCCGCTTGGCGTTGCTTGCGGCTTCGGCAGCGGCGGCGCGTTCATAGGCATAGTCGCGCATCCATTGCAGGGTGCGCGCTTCGGTTTCGGGGCGAGGGATGCGTCCCATCCTGAGATCGAGCACAAAGCGCGGGTCATGGGCGGCGAGACGCCCGAACTTGGTGGCGGGCATGGCGTGTTGGGTGAGGAATTGTTCGATTCTCCGAAGCAGCATGATGCGTCCCTTTCAGTGCTCAGGTGGTGGCGTTTCATCGGGTGATTCGCCCGATGTTCTTGAAACGTTCCAACTTTTTTCCTACTTGTCTAGGATAAATCCTATATGTAGGATGGAATGATGGTAAACGCTCCCCTAAGTCAGCCCGATGGCGCCCGCGCCCGCTTGCTTGAATTGTCGCAGGCACGCGGGGTGAGTCTCGCCAGCCTGTCGGACTTCTTGGGACGTAATCCGTCCTATCTTCAGCAATTCATTCGCAAAGGATCACCGCGCCGATTGGAGGAGGAGGATCGCCGCAAGCTGGCAGCCTTTTTCGGCGTGGCGGAGGATGAATTGCGAGAGACGCAGGATAAATCCTACGCATCATCCCCTAACCGCGACAAGGCCGCTGATTGGGTCGAAGTGCCGCGGCTTGATCTGGGGGCGTCGGCGGGGGCGGGGCGGCTGACCGACCACGAGGCAGCCTTCGACACGTTCCGCTTCTCGCGCCGCTGGCTGGCGGAGCAGGGCCTCGACGGAGCGCAGCTTTCCGCGATCACCGTGGCGGGCGATTCGATGGAGCCTGTGCTCAATGACGGCGATGAAATCCTCATTGACCGCTCACCGCGCCCGTTTCGCGATGGCATTCATGTGGTGCGGCTGGGTGATGCGCTGCTGGTCAAGCGTGTGGCGCAGTCTGGCGCAGGGCGGCTGGCGCTGCTCTCGCAAAACCTCGCCTATCCGCCGATTGAGGTCGCCGCTGACGAGGTGCCGATCATCGGCCGCGTGGTGTGGAAGGGGGGGCGGATCTAGCGCAGGCGCAGCTTGAAGCAGGTGTGCGACGGCGTAAAGCCAAGGCGCTCGTAGAAGCGATGCGCGTCGGGCCGGTTCCTGTCCGACATCAATTGCACCAGCGCGCAGCCCCGCTCCTGCGCGCGTTCAATCGCCCAGCGCATCATTGCCGCACCCACGCCGTTGCCCTGATGCTCAGGCGCAACCCGCACGCTTTCGATCACCGCCCGCCACGCGCCGCGCCGCGCTATCACGGGCATGAAGGAGAGCTGGAAGCTGCCGACCAGCTCCCCGGCCAGTTCCGCCACATAGAGCGCGTGGTTGGGATCACCGGCAATCGCGCGAAAGCCCGCAAGCTGCTGGTCGGCGTCATCATCAAGCGGCGGATCGCGCTGGTCGGCGACAGGGTCGCTTGCGATCAGGCCAATGATAAAGCCAAGGTCGGCTTCGCAGGCCTCGCGGATGGTGAGATTGTTCATGGGCGCGGGTTTAGTCGCTGAGGCCTGCCCCTTGCAATCGGTGGGCAGGGGCGGCACATCATATCGCCATGACCGAAACAGCCACTCTCCCGATGCGCGCCGCAATCATTCCCGTAACGCCTTTGCAGCAAAACTGCTCGCTCATCTGGTGCACCAAGACTATGAAGGGCGCGCTGGTTGATCCGGGCGGTGACTTGGACAAGCTGAAAGAGGCGGTGGCCAAGGCGGGGGTTACTCTCGAAAAGCTGCTCGTCACCCACGGGCATCTCGATCATTGCGGGCAGACCGGAATGCTGGCCGAAGAGCTTGGCCTGCCGATCGAAGGCCCGCATGAGGATGACCGGTTCTGGATCGAACAACTCGACAGCGATGGGCCGCGGTGGGGGATGGTCGCAAAAAGCTTTGAGCCGACGCGCTGGCTCAAGCATGGCGATGCTGTCACTGTTGGCGAATTGACGCTCGATGTGATCCATTGCCCCGGCCACACGCCTGGACATGTGGTGTTCTACCATGCGCCCAGCCGCTTTGCGATTGTGGGCGACGTGTTGTTTCAGGGCAGCATTGGGCGCACCGATTTCCCGCGTGGCAATCATCAGGACTTGATCGATTCCATCACCCAGCGTCTTTGGCCTCTGGGTGAGGATGTGATGTTCATCCCCGGCCACGGACCCACCAGCACTTTCGGCCGTGAACGCAAGACCAATGCCTTTGTAAGCGATTACGCGCTGAGCTGATTGCGACCCCGCCTCCGCGGGGTCGTCCTCGGTGCTGTTCCTTCGCTTCGCTGCGGGCACCTGCGGGCGCGCGGTCGCGCTTGCGGCCCATCCTTCGGCGGGCCGATCAGCGCACACCCATGAGGGAAACCTACATCACCCCGCCGGCAATGAGCGCCGCTACAATTGCAAGCCCCAGTTGCACCAGCATCGTTGCCAGAGTGCCCACCATCCGGCCAAATTGCGCATTGCCGCCGTCCATTCCGAATGCGTGCGCGATGCGGCCGATGAAATAGGCCGCCGCCACAAAGGCAAGCCACCACGAACCCTTGCCCGACAACTCAATCGCGCCGATCAGCACCAGCACAAACGCAGTGTTCTCGACAAAGTTAAGCTGGGCGCGCATTCTGCGTTGCAAGGCTTGGTTGCCGCCATCGCCCACACTTATTCCGGTTGCCTGCCGCACCGCGCCAATGCGGATTGAAAGCCAAAGATTGAGGATCGCAGCCGCCGCCGCTGCTGTCAGTGTTACTTGCAGAATGGCCATCTTGCGTGTTCCCCTAATGCGATCGCATCTAGCTAGGCCTGCTGTGAGCGACTTGCAACGCGCGAATTTTCCGCTATAGCGCGCGCCTTCCCGCCAGACGAGGACAGGGCCCGGTGCACTCGCAAACGCTTGTGTAGAAACCGACCTTGCCCTAAGGGCGGCTCCGAACACGCGCGTCGCGAGACGCACCACACATTGGTTATTTGAGGAATTGGTGCCACCATGGCTGTCCCCAAGAGAAAAGTATCGCCCAGCCGTCGCGGCATGCGTCGCTCGCACGATTCGCTGAAGGTCGAAGCCTTCCATGAATGTTCGAACTGCGGCGAATTGAAGCGCCCGCATAATTTGTGCCCGCATTGCGGCTATTACAACGGCCGTCAGGTCGTCGCCGTCGGCCTTTAAAGGCCTCGTCACGGGTTACGGAAAGGAAGCGCAATGAGCCTGCCGCGTATCGCTGTCGATGCGATGGGCGGCGATGAAGGCGTGCGCGTGATGATCGAAGGCGCGGCGTTGGCGCGCCGTCGTCATGCCGATTTCAAATTTCTGTTGGTGGGCGATTCTGCGCGCATCGAACAGGCGCTTGAAGCCCATCCGAACCTGCGCGCCGCCTCTGATATTCTGCACTGCGATGATGTCGTCAGCGGTGATGAATTGCCCAGCAAGGCAATCCGCCGTGCCAAGACCACCAGCATGGGCCTTGCGGTCAATGCGGTGAAGGAGGGCGCGGCTGGCGCAGCGGTCAGCGCAGGCAACACCGGCGCCTTGATGGCGATGAGCAAGATTGCGCTTCGCACTATGCCCGGCATTGATCGCCCGGCGCTTGCCGCGCTCCTGCCGACGCTAGAGCCTCATGATGTGGTGATGCTTGACCTCGGGGCCAACACGGAGGCGGATACCCGCAATCTGGTACAATTCGCGGTGATGGGCGCGGCCTATTCGCGTATCGTCAATGGCTTTGAGCGTCCACGCGTGCGCCTGCTCAACATCGGAACCGAGGAAATCAAGGGCACCGAATCGCTGCGCGAAGCGGCCGCCTTGCTCGCTTCGGCATCGACGCGCGACAAGGGCGGCCTTGCGATGCAGTTCGATGGCTTTGTCGAAAGCGACAAGATCAACCGCGGTGAAACCCATGTCGTGGTGACCGACGGGTTTTCCGGTAACATTGCCTTGAAAGCGATTGAGGGATCGGCGCGGTTTGTCACCGATCTGCTCAAACAGGCGTTCACCTCGTCCTTGCGCTCCAAGATCGGTTTTCTGGTGTCGCGCCCGGCAACCGAATTGCTGCGGCATCATCTCGACCCCAATAATCACAATGGTGCCGTCTTCCTTGGCCTCAACGGCGTGGTGGTCAAAAGCCACGGGAGCGCGACGGCCAAAGGCGTTGCCAATGCGGTTGCAGTGGCCGCGCGGCTGCTCGAAGACAAGCTTATCGAACGCATCGAGTTTGATCTCAGGCAACTCAGCGCCGATGATTTACGCGGACGCGGATCGGCTGGGCAAGAGGCCGCTTCGTGACCGGATCGCGTCTGCTGGGCACGGGTTCTGCCTTGCCCGCCAATCGCGTCACCAACGCGGATCTTGCCGCGCGCGTCGAAACTTCCGATGAGTGGATCATCGAGCGCACCGGTATCCGTCAACGCTATATTGCAGGTGAGGGCGAGACCACATCGACCCTTGCCATCGCTGCTGCGCGTGCCGCGCTTGAGGATGCAGGCGTTGAGGCGTCGAGCATTGGGCTCATTGTGCTGGCCACTGCCACGCCCGACAACACTTTTCCTGCCACGGCCACCAAAGTGCAGGCGGCGCTTGGCTGCAATGGGGGCGTGGCTTTTGATGTTGCGGCGGTGTGTTCGGGTTTTCTTTATGCTCTTGCAACAGCCGATTCGCTGCTGCGCACCGGGATGGCGCGCCGTGCGCTGGTGATTGGGGCAGAGACTTTCAGCCGGATTCTGGACTGGGAGGATCGCACCACCTGCGTGCTGTTTGGCGATGGTGCGGGAGCGGTCGTGCTTGAGGCACCTGACACTGATGCGGCTGGCAATCCGCTTGCGGCTGGCATTATTTCCACTCGGCTCCACGCCGACGGCGCGCACCACGATCTGCTTTATGTCGACGGCGGGCCGTCGAGCACCCAGACCACGGGCCATGTACGCATGAAGGGCCGGGAGGTGTTCCGCCATGCGGTTGTCAATCTTTCGAGCGTTCTGGAAGAAGTGCTTGAAGATGCGAATGTTTCGGCCAGCCAAATAGATTGGGTGGTGCCGCATCAGGCCAATGCACGGATTCTTGATGCGACCGCGAAAAAGCTTGGAATTGCGCCAGACAAGGTGGTGGTGACTGTGCAAGACCACGCCAATACTTCTGCTGCCTCGGTTCCGCTTGCACTTGATACCGCGCGGCGTGACGGACGGATCAAGGCTGGGGACCTTGTCATGCTGGAGGCGATGGGAGGGGGCTTCACTTGGGGGGCAAGCTTGATCCGGATGTGATTGCGATGTCTGCGAAGCTATCAAATGCGCTAGATATTGCGGAAAACTCATGCAAGCTTGCGGTATCGCGTTGCAAAGGCGGCGAAAATTTGCCTATATGACAAGACTGGACGGGTCGCGCCAACCAGGGGGTAAAACGCATGATGCGTTCGGTAGGTACGCTCACTCGCGCCGATTTGGCAGAAACAATCAACCGCAAGATGGGGCTTAGCCGCGCTGAATCGCTGGATCTTGTAGAGTCGATCCTCGACAAGATGAGCGATGCGCTGGCACGCGGAGAGAATGTGAAGATCTCTGGCTTTGGCAGCTTTGTGCTGCGCGACAAGAATGAACGAATTGGCCGCAATCCCAAGACTGGGATCGAGGTGCCGATCACACCCCGCCGGGTGATGACATTCCGCGCCAGCCAACTGCTCAAGGAACGGATCGTCAAGGGCGGTTAGAGGGATAGGGAGATCCCGGCGTATGGCTGAATTCGAAGATGGCAAGGAAGAGGGCGCGCTGCGCACCATCGGCGAAGTGAGCGAGGCGCTGGGCATCCGGCCCCACATCCTCAGGTATTGGGAACAGCAGTTCCCGCTGCTCAAACCTTTGAAGCGCAGTGGCGGACGGCGCTATTACCGCGCCGAGGACATCGCCATGGTCGAGGCGATTGATCGCCTCATCAACCGCGAAGGCTACACGCTCAAAGGCGCTGAGGCGGTGCTGCGTTCAGGCGGCGCAGGAGCCGATCGCCGTGTGGGTGGTCGCCGCGCCGGAGACACCGCGCCGGAAGCAGCCGCAGGCGTGCGCCTGATGATCGACGACGCGCCCGATACCGCTGCGATCATCGCTGGGCTCAAATCCGTGCGCGCAAAACTCGCCGCCGCGCTGGAGCGGTAGGGGCTAGATCCCCAGTTTCTCACGCAAGGCTGCGTTGATCCGCGACTGCCAACCCTTGCCAGTCGCACGGAAAGCATCGAGCACATCAGGGTCCAGCCGCAAGGTTACCTGCTGCTTGGGATTGGGTGAGCGCGGGCGGCCTGGGCTGGAAAAGGTGCCAACTGCCTTGCGCACAACCTTTCCGCCGACTGAAAGTTGCGCGTAACGGAAATGATCTTCCGTCCACTCGGGGGCATCATCTGGGTCAATCCATGGCTCTTTTGTAGCTGGCTTGCTCGCGGTCATTGGCTTTTCTCATTGAGATAATGCGGCACTTGCCGTTTCTTTCTGTCCAGACCAGAGCAACCAGCCTGGCATCGAGGAAGCCGAAGGTGATGAACCTTGGTTCGTCGTAGTCTTGCCGATCGTCAGGCCACGTCCATTCCGTGCCGTCGAAAATTTCTCCAGCGCGGGCGAAATCAAGTCCGCGTTCCTGGAGGGTCTTCAGGCGTTTGGTCTCGTCGTGTTCAATTTGCATGCACTCGGCCTTCTAATCGGCCTCCGCGAAGGAGGCGGATGTAGTTTTTTCATCTCATTCTCCTTCGTTGCAGTTCGATATTTAATGTAACGACAAAAATTGTCAAGCTCCGGCCTACTCCGCCGCCAGCCGCTCGGCCTCGCCCAAGTCGACGCTCACGAGCCGCGAGACGCCTTTTTCTGCCATGGTAACGCCGAACAAGCGGTGCATCCGGCTCATCGTCACGGCGTTGTGGGTAACGATCAGATAACGCGTTGCGGTGGTGGCGACCATCGACTCCAGCAGGTCGCAGAACCGCTCGACATTGGCATCGTCCAAAGGCGCATCGACTTCGTCGAGCACACAGATCGGTGCAGGGTTGGTGAGGAACAGCGCAAAGATCAGCGCGGTTGCGGTTAGCGCCTGTTCGCCGCCTGATAAGAGCGAGAGCGATTGCAAGCGCTTGCCCGGCGGCTGGGCGTAGATTTCGAGGCCTGCTTCCAACGGATCATCGCTGTCAACCAACGCAAGATGCGCCTGGCCACCTTCGAACAGCCGTGTGAACAGCACGCGGAAATGGCCGTCCACCTCCTCAAATGCAGCCCGCAGTCGCTCGCGCCCTTCGCGGTTGAGGCTACCGATCGATCCGCGCAGCCGCGCGATGGCTTCTGTCAGTTCGGCCTGTTCGGTGGCGTTGCTGCCCAATTCGCCTTCGATCCGGGCTAGCTCGTCGGCTGCCACAAGGTTGACCGGGCCAATCCGTTCGCGCGCCGCGGTGAGGCGTTCGAGTTCCGCTGACTCGGCTACAGCCTCGCGCAGCTCGCTCTCAGCAAAACCGAACTTTTCGGACAAAAGCGGCGGCGGGCATTGAAATCGCTCGCCTGAAATGCGGGCCATTTCGCTGCGTCGCAATTCCTGATTTTCTGCGCGTGCAGCCAGAGTCGCCCGCTCCTCCCGGGCCTCGGCCAGCGCTTCGGTGCGGCTCGCGAGCGCAGTGGCGGCGATGCGTTCGGCTTCCTCGGCGGCGCGCATCGCGGCATCTGCTGCGCGCAATTCCTCGCCAAGCCTTGTGCGCGTGGCCTCACCGGCTTCGATTTCCGCGATCAGCGCAGGGGGCTTCGCCTCGTGGATCGCGCGTTCCTCGGCGATTTCGGTGAGGCGGCTGGCGGCATTGGCCATGCGCCGGGTCGCTTCGGAGGAACGCGCTTGCCAGCTTGCATGATCCGCGCTTTGCGCAGCGAGCCTTTCGCGAGTGACGGCGAGCGCCTGATCGTGGGCGGCAAGGGCTGCAAGTGCAGCTTGCAATCCGGTGCGCGCGGCCTCGTTTTTGGCGCGGGCCGCTTCGAGAGCGGCGCGTCCGGCATCGCGCGCGGGCAGGGCTTCGCGCTCTGCTTCGGCGCTGGCGAGATCGCTTTGGGCTGCGCGCACTTGTTCGGCAAGGTCGCTGGCTGTGGCCGCAAGTTCATCGGCGCGCGCAGCCAATCTCTCGCGGGCAGCTTCGGCGGCATCAAGGCGCCTGAGTGCCTGACGTTCCGCCTCGATGGCCGCGGCAATGGCACGCTCTTGCGCGATCAACCCGGTTTGCAGGGCGGAGAGTTCTTCGCGCACCGCGTTGTCGTGTGCGCTGGCGTTGCTTGCCGCAGCCCGCAGCGCAGGAAGGGCCTGTTCCAGCTCGGCAAAGCGATTGGAGGCTTCAAGCTGTGCAGCTTCTGCCGCCCCTTCACCGCGCGCGATAAAGCCGTCCCATCGGCGCAAGTGCCCCGCGCGGGTGACCAACCACTCGCCCGGAGCCAGCACCCGGCCATCATCATCATCCACGCAATGCACCAGCGCGAGCCGGGCGGCGAGCTCTGCGGGGCAATCGGTGAGCCGGCTCAGCAGGCTTTCCGTCACTGGCTTGGGGGCTGCTGCGCCCGTCCAGAAGCGCCCATCCTGCGCAGTTGCAGGAGCGCCCAGGGGGGACTTTCCGTCGCGTCCCAACACAGCGGCCAGTGCGCGTTCATAGCCAGGTGCAACCTGCACCCGGTCAAGCGCTGCGGGCAGGCCCTGCCGCCCCGCTGCGCGTTTCACCCGCGCTTCGCGGTCGCGCTGCAAGGCCGAATGTTCCCGCTCCACGCCTGCCAGTTCGGCTTTGGCGGTTGCCAGTGCAGCGGCGGCTTCATCGCGCACAGCTTGCAATTCGGCCTTGCGCGCCTGATCCACTTCCAGCTTGGCGCGCAAAGCCGCAAGATCGCGGCCCGCCTGCACCACGGCCTCGCCAGCGGCAGATACTTCGGCTTCGGCCGCGCTGCTGGCGGCAAGTTCGCTGCGCACGCGTTCGATTCGTTCGGCCTCGCGCTGCAATCGTTCAACACGCGTGCGCGCCTGATCGACTGCCGCTTCGGCGACGCGCCATTCCGCCTCAACACCGGCCTGATCGGCGGTCGCCTTGGCAAGCGCGAGTTCGGCCGCGCGGCTCGCGCGTTCGGCATCTTCTGATTTTGCAGCAAGCTCCGGGCGCGCAGCTTCGGCTTCGCTCAGGGAGGCGCGTCCTGTCTCCAGATCACGAGACAGCCGGGCGAGCGCCTCAACGGCATCGCGGGTCAGGCGGTCGGCATCCTTGCGGTCTTCCTCAAGACGGGTCTGCTGGCGGGAGAGATCGGCAAGGCGGGTTTGCGCGGCTTCGAGTTTTTCGGAAAGCGCCGCCATGCGGTGGCCGTGGGCGCTGGCATCATCGCGCCGGTCGGCGAGTTCATCGCGCGCGGCAGCCAGCGCGTGGGCGGTTTCGGCCTGCTGTTTCTGCGCGGCCTCAACCTCGGTCTGCGCGGCGCTTACGGCTGCTTCCGCTTCCTGCGCAGCAGCGCGCGCCTGTTTGGCGGCTTCGGCAGCCTCGCGCCAGCGTGCGAAGATCAGCCGTGCTTCGGCAGCCTGTATCTGCGCTGTCAATGCGGTGTAGCGCTCGGCCTGCTTGGCCTGCCGCCTGAGGCTTGCGATCTGGCTGTCGAGCCCCGCCATCAGATCCTGCAGCCGCGCAAGGTTTGCCTCCGCGCCGCGCAGCTTGTTTTCGGCATCCTTGCGCCGGACGTGCAGGCCAGCGATCCCGGCGGCTTCTTCGAGCATGGCGCGGCGCTCGGCGGGCTTGGCGGCGATGACGGCGGCGATCTTGCCCTGACTGACCAGCGCAGGTGAATGCGCGCCGGTGGCGGCATCGGCAAAGGTTAGCGCAACATCCTTGGCGCGCACATCGCGGCCGTTTACGCGGTAGGCGCTGCCTGCTCCGCGTTCGATCCGGCGCGTAACGACGAGTTCATCGCCGGCATCATCCTTGGCATGGAGCACAACTTCGGCAAAATCGCGCGGTGGGCGGGTGGAGGTTCCGGCGAAGATCACGTCTTCCATGCCGCCTGACCTCAGCGACTTGGCAGACGTTTCGCCCATCACCCAGCGGATGGCCTCAAGCAGGTTGGATTTGCCGCAGCCATTGGGCCCGACAACGCCGGTAAGGCCGGGTTCGATGCGCAAGTCTGCCGGCTCGACAAAGCTCTTGAATCCGCTGAGCTTGAGCCGGCTGATCTCCATTGATGCGCCGCCCCCCGGCTCGCCCCGCGCCTTTACCGGGCGCCGGCGCGTTGCAGCAGGGGCTCAACCCCTGCCCAGCCGTTTACGTCCAGCTTCTTGCCGTTGAGCACGAAGGTTGGCGTGCCGGTAACGCCAGCCGCCTTGCTGACGGCTTCGACCGATTTGGCGGTGGCCTCGATCTTGTCGGCATCGGCAAGGCAGGCGCGTGCCTGATCCTTGGACAGCCCGCGCGCGGCGAAGAAATCGAGCAGGCCCGTTGCCTCTGCCACAAAGACAAACTGCTGGTTCTTGGGCAATTGGGCGGCCGCTTCGGTGGCTTGCTGATTGGCCTGGATGTTGCCCATCACTTCGCTGTGGTTTTGCCACACTTCATCCGAGAGCGCCTGCATCTGTTCCTTGGGCCCGCATTGCACAAGTGTTGCGATCACCACATCATAGAAGTTGAGGAACACTTCGCGCTGTTCAAAGCTGACAACGCCGCTGGCTACGTATTTATTCTTGAGCGTGGGCTTGCCGGTCTGGGCGAAATTCGCACAGGCGCCGCAGGTGTGCGAGGCGTATTCGATCAGTTTGATCGGAGCTGCCGGGTTGCCCATCACATAGCCGCCTTCGCTCGACACAGTGATGGTTTCGGTCCAGCTGGTGCCAGCGGGCGGATCAATCGGGGCGAGTGCTTCACCTGTGGTGGCTGCATCGCTGGCCTCATCACTGCAGGCTGCCAGCATCAAGGGCGCAGATAAAGCCAGTGCCAGCGACAGGCGGAGCGATTTAGCGGTCATCATCATCGATATTCCTGTTGAGTTTTTAGGATACACGCGTGCCCAAGCAGGGAGCAAGAGGCAGAGCAGAGGGCTGTGCACAAACCCGGTTCAGAGCAGGAGCTGGGCACAAGGGAGACAAGATGGCGCAGCCGACGTGTCAGCGCGGCTGTTCAGATAGGCCCGCCGGGGCAAACCGGGCGGACAGCACCGGATAGAGCGCGTTCCAATCGTGCACCCCTGCCACCAGCGCACCATCCAGCGCAAAGCTTGGCGTGCCGGGGACCGCGAATTGGGCCCGGTCGGCATCACTGTTTGCCACCAACCGCGCTGCAGCCTTGTCATCCATCAGACAGCTTGTCAGTTCGCTGCGTGATTGGCCCGCCTTGGCGAACATATCGATCAGGCCCAGCGCGCTTGCCGCATTGACACGCGCCCCGGCATCGCCGCGATACCACACTTCCTGCTGGCTACGCGGCGCCTGCCGTCCTTTTTCAAGCCATTCGTTCTGTGTCGTCATCAACAAGGTGTGGCGTTTCTTCAAGCCCTCGTCCGGACCGCACATTACCAGCAACGAGGCCGCCAGATCGATCGGATTGCGAATGACGGGGCGCACTTCGAGACGCATTTTCCCCGGATTGATCAGCGCAAGGTCCAGCGCTGGTTCGCCTTCGCGGGTGAAGGTGGCGCAGTGCGGGCACGTGTAGCTGATGAATTCGATCAGGTTGCCCTCTGCCTTGGGGTTGCCGACGGCAAAGCCGCGTTCGGTGCGGGCGATTATCCCCTGCGAGGCGCCCTTGGCTGGCCCCTTGGCAAAACTGCTCTGCGGATTGGCAAGATTGCTATCGGGTTTGGGCTTGGCTTGCGCGGTGGCAGGCGCGGGCATTTGGACGGCAAGAATCAGCGTTCCGGCAAGCAGCAGCGCAGCAGCAAGAGGCGATTTCATGAGCGGGACTTGTCCTTTGGTTCAGACGCGGTGTTTTCAAGGCTGCGGGCAAGCGATTCCAGCACCATCCGCAGTTCCGGATCACCAATATCGCGCAAGCTTTCGCTGAGTTCGAGCGGGATCGGTTTGAGCGATGGTGGCGGCTTGGCGGCGGGTGCGCCGGCAGGCGGTTTGACAGCGCCGTGGCGCAGTTTAACCCGGGCAACCGCCCGATAGCCAAAAAAGCGATTGACCCGTTCAATGATTTCCGGGGTGACTTGGCTAATCAAGGGCGCATGAGCCGGGATTACCACCAATTCGAGAATGCCTTCAGCTTTCTCGCCGGGAGGAAAGCGGATCGCCTCAGGCGCGCAGACGCGGGCATGAGCGCTGCCGACGATTTCCGGCCAGCGCGTGACCACCGAACTTTGCACAAACCCGAAGCGGCGAAACGCGGTGCGGCCGATTTCGGGTGTGAGATCCCCGATTGCCTTGGCCCCGCCGCCGCGCGGGCGGGTGTATGGTTTGATTGGTTTGTTGCCGCTTCCCATGATGCATCCTGCCATGCCATAGGCAGGGCGTGACTGCCAGTGTCTTAGAAAACAGTGTCTCGGGCAAATTGCTGGTCTGGTATGATGCCCATGCGCGCGATCTGCCGTGGCGTTTGCCACCGGGAAGGCCGCTTCCAGACGACGCCGATTGGCCGTACCGCGTGTGGCTGTCCGAAGTGATGCTTCAGCAAACCACGGTAGCGGCGGTGAAGCCTTACTTCGCCAAGTTCATTGCAACATGGCCGAGCGTGTTCGACCTTGCCGCCGCTGATGAGGATGCGGTGATGGCAGCATGGGCGGGGTTGGGTTATTACTCACGCGCTCGCAATCTGGTGAAATGCGCGCGCGTGGTGGCGGCACGCGGCGGGTTTCCTGACACCGAGGAGGGCCTGCGCGCCTTGCCCGGTCTGGGCGCCTACACCGCAGCAGCGATTGCCGCGATAGCTTTTGGCAGGCGGGCGGTGGTGGTCGATGCCAATGTCGAGCGGGTGGTCGCAAGGCTTTTTGCCATTGCCGAGCCACTGCCGGGTGCGAGAAAGGCGATTCGTGCAGCCGCAGAGCGCATTACGCCCGAGGCGCGCGCCGGGGATTTTGCGCAAGGTCTGATGGATCTGGGCTCACAGATCTGCACCAGCAAGGCGCCGCGCTGTCTGCTGTGTCCCTTGCGCGACGTGTGCAAGGGCTATGCCGCCGGCGTATCTGAGAGCTTGCCGGTCAAGCCTGCCAAGGCTGCAAAGCCCGAGAGGTACGGCACTGCTTTCTGGATTGTCCGCGCAGAGCCGGGGGCACCGCCCGCAGTCTGGCTGGCTGTGCGCCCCCCTCAGGGAATGCTCGGCGGGATGCGTGCGCTTCCCGATGATGGCTGGACAGCCCGCGCAGATGGCACAGGGACCCGGCCGCTGGCGGGGGCATGGCGCGATTTGGGCGCGGTGCGCCACACCTTCACCCATGCTCATCTCACGCTCCGGGTGCTTGCAGCATCAAGCCCGGTTGCGCCTGCCGGAGAGGGGGAGTGGTGGCCACTTGACCGGCTTGATAAGGCGGGCCTGCCGACTGTGTTCGCCAAGGTCGCCGCGCGCGCGCTTGCGGGCAGCTAGTGGATTGATTCTGACGTTGCGCTCCCGAAAGCTCGGCTAGGGTTCGCTCGTTAATCCGCTCTTATAAAACAATTTTCTTGACAGCAGCCCCCGCGCGAGGCCGGATTCTTACGTCGCGTTCGAACCACTAGAAGAAACC
>MEDW01000034.1 GCA_001724215.1 Erythrobacter sp. SCN 62-14 | reverse complement strand
TTCATCGAGCAGCGCGCTGGCCTTGGCGGGATCGCGCCCCGCCACCACCAGCGTGAAGCCTTGGCCTGCCAGCGCGGTGATGATCGCGCGGGCCGCACCGCCTGTGCCGATAATGCGCGCCATGCGGAAATAGTGGGTTTGCGCAAGTTCGCCTGCCAGTGGTTCGAGAAATCCCGCCGCATCGGTGTTGGTGCCGGTTAGCCCACCCGCCCCATCGGGCAGCACGGTGTTGACCGCTCCAATCGCATCAGCAGGCGCCTCGATCGCATCAAGCCCGGCCATCACCGCCTGTTTGTGCGGCATGGTGACATTGCATCCGCGCCAAGCGGGATCGGCCCGGCGCTGGCTGAGATAATCGGCCAGCTCATCTGGCCGGACATGGGCCGCGCGATAGTCCGCCTCGATCCCCAGCTTTCCCAGCCAGAAATTGTGGATCTGAGGGCTTTTGGATTGCGCAATCGGATCGCCAATCACTTCGGCATAGGGCAGGCTCATGCGCGCATAACCCCTGCCTCGCGCAGCGCGCCCAGCACGGGGAGCAAGGGCATTCCGAGGATGGTGAAATGCTCGCCCTCCACCCGCTCAAACAATTGCACGCCTAGCGCCTCGATCCGGAAACAGCCGACAGTGTGGCTGATTTCGGGCCATTCGTGCCCAAGGTAATGCGCGATGAAATCATCCGACAATTCCCGGACATGAAGGCGAGCCACAGCAACGTGGCTCCATTCGCAGGTGTTGCCGCGCACCAATGCCGCGCCGCTATGGAGTTCCATCACCTTAGCCGAGAAAAACCGCAGATGATCGCGCGCCTCATCACGGCTGGCAGGCTTATCAAAGCGGCGGCCCGCACAGACGACCAGCGAATCGCTGCCCAGCACCAGCCGTTCGGGGTGCGCCGCAGCGACCGCTGCTGCCTTGGCCACGGCAAGCGCCTCGGCCACTTCGGCAGGGGATGCGCCCTGAAGCTCTGCCTCCAGCGCGCGTTCATCAATCGCTGCCGGCACGCTTTGATAGGCGACACCCGCCGCATCGAGCATCGCGCGGCGCGAGGCGGATTTGCTGGCCAGAATAAGAGCGCTCATATGGGCTTGGACATCCCGGCCATTGGCCCATCGATCTGCGCGCTGCGGCGTTGGCGTTCCTGCACCAGCCGGATGATCGCGGCGGCGCTTTCCTCGATCGAACGGCGGGTGACGTCAATCACCGGCCAGCCATTATCGGCAAACATCCGGCGGGCAAATTGGAGTTCCTCTTTCACCCGCTCATTATCGACATAGGCGGTCTCGCCGGTTTCATTGAGCGTAAGGAGCCGGTTGCGACGGATCTGGATCAGGCGATCGGGCGCTGATGTCAGCCCCACCACCAGCGGATGACGCAATCCGAACAAAGCCTTAGGCGGCGGGCTTTCCACCACCAGCGGGATATTGGCGACCTTATAACCGCGATTGGCGAGGTAAATTGCGGTCGGCGTTTTCGAAGAGCGCGAAACGCCGGCCAGCACAATATCGGCCTGTTCCCAATCCTCATAGCCCAGCCCATCATCGTGGGCGATAGTGTATTGGATGGCCTCGACCCGGCGGAAATATTCCTCATCCATCGCGTGCTGGCGGCCGGGCTTCTGCAATTGTTCCTGGCCCAGATGCGCCTCAAGCGCAGCGGCCACCTGATCCATCACCGCAAGCGACGGCAGGCCCAAGTGGCGGCAATGCTCTTCCAACCGCTTGCGGGTTTCCGGGTTCACCAGCGTGTAAAGCACCAGCCCCGGATTTTGCGCGAGATCAGGTGCGATGCGATCAAGATGCTGGAGCGAGCGCACCATCGGCCAGAAATGGCGATTGACTGCCGGATTATCGAACTGGGCGAGCGCCGCCTTGGCGATCATCTCCAGCGTCTCACCGGTGGAATCCGAGACCAGATGGAGATTGATTCGGTTCATCATCGCATCGCAACTCATTGCCCTGCTGCCGCCTGTGGACAGATCGCTGCATAAACCACGGGAGCAATCAGTGGGCAAGGTGCGCACAAGTTTTCATGCCCGCTAACGGCGCTTTGCCCCGGTGGTTTGTCGACATGGGAGAGATTGTATCGACAGGCTGGGGACAATGGGGATATCTCGCACTTGACCGCGCATTGCCGCAGAGTCGAGAGAGGAGCATTCCATCATCCGTTACCGGATAAGTCAGGCAGCACCGGGTAATTCCCATTATCCACAGGGCCAATAGAATCCCTCAATCCCTTATAAATCTATTTTATTTGTTTTAAGGAACACGAATGCCCGGCCCATTGCTCGATACGCTCAAAGGAATTCGTCAACCCGTAGCGCCCGTGTGGCTGATGCGGCAAGCAGGGCGCTATCTGCCGGAATACCGCGAACTGCGCGCTGAAAAGGGCGGGTTCCTCGAACTGGTTTACGATAGCGAAGCGGCGGCTGAGATTACCGTGCAGCCGATCCGGCGGTTCGGATTTGATGGGGCAATCCTGTTTTCCGATATCCTGATTGTGCCGCACGCGATGGGGCAGGGGCTTGCCTTCATGGCGGGCGAGGGGCCGAAATTGTCGCCCACTTTGCTGGAGGTGGAGCTTTCGGATTTCACCCCGGCACTGCATCATTTCGATCCGGTCTATGAGACTGTCCGCCGCACCCGCGCGCAATTGCCTGACAATGTGACGATGCTGGGCTTTGCAGGGAGCCCCTGGACGGTGGCGACCTATATGATTGTGGGCGAAGGTTCCAAGGACCACGGCCCGGCGCGCCTTCTGGCCTATCGCGATCCGGCGCGGCTTCAGGCGATTATTGAGGCGATTATTCATCATTCGGTGGTCTATCTGCGCGGTCAGATCGATGCAGGCGCAGAAGCGGTGCAATTGTTCGACAGCTGGGCAGGCAGCCTTGCGCCCGATGAATTTGAACGCTGGGTGATTGCGCCCAATGCGCGGATTACTGCGGCGCTCAAGGAAAGCCATCCCGATACCCCGGTGATCGGTTTCCCCAAGGGCGCAGGCGCCAAACTGCCCGCCTATGCGCGCGAGACGGGCGTGGATGCGGTCGGGCTGGATGAAACGCTTGATCCGGTGTGGGCGCATCAGAGCCTGCCCGAAGGCATGCCGGTGCAGGGCAATCTCGATCCGCTGCTGGTCGAGGCGGGCGGCCCCGCGCTGCCGGCGCGGGTCAAGACGATTTTGGTCGCTTTCGAAGATCGCCCCCATGTCTTCAATCTCGGTCACGGCATCGGGCAGTTCACGCCGATCGATCATGTCCATGAACTTCTCGCCGCTTTGAGGGGCTGATCCGATGCAAGACACCCTGCTTTCGATCTATCTCTTCCTCAAATCGGGCCATGTGATTTTCATGGTGTTCTGGCTGGCGGGCCTGTTCATGCTGCCGCGCCAGATGATCTATATGCTCGATCACGTAGCCGGGTCTGAGGGCGAGGCAAAATGGGCGACGCGCAGCGGTAAGTTGCGCAAAATCATCCTCACCCCCAGCCTGATTATCGTGTGGGTGCTGGGCCTTAGCCTTGCCTATGCAGGCGGGCATTTTGCTTCGGGTTGGTTCCATGCCAAGCTGACGCTGGTGCTGGCGCTGTCGGGTTTCCACGGCTGGCTGGTAGCGAAGTCCAAGGCTATGGCGCGCGGGGAGCGTCCGCTCACGGAAAAGACCTTGCGCATGGTGGGCGAGGTGCCGGGCCTGCTGCTGGTGCTGATCGTGGTGCTGGTTTACCTCAAGCCGTTCTGAGCCCAGCTTTTAGGCGATTGACCTTGTGCAGGGCCAATTCTATGGCCGTCACCATCACATCCGGTTGACCGGGACGCTCAACGATCCCGGCGGTCTGCTTTCTCCAAGCCCGGCCTTGCTGCGACACACGTGCAAGGCGTCTCTTTTTTGCGAAAGAGGCACTGACCATCCGGCCCACCTTGTTTCCTTCACGGATTGAGACGACATGCATCTGAAAGACCTCAAGAAGAAAACCCCGGCCGAACTGGTCGCGATGGCGGAGGAGCTGGGTGTCGAGGGCGCCTCGACCATGCGGCGGCAGGATCTCTTGTTCTCGATCCTGCGCGAACTGGCTGAGGATGAGGAATACGAGGAAAAGATCATGGGCATCGGCACCATCGAGGTGCTGCAGGATGGCTTCGGCTTTCTGCGCTCGCCCGAGGCGAATTACCTCGCGGGCCCCGATGATATTTACGTCTCGCCCAATCAGGTGCGCAAATGGGGCCTGCGCACGGGCGATACCGTCGAAGGGGAAATCCGCGCGCCGCGTGATGGGGAGCGCTATTTCGCGCTGACAACGCTTTCCAAGGTCAATTTCGACGATCCCGATGCGGTGCGTCTGCGCACCAATTTCGACAACCTCACGCCGCTTTATCCCGATTCCAAACTGGTGCTCGATTCGCTTGATCCGACGGTGAAGGACAAGAGCGCGCGGGTGATTGATATCATTGCGCCGCAGGGCAAGGGCCAGCGCGCACTGATCGTTGCTCCGCCGCGCACGGGTAAGACGGTGCTGCTCCAAAACATCGCCAAGGCGATCACCGATAACCACCCCGAGGTGTTCCTGATCGTCCTCTTGGTCGACGAACGCCCCGAGGAAGTTACCGACATGCAGCGCAGCGTGAAGGGCGAGGTGGTATCTTCGACCTTCGACGAACCCGCCCAGCGCCACGTTCAAGTCGCTGAAATGGTGATCGAAAAGGCCAAGCGTCTGGTTGAGCACAAGCATGACGTTGTGATCCTGCTTGATTCGATCACGCGGTTGGGCCGGGCCTACAACACGGTCGTGCCAAGCTCGGGCAAGGTGCTGACGGGCGGTGTGGACGCCAATGCGCTGCAACGGCCCAAGCGGTTCTTTGGTGCAGCCCGCAACATCGAGGAAGGCGGCTCGCTTTCCATCATTGCCACCGCGCTGATCGACACCGGCAGCCGCATGGACGAAGTGATCTTCGAAGAATTCAAGGGCACGGGCAACAGCGAAATCGTGCTCGACCGCAAGGTTGCTGACAAGCGCATCTTCCCCGCATTGGATGTCGGCAAGTCCGGCACGCGCAAGGAAGAATTGCTGGTTGAGAAGGACAAGCTTTCCAAGATGTGGGTGCTGCGCCGCATCCTGATGCAGATGGGAACCGTAGATGCGATGGAATTCCTGCTCGACAAGATGAAGGATTCCAAGACCAACGCGGATTTCTTCGATACAATGAACCAGTAGGGGCTGGGAGCCAGCAAGATTGGGAACCAGTAAAGCCCGGCGGGGGGCAATCAAGCGGGACGGGAAAGCGGGTCGGCCAGTGCTCAGTCAATATCTCTACATCAGCACGGCGCCGACCTTGGCGCGCGACGAGGTGGAAGCCATCCTCGCCACCAGCGCGCGCAACAATCCGGCCCGCGGGATCACCGGACTGTTGCTCTATAATGGGCGCAATTTCCTTCAGCTGATTGAAGGCGAGGAGGAGGATCTGGTGGCGTTGATGCTCAAGATCACCGAAGATCCGCGCCACAGTGGCATCACGCTGCTCGATCGCCGCAGCATTGATGAGCGCACCTGTCCCGACTGGGCGATGAAGCGCGTGCTGATTGCCGAAAGTATCGCCAATCGCCGCGAGATGCTTGATGCGGAATTGCCGGTGGGGCTTGCGCCGGAACTGCGCAAGATGATCATGAATTTCGCGGTGCTGAATTAGGCTCGGCGCGGGTGGTGCGGCACCTCGTTCTGACGGGCGCACCGGGAGCGGGAAAGACCACCCTGCTTGAGGCCGCCGCCGATGCGGGGTGGGCGACTTCGCCTGAAGTGGCGCGGCAATTGCTGCGCGCGCCCGGCGGCATGGCCCTGCGCGCCGAGGATCCGGAGGGCTTTGCCGAGGCTATGCTGGCCGCGCATCGCCGCGAGTTTGAACGCTTTGCCGAGCATCCCGGCCCGGTGGTGTTTGATCGCGGTTTTCCCGATGTGGTGGGCTTTCTGGACCTTGCGGGCCTCTCGATCCCGCGAGCGGTGGATGAGGCCTGCCGCGCCTTGCGTTACGAGGGGCGGGTGTGGCGCGCACCGGCGTGGCGCGCGATTTACCGCCAGGACAATGAGCGCATCCAGGACTTTGCCGAGGCGGTGGCGAGCGATGGAGCCGTGACCGCTGCGTGGCGCCGCTATGGTTATGCGGTGAGCGATTTGCCGCTGGCTCCGGTGGCCGAGCGCCTCGCCGTGCTGCGAGCCGCGCTTTAACCCTTGGCCGCGGCGAGCTGTGCGGCCATCATCTCCCACACCTTGTTGATCGCCTTCAATGGGCGCACCATCACCTTGAAATCGTGGATTTTCTCGTCCGCACCCCAGCGGATGATGTCGACCCCGTTGATGGTGACGCCATCCAGTTCGGTGACGAATTCGAGCATCATTTCATCGCCGTCCACCAACTCGCGCACATAGCGGAAATTGTCATTGCCCAGAACGTGTGAGGCGGCGACCAGATAGGCCATGACAATTGCCTTGCCCACTTGCGGGGTGTGAACCACGGGCGAGTGAAACACCGCATCCTCGGCCAGCATATCAGCCAGCACGGCGGGATCGCTCCCACCGTGCATATAGGCGTGCCAGCGCGCGAGATTATCCGAAGCGCTCACGCCAGAGCTTCCGCAAAAAAGGCGCTGGTGCGGCTGTCGGCCAGTGTCGCGGCGGCTTCGTCGCGGCGCTTGCCGACTTCGGTGGCAAAGCCGTGATCGAGCCCCTCGTAATCGTGCAGCGTCACCTTGTCGTGGCCATCCAGCCCTGCGTGCATCGCGGCCTGTGCCTCGGCGGGCACAAAGCCATCGGCGGTGGGGATATGCAGCATCACCGGATTGGCAATCGCATTGGCTTCACCCAGCAGGCCATCAATGCCGACGCCGTAATAGGCAACGCTGGCGTCGATATCGGTGCGTGCGGCGGTCATGAAAGCGAGCCTGCCGCCGAGGCAATAGCCCACGCAGCCGACCTTGGCCGCGCCTTCTTCCGAGCGCAGGAAGTTGATCGCGGCCTGAATGTCGCGGATCCCTGCGTCCTGATCGAACTTGCCCATCCAGTCGAGCGCTTGCGCAAACTCGGCTTCAACATCGGGATCAAGCTCGATCCCCGGCTGCAAGCGCCAGAACAAGTCAGGCGCGAGCGCAATGTAGCCTTCGGCGGCGAGCTTGTCGCATTTCTGGCGGATACCGGGATTAACGCCGAAAATCTCCTGAATGACGATCACCGCTGCCTTGGCTGGGCCCTGCGGCCGCGCGATATAGCCTGTAAAATGGGTGTCGCCTTCGAGGGTGGGGATGGTCACGCTGGTCATCACAGGTCTCTCCTTGGGATTTGTTGCTCCTCCTATCTATTGCCTTGCTTGGCTGACAAGCCCAAATAGGGCGAGGCGGGCACAGCGCCGGTTGGGAGAGACTTTCCATGAAGATCACTATCGAGATTGACTGCACCCCGGAGGAAGCTCGCAATCTGATGGGGCTCCCCGATGTGAGCCAGGCCAATTCGATCTATGTCGAGAATATCGCCAAGGCGATGCGCGGCGTATCGAGCCCTGATCAGCTTCAGGAATATGCGCAGGCGCTGGCGCCGATGGGGCAGGTGGGGCTGAAGCTGTTTCAGAGCTTTGTCGAAGGCGGGATGAAAGCTGCCTCAATGCGCGACAGCGGCGGCAAGGCTGACAGCTAGGCGCGTCTTTCTTGCGATGACATCCTCGGACACAATTTTCGCGCTGTCGAGCGGCGCGCCGCCGGCTGCGATTGGCGTGATCCGGGTGTCCGGGCCGCAAGCGGGAGAGGCGCTGCGGGCGTTGACTGGTCGCTTGCCTGAGCCGCGCCGCGCAAGCCTTGCCACTTTGCGTGACGCAGCCGGGACAGCGCTCGATTCGGCGCTGGTGCTGTGGTTTCCGGGGCCGAAGACAGCAACGGGCGAGGATCTGGCGGAACTCCATTGCCACGGCGGGCGCGCGGTGATTGCAGCGGTGGAGGGAGCGCTGGCGGCCATCCCTGGCTTTCGGCGGGCAGAGCCGGGCGAGTTTACCCGCCGCGCTTTTGCCAATGGCAGGCTTGATCTGGCTGAGGCCGAGGGGCTGGCTGATCTGCTGAGTGCTGAGACGGAATTGCAGCGGGCTGCGGCGCTGGGCGCGATGCAGGGGGCACTGTCGCGACAGGTTGAGGCGTGGCGCGGGCAGTTGCTTACGCTATCGGCTCAACTGGAGGCGGTGCTCGATTTCTCGGACGAGGAGGACGCCGCCGATCTGCCGCAAGGTTTCATGGGGAACATCGCCGTGCTGGCCAGAGAGTTGCACGAATGGCTCGCGCGGCCCCGTTCCGAACGGCTGGGCGAGGGTTTTCGCGTGGTGCTGGCCGGGCCGCCCAATGCGGGCAAATCGACGCTGTTCAACGCTCTGGTTGAGAGCGAAGCGGCGATCACCTCACCGATTGCCGGCACCACGCGTGATGTGATCGAGCGTTCAGTGGCGATTGGCGGCGTGCCGTTTACTTTTGTCGACACGGCGGGTCTGCGCGACGAAGGCAGCGATGCGATCGAGGCAATCGGGATTGATCGGGCGCGCGGCGAACTTGTGCGGGCAGATGTCGTGCTGTGGCTCGGCACGGAAGGGGAGGGACCGGAACGCTGTTGGGAGATTGCAGCTCAGGCGGATCGGGCAGAGTTCGCACCCAAGGCTTTGGCGCGCCACACTCTGTCGGCGGCAACCGGCGAAGGGGTGTCTGCGCTCAAATCCGCGCTGGTGGAAGCTGCGCGCGAGGCGCTGCCCAAGCCTGGCGAGGCTGCACTCAATGCCCGCCAGCACGCGCGCCTTGCGGAGGCGGCAGAGGCGCTCACCGCCGCGCAGGCGCTCGGGGATTCGCTTTTGATTGCCGAAGAACTGCGTCGCGCTCGCCTTGCTTTCGATCGGCTCGTCGGGCGGGCAACCACCGAGGATATGCTCGATGCGCTGTTCGGCCGGTTCTGCATCGGTAAGTGAGGCGATGACTGTTTCACGTGAAACATCGCGTCCCTGAAACGGCTTTGACGCGCGCCTTGCGAGCCTCTATTTGCGCAGGCCATGCAGCAATTTGATGTCATCGTGGTGGGCGGCGGCCACGCCGGGGTTGAAGCCGCTTCCGGCTCGGCGCGGATGGGCGCGCGCACGGCGCTGGTGAGTTTCGACCTCGAAGCGATTGGCGCGATGAGCTGCAACCCGGCAATTGGCGGCTTGGGCAAGGGCCATCTGGTGCGCGAGGTCGATGCGCTCGATGGTGTGCTGGGCCGCGCTGCCGATGCGGGCGCGATCCATTACCGGATGCTCAATCGCTCCAAAGGCAGCGCTGTCTGGGGCCCGCGCGTGCAGGCCGACCGCGTGCTGTTCAAGGCGGCGGTGCAGCAAGTTGTTCATGCGCAGCCCGGCTTGACCCTGATCGAAGGCGAAGCGGCGGCGCTGATGCTTAAGGGCGGGCGCGTGGCTGGGCTGGAACTTGCCGATGGGACCGCGATCGAAGCGGAGCGCGTGGTGCTGTGCACCGGCACATTCCTCGGCGGTGTGCTGTTTCGCGGCGAGGAGCGGTTTGAAGGCGGCCGCATTGGCGAGAACGCCGCGCATCGTCTGGCGGAGCAATTGCGCGGTGCCGATCTGCCCATGGCGCGGCTCAAGACAGGCACGCCGCCGCGCCTTGATGGGCGCACGATTGATTGGGCAGCATTGGAAGAACAGACTTCGGATGCGGAAGCATGGACGATGTCTCCGCTGACCCCGCGCCGCGTCAATCCGCAGGTGTTCTGCGCGATCACCCGGACTACGCATGAAGGGCATGATGCGATCCGCGCCAACCTCCACCGCTCCCCGTTGTTTTCCGGTGCGATTGCGGCGGCGGGCCCGCGCTATTGCCCTTCGATTGAGGACAAGATCCACCGCTTTGGCGACCGCGACGGCCATCAGGTGTTCCTTGAACCCGAAGGGCTGACCACGCATCTCGTCTATCCCAATGGTATCAGCACTTCGCTGCCCACCGACGTGCAGGAGGTGGTGGTGCGTTCGATGCCGGGGTGTGCGCGTGCCGAGATTGTGCAGCCGGGCTATGCCGTGGAATATGACCATATTGATCCGCGCGCGCTGACCCCCGATTTGCAGCTGCGCGCCATTCCGGGGCTGTATTGCGCAGGGCAGATCAACGGCACGACGGGCTATGAGGAGGCCGCTGCGCAAGGTCTGGTGGCGGGACTGCAAGCGGCCGCCGCGGCGCTTGGCAAGGCTGCCCCGGCGCTCGACCGCGCCAATTCCTATATTGCGGTGATGGTTGATGATCTCACCTTGCAAGGCGTGTCGGAGCCCTATCGGATGCTCACCGCGCGCGCTGAATATCGCCTGCGACTGCGCGCCAACAACGCCGCGACTCGGTTGACGGGGCTGGGTATCGCGGCGGGCTGTGTGGGTGAGGAGCGGCGTGTCTGGTGGGAGCGACGCGAAGAAATGCGTGCGATGTTCCACGTGAAACACGCGCAGAAAGTCCATGCGCGCGAGCTGGCTGACCTTGGTCTGCCTGTCCGCCGAGATCATGGGGAAAAACCGCTTGCCGAATGGTTGCGCTATGATGGGGTGACACCCGAGGCGCTCACGCCATGGCTAGGCGAGGTGAATGCGCTGGATCCTCTGCTCGCTGAGGAAATGGCTGAGGATGCCGCCTATGCGCCCTATCTGGCGCGGCAGGATGCGGAATTGCGCGATCTGCGCGCCAGTGAGGCTGTGCCGCTCGCGCCCGATTTTCCCTATGGACAGGTGCCCGGGCTCTCGAATGAAATGGTCGAGAGGCTGTCACGGGCGGCGCCGGTCTCGCTTGCTGCCGCTGGACGGGTGCCGGGGATCACCCCCGCGGCGCTCTCCGCTCTGCTCGTCCACGCGCGCAAGCGTGAGCAAGCAGCGTGACCATCGAGAGCGAAGAACACGCGCGCGGCTTTGTTGTTGAGCTGGCCGAGCAGCTGGGCTCGTCCGAGGCTATGGGGCGGCTCGATGATTACGCGGCCTTGCTGCTGGAGGAGAACCAGCGTCAGAATCTGATCTCCAAGGCCAGCGAAGCACACTTGTGGCAGCGTCACATCGCCGATTCGGCGCAGCTTTTGCGCTTTGTTCCGCGGGAAACACTGGGGGGAGGGGCGCAGGGGCCGTGGCTGGATCTGGGCTCCGGGCCGGGCCTGCCAGGACTTGTGATCGCGGCGATCTGTCCGCAAATGCCTGTCACCATGGTCGAATCGCGTGCGCGGCGGGTTGCGTTTCTGGAGCGCTGCATTGCGGCGCTTGGCCTATCCAAGGCACAGGTCATTGGTGAGCGGTTGGAGCGCATTACGCCTTTTCCCGCCCGCGCCATTTCGGCACGCGCTTTTGCTCCTTTGGAAACTCTGCTCAGCTTATCCGCGCCTTTCTCCACAGCCGACACCCGCTATGTCTTGCCCAAGGGGCGCTCGGCGGCGCACGAATTGGCTTCATTGCGGCCTGCGATTCGAAAAATGTTCCACGTGGAACAATCGCTCACCGATAAGGATGCCGGGATCATCCTCAAGCTGTGATACAAGCAGGTGCCAACAGGTAGGGTCACGAACATGCTGACGATCGCCATTGCTAACCAGAAGGGCGGAGTGGGCAAGACCACCACCGCGATCAACATCGCCACGGCTATGGCGGCGACGGGGTGGCGCACGCTGCTGATTGATCTCGACCCGCAGGGCAATGCCTCGACAGGGGTGGGTGTGGCAGCGGGTTCCCGCGGGCTCTCAAGCTATGACCTGCTGGTTGATCAAATTGCCCTGGTGGAAGCCACTGTGCCGACCACCATTCCCGGCCTTGATCTTGTGCCGGCGACAGTTGATCTGTCGGGCGCTGAGGTGGAGCTGGTTTCCGTGGATGAACGCACCGCACGCCTTTCGCACGCGCTGGCGGGGCACAAGGGGCACGATATCTGCTTTATCGACTGTCCGCCGTCTTTGGGCCTGTTGACGCTCAACGCGCTGTGTGCGGCTGATACCTTGCTGGTGCCGCTGCAGTGTGAGTTTTTCGCGCTGGAGGGGCTCAGCCAGCTCTTGCAGACCGTTGAAAAGGTGCAGCAATTGTTCAATCCTTCGCTGGGGATCATCGGCGTTGCGCTCACCATGTATGATCGCCGCAACCGCTTGACCGATCAGGTGTCCGATGATGTTCGCGAATGCCTTGGCAATCTGGTGTTTGAAACGGTGATTCCGCGCAATGTGCGCCTCTCCGAAGCGCCCAGCCATGGCTTGCCCGCGCTGATCTATGATCATTCCTGCACCGGTAGCCGCGCCTATATCGCCTTGGCGCGCGAATTGATCGGGCGGTTCCCGGCAGAAAGGCAAGCAGCATGAGCGGCGAGAACGACACCACCACGCGCGGTGCGGCTGAAAGGCCCAAGCGGTTGGGGCGGGGGCTGGGTGCTTTGCTGGGCGAAACACGCCGCGAGGAGCCCTTGGTGCGCGCTGCTGAGCCGGGTGCTGGCGGCGGAACGCGGGCGCCGAACGATTCGCCGCTGCGCATGGTTGCGATTGCGGCGATCAAGCCGCTTCCCGGCAATCCGCGCAAGCATTTCGACGAGGCTGCGCTGGATGAACTCGCGGCCTCGATTGCGGCGCGCGGGGTGATTCAGCCGGTGATTGTCCGTCCGACCGGGCCGGGGGCCTATCAACTGGTCGCAGGCGAGCGCCGCTGGCGCGCAGCGCAAAAGGCGCGGCTGCATGAAATCCCGGCGCTGGTGCGCGACCTTGATCAGCGCGAGGTGATGGCGCTGGCGCTGATTGAAAACCTGCAGCGCGAAGACCTGAACCCCATCGAAGAAGCGCGCGCCTATCAGCGGCTTGCCGAAGACGAAGGGATGACGCAGGCGGAAATCGCCAAGTTGGTCGACAAGTCGCGCAGCCATGTCGCCAATCTCCAGCGCTTGCTGGGGCTGCCCGATGAAGTGCTTGATCTGGTGGAGCAGGGCGCGCTCACCATGGGCCATGCCCGCGCGCTGATCGGGCGCGAGGATGCGGCCGAACTGGCCGATATTGCCGTGCGCGAGGCGTTTTCGGTGCGCGATGTCGAAAGCCTTGTGCGTAAGCTGTCGGAGGGTAAGGCTGCAACTGCGGACGACGCAAAGCCCACCCGTGCCAGCGAACCCGCATCAGGCAATGCTGATATTCTCGCCGTTCAGCAACATCTTAAGGAATTTCTTGGGCTTAACGTGCGGATCAAGCCGGAGGGCGATCCCCGCAAGGGCGTGATTTCGATCCGTTACACCACGCTCGATCAACTCGATCTGCTGTGCCAGCGTCTCACCGGAGGTGAGTTTTAGAGGGCGGGCGCCATACAACCGCACCAGCCGGAGCGACTTGCTCCCGGCCGGGGTCTAGGCTGCCCGCGCTGGCACATTACAGGATCAGCGCTCAGCCTTGATCAGTTTGGTCGGGCGCGGGGCGGGGATCATCCGGGCCGCGCCGGGGACCACTTCCTCACGCACGGTTTCGCGCACCACCACCTGTTGTGGCTGCTCATATTGCACCGGAACCACCACGTTCTGCATCGGCATCGCATAGGCATAGGTCGGCTGCATCATCACCGGCATGGCATAGGCGGGGGCAGCGTAGGCCATCGGAATCTCGCGGCTGGCGATGCGCTGCACCGGCGCGGGTTGCGACAGGTAGCTGTCGAGCGCGGCTTCGCAATCATAGCGGTTGCGCTTGCGGCCATTGAACAGGCTGCCGATCAGCCCGCCGCTTACTCCTCCACCAACGGCGCCCACGGCTGTGCCGAGCAGCTTGTCACCCGCGCCTGCCAGCAGGTTGCCAGCAACCCCGCCGCCAATCGCGCCGAGTAGCGCGCCAATGATCGTGCCGGTGTCGTTGCGATTGCGTCCGGCGGTGCGGCGGCGACATTCATCAAGCCACTGGGCACGATCAAACACCACGGGCTGCATCCCATAGGTCATGGTTTGCATCGGCATCATGGTGGGTTGCGCGCCGGGATAGGCGACCGGAGCGGGCAGCGGCGCAGGCGCCATGCTGGCCGCAGGGGCGGCGATATAGCGCGTGCGGGTGATCGTCTCGACCCCGTCAGCGCCGATCGAGGTTTCGGTGCGATCAGCCAAGACCGGAGCGGTGCGATATTCGGGTGGAAGGGTGCTGACTTCAGCCGGGGAAAGCGGGGTTAGGCCCTGCGCAGCAGCGCCGCTTGCCAGCAACAGGGCAGTGCCGCCCATGGCAAGACCCACAGCCACACGGCCCAGAGTGCGATTATCACGATGAATGCTCACGGCGGCAATTCCCCTGCTGGGGGCCGCCGGGCAGACACGCGATTCGCGCCTCATCCCTGTGCGGCCAGATGGTTAGGCAATCCTTTACCATCACGCCGCCGTCCCGCCCAAGCAGTGCGACGGGCGCTGTGCCGTTTCGGGGCGATTGTCAGGCAGAAGTTAGTTGCGAAGTCAGATTCGGGGGGCGAGCAGCGCCGCGAGCGCCTCGATCCCTCTGGCATCTTCGGTCCCGAAACGGGCAGGGGAGGGGCTGTCGAGATCGATCACCGCGATCACTGTCCCATCGCGCAGCACGGGCACAACCAGCTCGGAGCGGCTCGCTGCATCGCAGGCGATATGACCCGGGAAAGCATGGACATCGGCAACAAGTTGCGTCGCGCGACTTTCTGCCGCCGTCCCGCACACGCCTTTCCCAAAGGGAATGCGAATGCAGGCGGGACGGCCCACAAAGGGCCCAAGCACCAATTCCTGCCCCCCGCCACCCTTGGCCGGAGCGACCCGGTAAAAGCCCGCCCAGTTCAGATCGGGCAGGAATTCCCACAAGAGCGCCGCGACATTGGCCATATTGGCAACGCCATCGGGCTCCCCTGCGGTCAGCGCATCGGCAGCGGCGCACAAATCGCGGTGGATTTCTGCCGGATCGGCTCCGGCGGCGGGTTTGAAATCATACATGGCATGCGCCCTTTGACCATCTCGCCCATTGCCGCAAGGGGGCGGGGGCTCTATCGCGCATCACATGGGCATTCTTCGCAAGATCGCAATCACGCTTGGCGTTCTGGTTATCGTCGCCGGAGCAGCGCTGTTCTTTCTGACGCGCGGGCAGACCGCGCAGCTCAGCGTCGAGGACGTGGTCGGCACCGAACCGACCTTGGCCAAGCCTCAGGCTGAAAGCGTCCCGACAGTGCAGATTGCGCAGCCGGTTGGCTGGGCTGACGGCGAAGTGCCGGTCGCGGCCGAGGGTCTCAGCGTCCAGCGCTTTGCCGATGGGCTTGATCATCCGCGCACGCTTTACACGCTTCCCAATGGCGATGTGCTGGTGAGCCTGACCCGCGCGCCGAAGCCCGCAGAGCAGCCGAGCGGGATTATGGGACGCATTCAGGCCTGGGTGGCAGGCTATCTCTTCACCAAGGCCGGTTCTGCCGGAGATTCGCCCAATCAGGTCGTGCTGCTGCGTGACACCACGGGCGATGGCGTAGCGGACAAGCGCTCTGTCCTGCTGGAGGCGGGCCTTGATTCGCCCTCGGGCCTCGCCTGGCGTGATGACACGCTTTATGTCGCCAACCACAATGCCGTGCTGGCCTTTGACTATGCGCTGGGCGGCGATCGGGTGACGAGCGCCCCGCGCAAGCTGATGGATCTGGCAGGCGGCGGCGGGCACTGGATGCGCAACCTCAAACTGCACCCGACCGAAGACATGCTGTTCGTGGCGGTGGGTTCGGTCAGCAATATCGGGGAATCCGGCATGGAGGTCGAAGAAGGCCGCGCCATGATCTGGGAGTTTGATCTGGATACCGGGCGTCAGCGGCCCTTTGCCTTGGGTCTGCGCAATCCCAATGGCCTCGATTTCTCGCCGTGGAGCGGTGAGCTGTGGACCACGGTGAACGAGCGCGACATGCTCGGATCAGACCTTGTGCCCGATTACCTGACGAATGTGCCGGTGGGCGCGCATTACGGCTGGCCGTGGGTCTATTACAAAAACAATTTCGACCGGCGGGTGAAGCATCCGATGCCGGCCTTCCTCACCGAATACACCCGCAATCCCGAATATGCGCTGGGCCCGCATGTGGCGGCGCTCGGCATGGTGTTCACGGCCGAAGGTCACAAGATGGGCGAGAAATTCGCCAGCGGTGCCTTTATCGCGCGGCACGGCTCGTGGAACCGCAAGCCGCCTTCGGGCTATGATGTGGTCTATGTCGAATTCGACGCGCGCGGCAATCCGGTTGGCAAGCCGGTGCCGGTGCTGACCGGGTTCCTGCGCGAAGATGGCAAGACGCGCGGGCGGCCGACCTGGGCCGAATGGGCAGGCGACGGCGCGTTGCTGATTTCGGATGATACGGCGGGGATTATCTGGCGGGTGGCGGCTCCAGGGGCGGCTCCCGGAGCGGGGATTGCGCGCGTGAAAAGCGAGCGTCTGCCGCCTGCGCGCGAGCTGCGCGATCCAACCCGCCAGCGCGAGGCTGATTACCTGCGCCAGAATGCGCCGCAGCAGGTGAATTAAAGCATTTTTCGATCAAACGGATCCGAGAAATGCAATAAGCCCGCGCGGCGTCTGAGCGCCCGCTTTTCCGGTAGCGTCAGCTTGACCGGAAAACGCCCTAAAGCGCCCGGCCTGCGCGCCCGGCGATTTCAGTGGCGAATTGCAGCGCGGTGCGGCCTGAACGATTGCCGCGCTGGATCGCGAAGGCCATCGCCTCCTCCTCGTTGAAGGTGAGGCCGTGCGCAGCAAGGTAGCTGGCGATGATGGTGAGGTATGTCTCGCGGTCTGCGGGGTGAAAGGCGAGGGTAAGGCCGAAGCGGTCAGCCAGCGCCAGCGCATCGTCGCGCTCGTCGCGTTCGTGGAGCGCCGCACCTTCGTCCGCGCTGCGGCTGACAATGCCACGCCGGTTGGAGGTGACCGCGACGCGGATATGGGCGGGGCGCGGGATGACGCCGCCGTCGAGCAGGCTGCGCAGCGCGAGATTCTCAGCCTTGGCGTCAGCGCCAAAGCCGAGATCGTCGATAAAGAGCAGAAACGCGCGCTCCACCCTTGCGAGCTCACCGATCAGCCGAGGAAAGCTGGCCAGCGCGCCGCCCGCGACCTGCACCAGCGCGATTGTGCCGGGATGCTCGCGTGCCACATCGGCGAGCGCGCTGCGAACGAGCGCCGATTTGCCCATGCCGCGCGCGCCCCACAGCAGCATATCCTGCGCCGCCGAGCCCGCAGCCAGCCTTGCGAGATTGGCGCGCACCGCCTCGCGCTGCGCATCAATCCCGATCAGCCCCGCCAAGGGCAAGGCGGCGAGTGCCGGAACCGCGCTCGCTCGCTCACCATCCCACCAGTAGGCCGGCGCAGCGTACCAATCAGCAGGCTCGGGCGGCGGGGGGCTGAGCCGCTCCAGCGCCGCCGCAATTCGCTCCCACGCCGCGTGCTCGGACATCAGCCCGCGAGCTTCTCGGCAGGCAGGGCATAGAGCAGGTCAGCGCCTGCAATGGCCCCCGCCTTGAGGCCAAGCGCTTCGGGCACCACGCGATCAAGGAAGAAGCGCACTGTCACCGGCTTGGTTTCGGCCAGTTCTGGCGCGGCCCCGGCAGCGACCGCCGCCGCTTGCTTCATCAGCTGCCAGCCTGCCACGCACACCGCTGCCATGGTGCAGAACGGCACGCTACCTGCAAGGCGATCATCAAGGCTGGCCTCATCGCGCATCCAGCGCGCGATCCCGACGCATTCCCCGGCGAGGGCAGCAAGAGTGCGCTCCCCGGCGGCTTCGCGGGCGATGGTTTCAAACAGCGTCACCATGGCAGCGCCGCCATCAAGGCCGAGCTTGCGGGTCACAAGGTCTGCGGCCTGAATCCCGTTGGTGCCTTCGTAGATCGGGGCAATCCGCGAATCGCGCCAGTGCTGCGCCGCGCCGGTTTCCTCGACAAAGCCCATCCCGCCGTGAATCTGGATGCCGAGGCTGGTGACTTCCACGCCGACATCCGTGCCCCACGCCTTGATCAGCGGCACGACGATTTCCGCGCGGTTCTTGGCCGCTTCATCGCCCAGATTGCCGCGATCAACCTGCCCCGCGCAGTAATAGAGCAGCGCGCGCACGCCTTCGGTGAGCGCTTTCATCCGCAGCACCATCCGGCGCACATCGGGGTGTTCGATGATGGCAACCGGGGTCTTGTCAGGCGAACCGGCGCGCGCCGATTGCACCCGGTCACGGGCATAGGCGAGCGCTTGCTGCGTTGCGCGTTCGGCGATCTGCGCGCCCTGGTTGCCGACATTGATGCGCGCATTGTTCATCATGGTGAACATCGCAGCCAGCCCCTTGTTGGGCGCGCCGACCAGCTCGCCAATGCATTCGCCGTTGTCGCCATAACTCATCACGCAAGTGGGCGAGGCGTTGATGCCGAGCTTGTGTTCGAGGCTCACACAGCGAAGATCGTTCTTGGGGCCAAGGCTGCCGTCCGCATTCACATGATATTTCGGCACCACGAACAGCGAAATCCCGCGTGAACCTTCGGGTGCGCCCGGCAGGCGGGCGAGCACCAGATGGATGATGTTACCAGACAGCTCATGTTCGCCCCAGGTGATGTAGATCTTTTGCCCGGTGATCTTGTATTTGCCCGCGTGCGGCCCGCTTTCGATGGGTTCCGCCGTGCTCCGCAGTGCGCCGACATCGCTGCCCGCAGCAGGCTCGGTCAGGTTCATCGTGCCCGACCATTCACCGCTGACCAGACGGGGCAGATACATCGCTTGCTGGGCGGGTGAGCCGTGATGTTCGAGCGCCTCAATCGCGCCGACGCTGAGCATGGGAAGCAGCGTGAAGGCCATATTGGCCGCGCCGAGGTTCTCCAGCACGTTGCACGCCAGCGTAAAGGGCAGCCCCTGCCCGCCATAGGCCAGCGGGCTGGCAATCGCGTTCCAGCCCTGCTCGATATAGGCCTTGTAAGCCGCCTCGAACCCGTCCGGCAGGCGCACGACGCCGTTTTCGAGCCGCGCCCCTTCCAGATCGCCGATGCGGTTCAAGGGCGCGAATTCTCCGGCGGCGAATTGCCCGACACCCTCGACAATCGCTTCCACCAGATCGGCCTCAGCATGGGCGAATCGTTCGCTTGCGGCCAATTCTTCAATCCCGGCGTTGACACGGATGGCGAGCAATTGGTCGGCGGTGGGCGGGGTGTAAGCGTTCACGGCGATGTGTCATCCTTGGCAAAGCAGGGGAATTGATGTGCTGCACTTGGCAGCGGGCGTCTTTGAATATAGCGCCTTGGCATGAGCGGCAAGAACGTTACGGAAGTGGTGCAGGCAGAGCCTGAGGGGATAGCGCGCGCGGCGCGGATTCTCGAATCGGGCGGGCTGGTCGCCGTGCCGACCGAGACAGTCTATGGCCTTGCTGCGCGCGCGGATTTGCCTGAGGCGGTGGCGCGAATCTATGCCGCGAAGGGCCGGCCGAGCTTCAATCCGCTGATTGTCCATCTGCGCGATGTGGCGCAGGCTGAGCGTTACGCGGTGTTGCCTGATGAAGCGCGCGCGCTGATGGCGGTGCATTGGCCGGGGCCGCTGACTGTGGTGCTGCCGCGCCGCGCGGACGCACCTTTGGCTGACGCTGTGACAGCAGGTCTGCCCACGGTGGCTCTGCGCGCACCGGCGCATCCTGTGATGCAGGCGCTGTTGGCGGCGGTCGACTTCCCGCTCGCTGCACCCTCTGCGAACCGCAGCGGCTTTATCAGCCCAACCACGCCCGGCCACGTGCTGGCCTCGCTGGGGGGGCGGATCGATCTGGTGCTGGATGGAGGGGCGTGCGCGACTGGGGTGGAATCGACCATCGTTGCGGTGCGCGAGGATGGCCGGATCGAGCAATTGCGTCCGGGTCCGGTGCAGGTGGGCGAGCAAGGGCCCACCGGCGGGCCAGTCGAGGCGCGTGTGGAGGCTCCGGGCCAGCTTGCCAGCCATTATGCACCGGGAAAGCCCGTGCGGCTGGGCGCGCTGACGGCTCAGCCCGATGAATTCCTGATCGGATTTGGCGCAGTGGCGGGTGATGTCACGCTGTCAGCCAGCGGCGACCTTAACGAGGCGGCGGCGCGGCTTTATGCCTGCCTGCATGAGGGCGCCCGCGCTCCGCACCCACGGATCGCAGTCGCGCCGGTTCCCGAAGAAGGCATCGGGCTTGCGATCAATGATCGGTTGCAGCGCGCCGCCTCGCCGCCTGATCAGGGCTGAAACCTTACGCGCAAGTCGGCCATCTGGCGATCAATCGCCGCGGCCCGTTCACACGCCCGTGCATCGCCCGCATCGCACCGTTTCTGCTGGCGGGCGCGGTCTTTCTCCAACTCGCGCAGCTTCTCCTGCGTCTTGCGCAATTCACGGCCGCGCTTTTCATCGGCTTCGGACTGGCTGGTGGTCGCCAGATCAACCGCGCCCGACGCCACCCGCACAGGAGCGGTAACAATCGTGGCGGCGGTTTTGGCGACACAGCCCGGCAAGATCAGAGCCGCAAGCACGAGGCAGGCAAGGGGACGAAACATCATCCTCTCATAATCGCCTGATTTTGCGGGATTGCAATGCGGGAAATCACTCTGCTTCGGCTGGTGTTGCTGGTTCGCAAATCAGTTTGCCCGAGCCAAAGCTGTTGGCGGTGCATTGGGCGCGGCCTGTGACCTTCACAGTGCCCGATCCGGCGATAGTGGCTTCAACCATTCCGTCAGAGGCGAAGGCAACGTCGCCGCTGCCCCCGATTGTGATTTCCGCCTTGTCGGCCTTAAGTTCTGCCAGATCGACATTGCCCTTGCCGCCAATCTTGATTTCCATGCGCTCGGCGGTGCCTGCGCCTGTGACATTGCCGCTGCCGCCAATCGCAATTTCGAGCCGTTCGCCGGTAAAGTCGGCAAAGCGGATCGTGCCGCTGCCCCCGATCGTCAGTTCCGCTTTCCTCGCCAGTGCGGGCGCCTCGATTGTGCCGCTGCCCCCGATCATCAATTCTTTGGGCGCGGCCATGGTGACCCGGATGGTGGCGGGTGCTGAGTCCTTGCTGAACAGGCCTGAATGGCGCGCGATGCCGAGCAAGTCCTGGTCGCGCACGAAACGAAGGTCCTTGTTCGCTTTGGCGTCGCCTTCGATGGCAATCGCGAGCGTATCGCCTTGGGTGAGGATCACTCGATCGCCCGATCCCAGGGCAAGCCGCGTGGGCGCAGGGCCTGACAAATCCAGTTCAGCCAGCGGCACGCCTTCGCTGTCGCCTATATTCACCTTGACGCCGCCGCAGGCCGACAGACCAAGCCCCATGGCGATCACCGTGAGCGGTGCGATCCGATTCAGGACTGTGCTCATGATCATTGCGATACCTCCTCACCCTTCCATGTGTATTGGCAATATAATACACCATGGCGGTAAGGGCAAGCCAGTGAGCAAGAGCGCAAACAAAAAGGGCCGCCCACTTGGGGCAGCCCTTGATGGTTCAAGCCAAGCGAAGCTTACGCCTCGTCGCTTGTCTCATAATATTGCGGAGCGTGTTCGCGCAGGACCTGCAGGATCTTCTCGAGCGCTGCGGGCTCGTCGGTTTCTTCCATTGCGGCCAGTTCGCGTGCCAGACGGCTTGAGGCGGCTTCGAAGATCTGGCGTTCCGAATAGGATTGTTCGGGCTGGTCTTCGGGGCGGAACAGATCGCGGGTCACTTCAGCGATGGAAACCAGATCGCCCGAATTGATCTTGGCTTCATATTCCTGTGCGCGGCGCGACCACATGGTGCGCTTGACCTTGGGCTTGCCTTTCAGCGTTTCCATCGCCTGCTTCAAGGTCTTGTCCGAAGACAGCTTGCGCATCCCGATCGATTCCACTTTGTTCACCGGCACGCGCAAGGTCATGCGCTCTTTCTCAAAGCGCAGGACGTAGAGATCGAGCTTCATTCCGGCGATTTCTTCGCTCTGGAGTTCGATCACCCGGCCCACCCCGTGCTTGGGATAAACAACGTAGTCACCAACCGTGAATGCGTTTGCGACGCTTGCCATGCGAGTTCCTTTCTTCAGGCCGGTTGCCAGCACGAGAGCGGACAACTTCCCCTGCGGCGCGGCATCCTGAAACGGGAGGCAAACGCCGGGGAAATGCTGTCCGGATAGGGATTTGCTGGTGCGCGGCCTTTCTGGTTATCGACACCTGCGCGCGGGATAACCGGCGCGGCTGCCGATTATATAGCACATCTGCAACAATATTGCGAGTCGCGTGTTGGACAGGTCTGCGAAGGCTTGCAGATAGAAGCTTGCCCCCTGTCCAATCAACCGCCCGCGATCAGTCGCCTTCGCCCGGCTCGGTGCTGAAATATTTCTCGAACTTGTCCTTTTCGCCCTTGTGCTCATCAGCGTCCTCGGGCGGTTCCTTCTGGCTGGTGATGTTGGGCCAGAGCGCGGAATATTTGGTGTTGAGTTCAAGCCACTTTTCCAACCCGTCTTCGGTGTCGGGGAGAATCGCTTCGGCCGGGCATTCCGGTTCGCACACGCCGCAATCAATACATTCGCTGGGATTGATCACCAGCATGTTTTCGCCTTCGTAGAAGCAATCCACCGGGCATACCTCGACACAATCGGTGTACTTGCACTTGATGCATTCTTCGGTGACGACATAGGTCATTACGGGTCTTTCTGCGCAGGAACGAATGGAAGAGAGGTGCGATCAGACGCGCCCCGCGAAGGGCGCTGCTAGGGCTTTTTCCCCAATGGGGTCAAGATTCCCAGTGTCAAGATTGGTAATGTCAATCTCTTGATAGTGACTGTGCGCCTCTGCGGGCGAACCGCGCCGGGTGGGCAGGGCGGTGATTTCCACCACCCGCACGCCGCCAGCCAGCGCCAGCGTCAGCACATCGCCCACCCGCACCGGAGCGTTGGCGCGCCGCACCGGCTGGCGGTTGCAGCGCACGCTGTGCGCATCAATCAGGGCACAGGCGGCCGAAC
>MEDW01000033.1 GCA_001724215.1 Erythrobacter sp. SCN 62-14 | reverse complement strand
AATGCCAAACGGGCCTCGGTGAAGCAGGAACCGAACAGCAGCCTCACGGCATAGCTTTCATCAGCTATGCGCAGGTATGCGTAAGTTTCGGAGAGCGGTTAGATACCGCCGGAAGTCGCGGGGTAGCCGAGCGCTTCCAGCCCCTCGACCAGCCGTGCCGAGCAGGCCGCAAGATCATCCGCACTGGTTGAACGCACCACGAAATTGGCCCCGACACGGCCTTCGCGGAAAAAAGGGTAGGAACCGATCTGGCAATTGGCAAAGGCTGCCTCGGTCTGGCGCAGCAGGTCTGCTACTTCGCTCTCGGCGACCCAGCAGCCGATGGTCTCTGACAAGAGCGGTGCGCCGCCTTCAAGCTGACCGGTGAGCGAATCGAGCATCCCTGCGGTGATGTGCGGCACCCCTGCCATCAGGAAGATATTGCCGCGCCGGATACCGGGCGCACCCGACATCCGGTTGGGGATAAGCTCTGAGCCTTCCGGCACCCGCGCCATTCTAAGGCGCCCTTCGTTCAGGCCCCCGCGCGTTTCGTAATAGCGTTCCAGCAGCGCGCGCGCATCAGGGTGGATCACCACGCTCACGCCCAGCGCCGCGGCCACTGCGTCCACCGTGATATCATCATGGGTGGGGCCAATCCCGCCGGTGGTGAAGAGGTAATCATAGGCGGCGCGCAGATCATTGACCGCCGCGATGATGCGGCTCTCCACGTCAGGCACGACGCGCACTTCGGCAAGACGAATGCCCTGCACCTGCAGCCAGGTGGCGACCTGCGCAATGTTCTTGTCATGGGTGCGGCCGGAAAGGATTTCATCGCCGATAACCACAAGGCCGGCGGTCCAGATTTTGTCGGGGGAGGTCATGGCGGCAAGGTTAGGCGAGAATTGCGAACTGCAAAAGTCTTTCGTCATTGTGAGCCGTGCAGCAGCACTGCAACCCAGTGCTTGGTGCAAGCCGCTCTGGGCTTGCTGCGCCTGCGGCCCGCAATGACGAGACGGTGGTCTACTCGGCGGCTTCCAGTTGCTCGTCGGCTGAACGCGCATTGGCGCCTGCCTTGGTAAAGGTCAGGATGCCGTCAAGCAGCGGGTCGTCCTTCATCCGCTTGCGATCCAGCACATATTCCTGGTTAAGGCGCCAGGGATAGCTGATCGAATTCCTCGGCATGATGTGCTTGCCGCGCTGGATATAGCCCGAGGAGAAATCGAACACATCATCCTCGGTGATGGCCGCTTCGGCTTCGGGGGTGAGCACTGGGGTGGCGATCTGTGCGCCGGTCTTGCGCATATGTTCGAGCACGCGGCATACATAATCGGAATTGATATCCGCGCGCAAAGTCCAACTGGCGTTCAGATAACCGAATACCACCGCCAGATTGGGCAGATTGGAGAACATGCAACCCTTGTAATAGAACCGCTGATTGAAGGCGACTGGCTCGCCGTCCACATGGATAGCGATCTTGCCGGCGACGGCGAGTTTCAGGCCTGTGGCCGTCACCACGATATCGGCAGGCAGGAATTCGCCGCTGGTGAGGCGCACGCCGCCTTCTTCGAAACGCGCGATATGGCCAGTGACAACCGCCGCCTTGCCTGCCTTCATTGCTTTGAACAGATCCTCGTCCGGAACAAGACAGAGGCGTTGCTCCCAAGGATTATAGGGCGGGGTGAAGGCGGCCTTGTCGTAATCGGGGCCAAGCGCGGCCTCGATCTTCTTGTAGAGCGCGTCTTTCACTTTCTGCGGATTGTCGCGCGCCAGCTTGAAGCTGAAATCCTGCATCTTGATGTTCTTGAAGCGGGTGATGCGATAGGCGAGCTTCTCCGGCAGGATCTTGCGCAGGAAATTGGCAATCGCATCCTTGGCGGGCCGGGTGAACATCCAGGTCGGAGTGCGCTGGAGCATGGTGACGTGCGCGGCCTTTTCGGCCATCGCGGGCACGATGGTGACAGCGGTCGCCCCTGAACCGATCACAACCACGCGCTTATCGGTGTAATCGAGATCTTCCGGCCAGAACTGCGGGTGGACGATCTGGCCCTTGAAGTCGCCGAAATCGAAGCCCGGATCATAGGCTTCATCGTAATCGTAATAGCCTGCGCCAAGATACAGGAAATTCGCCATGACGCGGGTGCGGCTGCCGTCTGCCTTTTCCATCTCGACATGCCATTTGGCATCGTCATGGCGAAAATCGGCTGAAATGACCTTGAGACCGAAACGGATATGCTGGCGGATCCCGCGTTCATCGACGATCCGGTCAAGATATTCGAGGATCGCGGGCGCATCGGCGATGCTTTTTTCGTGGCGCCAGGGTTCGAAGTCGAAGCCAAGCGTGTGCATATCGCTGTCAGAACGGATTCCGGGATAGCGGAACAAGTCCCAGGTTCCGCCCAGATTGTCGCGCCGCTCAACGATGCAATAGGTGTGGTGCGGGGCCTTCGTGCCCATGTGGGCGGCCATACCGATGCCGGAAATCCCGGCGCCAACGATCAGCACATCGAAATGGGGCGTGGTTGCGAGCATGATTGGGGCCTCTCTCTCCCTTATTGACACCAATGTAACCACACCGGCAGCACAAAAGCGAGTCCGATATGCAATTTGCAACTGGTCAGGCGCGGTGCGTCCCGATCACCTGCCGCGCGCAGGGACGATACAGGACGGGCATAAGATCATTCCAAGAGATCCTCGCTGCGCAAAATTTTCCTGCGCGGCAATGCGCAATGTTGCATTTTTACTACTATCAAAAAGAACTTTGCTGACACTCTTGTTAGTGGCTTTGGCGCTGATAGTCTCAGCTTCGGCAACGCCAGACCCGGACAGCACCGGGCGGGTTGTGGGGAGAGAGATATGTTACGCAAGTATGCAGTTTACGCTGCAGGTCTCATGGCCTGCAGTGCGCTTACCACCCCGGTTTTCGCGCAGGATCAGGATGAGGCAGAGGCCCGTTCGGCGCGTGATGACAACATCATTATCGTTACCGCAACACGCCGCGCGCAGGATGTGCAAGACATTCCCATCGCGGTGACCGCAGTCTCGCAGCAGCAGCTCGATAATCAGGGCGTGTTCAACATCCAGCAGATCTCGCAGCTGGCCACCAGCTTCACCGCCACGCAGGCGCAGGTTGCCTCCGGGTCGGTGGTGCTGCGGGTTCGCGGCGTGGGCACAACCTCAAACAATATCGGTTTTGAAAGTGCGGTCGGCATTTTCATCGACGGCGCCTATCAGTCGCGTCCCGGCGTGGCGCTGACTGAAATGGTCGATCTTGAGCGCGTCGAAGTGCTGCGCGGCCCGCAAGGCACGCTGTTCGGTCGCAACACCTCGGCTGGCGCGCTCAACATCACAACGGTGCGCCCGGATGTGAGCGAATTCGGCGGCTTCGTGAATGCGATGTATGGCAATTTCAACGAAATAAGCCTGCAAGGTGCAGTCAACCTGCCGATTATCCAGGACACCGTGGCGGCGCGTTTCACCGGCGCTTACCGCAAACGCGACGGCTTCCTTACGATGGTCGATGGCGCCGGAAACCGGATTGGTGAGACCAATGATGTCGATCAATTCCTTGTTCGTGGCCAGATCGGCTGGGATCTGGAAAGCGGCGTGCGCGGACGCATCATCGCAGATTTTGCGGAAAGCCGGAACAGCTGCTGCGGCGCGATCGAGTTGTATCAGAGCCCGGCCATCACCGCTGGTGCCTATGCGGGCGCGGGGCTGGGTCTCAATGGCGGCAATGGGCAGCCCTTTGTGGCGACCCAGCCCTTTGACAATCCCGGCTTCGAACGCGCCATGCAAAACCGCGTTGTTTCGGGTAATTTTGTACCGGTTGCCAAGATCCAGAATTACGGCATCACCGGCGAGCTTGAGTTTCCCGTCACCGACAGCGCTGATCTTATCCTGATCGGATCTTGGCGGAAGTTTGACTCCCGCGAAGATTACGATTCCGATTTCACTGCGCTGCGCATTCTGGATGTGGGCGTTGGGCTTGACCTTGAGACTTTCACCGCCGAGGCCCGCTTTCAGGGCGAAACTTTCGGTGGACGCCTCAATTATATGTTTGGCGGCTTCTTCTCGGATGAACGCATTGACCAGTCGGTGGATTTCCTTCTGGGAGCCGATTTTGATCGCAACGTAGGGGGCGCCACTGGCCTGCTGCTTGGGCCGACGCCGCTCCAGACTCTGACGGGCGTAAACCCGGCGGGTTCTGCCAGCACCAACCGGTTCCAGCAGGTCGCCAAGAGCTACGCGTTGTTCACCCACAACACGTTTGAGGTCACTAACGGGCTCGAATTGACCTTGGGTGCCCGCTATGTTTGGGAACGCAAGAGCGGCGGCTTTACCCAGCCGTTCAACAACAACCAGGTCTGCCCGGTTGCAGCAAACCTGGCGACCAACCCGGCCCTTGCTGATGCGGCACCCGTGCTGATCGGTTTCGGCTGTTTTGGCTTCACCGCGCCTGCTGATCTGCCGCTTTCGGCGGTTCTGCCCTTGGTTCGGACTTTTGATGCCGAATTCAGGGATGAGGAGCTGATCTGGACGGCCAACCTCAACTACGCAATCACCCCGGATATCAATGTCTATGCAGGCTTCACCCACGGGATGAAGGCGGGCGGTATCAACCTCGATACCACCGCGAATGTGGGCGCCAACCGGCCGGTGTTCCTGTCGGAAATCGTCGATTCCTACGAAGTCGGGATCAAGAGCCGTTTCCTCAATGATGCCGTAACGCTGAACATCGCTGCCTTCCACATGGATTTCACCAATTTCCAGGTGCTCGAATTCACTGGAACCGCGTTTGAAACCTTCAACGTTCCCGTGGCGCGTTCAACCGGTGTCGAAATCGAAGGCTTGATCCGGCCCAATCGCGAATTGTCGATCAATTTCGGCCTGACTGCACTGCGTGCTCGCTATCCGCAAAATTGCGCGGGCGATCAGGTGAATTCGATCACAGTGAATTCGCTGTGCGGCTTTGATCTGACCAACGCGCCGCAGATTGTTGCGATCGTCGGGGCCAATTGGGAAAAGCCGATCAGCGCTTCGACCGACTTCTTCCTGAACGGCCAGATCCGCATGGAAGGCGACCAGCGCACCTCGACGCAAGGTATCGTGCCGCCCGGCGAAGCTGAGATTGCGGCAGCTGGCAGCCTGCAGGCTGCGATTGATGCAGCGCCGCTGATCCGGGCTGATATTCAGGACGGCAAGGCTTTCGTGAACCTGCGCGGCGGTTTCCGTTTCATGGATGGCCGCTATGCGATCGAAGGATGGGTGACGAACCTCACCAACGAAGTGGTGCGCGGGGTGACATTCAACACCACGACGCGCGGCCTTGGCGTCAACAGCTCGCGTTCAGCCTTCACCTTGCCGCCGCGCCAATATGGTGTGACGCTGCGCGCCCAGTTCTGATTGAGAAAGTCAGGCACAAAAAACCGGCCCGGAGGATTGCTCCGGGCCGGTTTTTTATTGGCCAGCGTTTCAAAACGGTTGCGCCAGTGACCGCAAGGGCGACCCTCATGTAGCGAAGCGATAGGGTACACCAGACTTCCGCCCGCAGGCGCCCGGAGCGTAGCGGAGGAGCAGCGCCGCGGAGGCAGCCCCGGATGGGGCTGCGCTCACATAGAACGCGCGATCAGCATCTTCATGATCTCGTTCGAGCCGCCATAGATGCGCGCGATGCGGGTGTCACGATACATCCGGGCGATGGCGTAATCATTGATATAGCCCGCGCCGCCGTGGAATTGCAGGCACTTGTCGACCACTTCCGATTGCAGTTCGGTCACCCAGTATTTCGCCATGCTGGCGGTCGCCACATCAAGCTTGCCTTCCAGCAGTTTGGCGATGCAATCATTGACGAACACGCGGGCTGCGGTGCCGCGCGCCTTGAGGTCTGCCAGCGTGAACTGGGTGTTCTGGAAATCCCAGATCGTCTTGCCGAAAGCCTTGCGGTTCTTGACGTATTCTACTGTCACATCGAGCGCTTTTTCAATGCCGGTGATCGCATTCATGGCGATGACGAGGCGTTCCTGCGGCAGCTCGCCCATCAGTTGGTAGAACCCGCGCCCCTCGACCCCGCCAAGCACGTTTTCGCCGGGAATGAACACATTGTCGAAAAACAGTTCCGAGGTGTCCTGCGCATCGAGCCCGATCTTGTCGAGCTTCTTGCCGCGGGCGAAGCCCTCTGCGCCTTCGGTTTCGAGCAGCAAAAGCGAGATGCCCTTGGCGCCTTCATTGGGATCGGTCTTGGCGACAACGATGATGAAATCAGCCAGCTGTCCGTTCGAAATCCACGTCTTGGAGCCGTTGAGGCGATAGCCGTTGCCATCCTTCAAGGCGGTGGTCTTGATGCTCTGGAGGTCGCTGCCGGCATCCGGCTCGCTCATCGCAATCGCGCTGACGAGGTCGCCCGAAACAAGGCGCGGCAGGTATTTCTGCTTCTGCTCCTCAGTTCCGTGGCGCACCAGATAGGGCAGGATGATGGTGTTGTGTAAGGAAGCGCCAAAGCCTTCGACCCCATGCTTGGCCTGCTGGTCGATCACCACGATGTCGTGGCGGAAATCGCCGCCATGGCCGCCATATTCGGTGGGAACCGAAACGCCGAGCAGGCCGGCGGCGCCCGCCTCACGCCAGAATTCGCGCTCGACCATGCCGTCTTCACGCCATTTGTGGATGCGCTTTTCAGGCGCGTGCTGCTGATAGAATTTGCCAACCGCGTCGGCAAAAATCGCGATTTCCTCGTCTTCCATGAAGGCGGGCTGGGGCACGTCGATGACGGGCATTTCTCTCTCCTCTTGATCAGTTATCCGTGTCGCCCGCTCCCCTGCCCTTCCTTCCGGATGATAACCCGGCAGGCTCCGGGTGGAAGGGCGGGGGAGCGGGCGGCACGGCGCGCGGCACGCGCCGCAAACGAAAACGTTACTTACCGGTCCAGTTGGGCTTGCGCTTTTCGGCAAAGGCGGCGGCACCTTCGCGCGCGTCGTGTGATGTAAAGACGGGCGCGATCAGCTGACCTTGGTTGGCGTAGCGTTCTTCCATCGCCCAGCCGCGCGATTGCTTCATCACCTGCTTGGAGACGCGCACCGCGAGCGGGCCGTTGGCGGCAATCTTCGCGGCCAGCGCCATCGCACCATCGAGCGCCGGGCCTTCTGTCACCTCGTTGATGAGACCAAGCTGGTAAGCGCGACCTGCATCAATAAAATCACCAGTCAACGCCAATTCCAACGCAATGCGCTCAGGAATCTGATCAGGCAGCATCATCACGCCGCCAGCAGCTGCGACAAGGCCGCGCTTCACTTCGGGAATGCCGAACTTGGCGCCGCTATTTGCTACCACCAGATCGCAGGCGATCATCAGCTCGAGACCCCCTGCCAGCGCATAGCCTTCGACCGCAGCAATCAGCGGCTTTTGCGGCGGAGCCTGCACCACGCCGCCAAACCCGCGCCCTTCGACAGACGGGCTTTCGCCGCGCAGGAAACCTTTGAGATCCATGCCTGAACAGAATGTGCCGCCAGCGCCGGTGAGGATACCGACACGCAGATCGTCTTCGGCGTCCAATCGGTCCATCGCCGCTGCAATCCCTTCGGCCGCAGCCTTGGTCATGGCGTTCTTTGCCTCGGGCCGGTTGATGGTGACAATCAGCACGCCATCGCGCACTTCGGTCAACACTTCAGGGGCTGCTGCTTCGCTCACAGTGGTGGTCCTCTCTCTATGTCCTGACAAAAATGACATTGCGAATTGAAACTCAATTCTTGTGCGAGTGGTGAAGGCGGTTTACGGACACGTCAACCGCAATTTCGCTAAAATCTATCGTAAGAGAGGGAATTATCATGGCCGAAGCTTACATCATCGACGCTGTGCGCACGCCGCGCGGGATCGGCAAGCAGGGGAAAGGCGCCCTTGCCGCCTGCCACCCGCAGCATTTGGCCGCCACTGTCATGAAAGCGATTGCGGAGCGCAACGCTCTCGACACCGCGACTGTCGATGACGTGATCTGGTCGGTTTCGACGCAGGACGGGATGCAGGCGGGCGACATGGGCCGCATGGCGGCGCTTGATGCAGGCTATGACATCACCTCGTCAGGCACGACGCTTGATCGCTTCTGCGGCGGCGGCATCACCAGCGTGAACCTCGCAGCCGCGCAGGTGATGAGCGGCATGGAAGATTGCATTGTCGCAGGCGGCACCGAAATGATGAGCCTGACCGCGGCGATGACACAGGAAAAGATGCGTGCAGGCATCAAGCCGCCGATGATGGGCAGTCACAATGCGCGCCTGCAAAAGGTGCACCCGCAATCGCACCAGGGCATTTGCGGCGATGCGATTGCCACCATCGAAGGCTTTACGCGGGAAGAGCTCGACGAGGTCGGCTACCGCTCGCAGCAGCGCGCGGCCGAAGCGATCGGGGCAGGGCGCTTTGCCAAGTCGGTGGTGCCGGTGGTGGATGACGAGGGCAATGTTATTCTCGACCACGATGAATATCCGCGCCCGCAGACCACCATGGAAGACCTCGCCAAGTTGGAGCCTGCCTTCACCAAGATTGCCGATGTGCCTCTGGACGAGAAGGGCACGACTTTCCGCGGCCTGATCAACCAGAAATACCCCGATGTCGAAATCCAGCATTTCCACCATGCGGGCAATTCGTCCGGTGTTGTGGATGGCGCAGCCGCCGTGCTGGTGACGAGCAAGGCCTATGCCCAGAAGCACGGCCTCAAGCCGCGCGCGCGCATCGTCGCCACCGCCAATATGGGCGATGATCCCACGCTGATGCTCAATGCCCCGGTGCCTGCCGCCAAGAAGGTGCTGGCCAAGGCGGGCCTCACCCTCGATGATATCGACCTGTTCGAAATCAACGAGGCCTTTGCCGTCGTCGCCGCCAAGTTTGTGCGCGATCTCGGGCTCGATTGGGACAAGGTCAATGTCAACGGCGGATCTATCGCGCTTGGCCACCCGATCGGCGCGACGGGATCGATCCTGATCGGCACCATCGTCGATGAGCTGGAACGGCGCGGTGGCCGCTATGGCCTTGTAACGATGTGCGCCGCTGGCGGCATGGCGCCTGCCATCATTGTCGAGCGCGTGACCGATTTCGTCGATTAAGGGTGTTGAACAGATGATCGCTGACACCACGCCTGTCATTATCGGGGTCGGGCAATTCTCCGAGCGTGTCGGGGAGCCCGGCTATGCGGCCTTGTCCTATATGGATCTGGGGGGGCGGGCGCTGGCGGCGGCGATTGCGGATTCAGGGGCGAGCGGGGATGTGGCAGCCGCCATTGACACGCTCGCCGCAATCCGCGCCTTCGAAATGAGCCGCCCCGGCAAGGAGCCGGCCTTTGGCGCTGCCAGCAATGTGCCGCGCGCGCTGGCTAGCCGCGTCGGCGCAGACCCCAAGCGCGCCATCCTCACCACCACCGGCGGCCAGACCAATCAGCAGCTTGTCGGCGAATTCGCCGCTGCGATTGCAGCGGGCGACAGCCAGTGCGCGGCGATCGTCGGCAGCGAGGCGATCTCGACTGTGCTGGCGCTGTCAGCCAAGGGCGAGAAGCCTGACTGGTCGGAGGATATCGCAGGCGACTTCGAAGATCAGGGTTTTGGCGTTGAAGACCTGCTGGAACCGCCCCTGTTCCTGCATGGAGCAACCGGGGCGATCCCGCTTTATGCGCTGTGCGAGAACGCGCGGCGGGCCAAGCTTGGCATGGGGCTGGAGGAATATCGCCGCGAAATCGGCAAGCTGTTTGCCCCCTTCACCCGCGTGGCCGCGGCCAACCCCCATTCGGCGGCTCCGGTGGAGCGCAGCGCCGAGGAACTCGCCACTGTCACGGAGCGCAACCGCATCGTGGCCGAACCCTATCCGCGCATGACTGTGGCGCGCGATCAGGTGAATCAGGCCGCCGCGATCATTGTTGCGAGCGCCGGATTGGCGCGCGCGCTGGGCGTGCCTGAGGACAAGTGGGTGCATATCCACGCGGTTACGGCTGCGACCGAATTGAAGCTTTCCGAGCGCCCCGATCTCGCCGCCAACCCCGCCAGCATCGCCAGCGTCGAGGCAGCACTTGCGCGCGCGGGCAAGGGGATGGGCGATATGCGCTATATCGACTTCTATTCCTGCTTTGCCATTCCGGTGTTCAACCAGTGTGATCACTTTGGCCTTGCCGCAGACGACCCGCGCGGGTTGACGCTGACGGGGGGGCTCCCGTTCTTCGGCGGGGCGGGGAACAACTACTCCGCCCACGCCATCGCCGAAGCGGTGCAGAAGGTGCGCGCCGATCGCGGATCTTACGCGCTGGTGGGCGCCAATGGCGGGTGGATGAGCAAATATGCGACCGGCATCTACTCGACTGAACCCGCAGACTGGAGCGGGGGCGACCGCTTTGCCAAGCTGCCGATGGCGAGCGACAAGGTGCCCTTCGCAAACGGGCCGAGCGCAGAAGCGAGCGTGGAGAGCTATACTATCAACCGCTCGCCCAAGGGGGATCAGGCGATTTTCCTTGGCCGTAACGAACGGGGTGAGCGGGTGTGCGGCAATGCCGACATGGCCGACCCCGCCACCGCCGCCGCCTTCGAAAGCGGTGAGCCTTTCGGCGCTCGCCTCACCCTCACGCAGGACGACAAGGGCCGCGTTATCGGCAAGCTCGCCTAACCCCCCTTCCCGCTTGCGGGAGGGGCCGGGGGTGGGAGCGCGCGCCAGCGGCCAGGTCTATGCCCTTCGTGACAACAAGGGGCAGCGCCTTGCGCGAATCGTGACTTTGCGGTAGATGGTTTCAAGTGAAACTATCATCCAGCTGCAGGACACTCCCGCCATGAACGCCCCCAGCCAAGACCTGTTCGATAACCCCGCCGGCCTCGACGGCTTCGAATTCGTCGAGTTCTGCGCGCCGGAAAAGGGCGTCCTCGAACCGGTGTTCGAAGCGATGGGCTTCACCCGCGTCGCGCAACATCGTTCCAAGGACGTGCACCTGTGGCGGCAGGGCGGCATCAACCTCATCGCCAATTACGAACCGCGCTCGGCCGCGTGGTATTTTGCCCGCGAGCATGGCCCATCTGCCTGCGGCATGGCCTTCCGCGTGCGCGATGCGGCCAAGGCTTACGCGCACCTCATCGCCAAGGGCGCAGAGCCTGTCGCCAATGAACCCGGCCCGATGGAACTGCGCATCCCTGCGATCCGCGGCATTGGCGGGGCGATTCTTTATCTGGTCGATCGCTATCAGGGCGCAGGCAACAGCCTCACCATCTACGACATTGATTTCGAATATCTGCCCGGCGTTGATCCCTTTCCGACGGGCGCAGGCTTCCACACCATCGATCACTTGACCCACAATGTTTACACGGGGCGGATGAAGTATTGGGCCGACTATTACGAGACCCTGTTCAACTTCCGCGAGATCCGCTTCTTCGACATCAAGGGCGAATATACCGGCCTTACATCGAAGGCTCTGACCGCGCCGGATGGCAAGATCCGCATTCCCTTGAATGAGGAAGGCGAGGGCGGGAAAGGCCAGATCGAGGAATTCCTGCGCGCCTTCAATGGCGAGGGCATCCAGCATATCGCGCTGATCTGCGATGATCTCCCCGCGTGCTGGGACCGCCTCAAGGCGCTTGGCGTGCCTTTCATGACCGCGCCGCCCGCGACCTATTACGACATGCTTGATGAACGCCTGCCCGGCCACGGCGAGGATGTGGACGCGCTCAAGATGCGAGGCATCCTTCTGGACGGGACGACGGAAGGCGGCCAACCCCGCCTGCTGCTCCAGATTTTCGCGCAGGCACAAGTCGGCCCGGTGTTCTTCGAATTCATCCAGCGCAAGGGCGATGAAGGCTTCGGCGAGGGCAATTTCAAAGCCCTGTTCGAAAGCATGGAGCGCGACCAGATCCAGCGCGGCGTTTTGAACGTGGAAGAGCCGGCGGAGTAAGTCGTTCTCCGTCATGCTGAACTTGTTTCAGCATTCATCGAGCCGCCGTAAGTTGTGTTCAATGCGGAGAGATGGACCCTGAAACAAGTTCAGGGTGACGAGTTATTGGAGTGCAGGATCATGACCAACCACCCCGTATCCCTCGCCGGAATCCACCACGCCGCCTACCGCTGCAAGGACGCGAAAGAAACGGTGGAATGGTACGCCCGCGTGCTCGGCATGACCTACACCACCGCCTTTGCCGAGGATCATGTGCCCTCGACCGGCGAATATGATCCCTACATGCACATCTTCCTCGATGCCGGGAACGGCAACATCCTCGCGTTTTTCGAACTGCCGAACCAGCCCGAGATGGGCAAGGACCCGAACACGCCCGCCTGGGTGCAACACCTTGCGCTGAAGGTGTCCTCGGAAGAGGCGCTGCTCGCGGCCAAGGCACATATCGAGGCGCAGGGGATCGACGTGCTCGGCCCGACCCATCACGGCATTTTCAAGTCGATCTACTTCTTCGATCCCAATGGCCACCGCGTGGAGCTGGCGGCGGACATCGGCACCCCCGAGCAATATGCGGAACTGTTGCGCGTCGCGCCGGTGATGCTGGAGGAGTGGTCTGAGACCAAGCAAGCCCCCCGCCACGCCGACTGGCTCCACGAGATCGCGCGGGCGCAGCACGCGGCAAAGTGATCTCCCCTCCCGCTTGCGGGAGGGGGCGGGGGTGGGCCAGAACCCGCCCACCTGACATTTGATCCTGCGCAAAGCCACCGCGCCGCAAGTCCCCCACCTTAGGCCATCCAAGGGGGGAGGGTCGGCCCATGCGCATTCTGTTTGTTCATCCCAATTACCGCTCAGGCGGGGCCGAGATTGCGGGCACATGGCCGCCGGCATGGGTCGCCTATCTGACAGGGCCACTAAGGCGCGCAGGCTTTACTGATATCACCTTCATCGACGCCATGACCGAGGGGCTGACCGACGAGAAACTCGCCCAGCGCATGGCCGAACTCCAGCCCGATGTGGTCGGCACCACCGCGATCACCCCCTCGATCTACGCCGCCGAGCGCGTGCTCGAAGTCGCCGCGCTAACTGTGCCGCGCGCGGTGCGGGTGCTGGGCGGGATCCATGCGACTTTCATGTATGCCCAAGTCCTCGCCGAAGCCCCGCATATCGACGTGATCGTGCGCGGCGAGGGCGAGGAGATTGCGGTCGAGCTGTTCACCGCGATTGCCGAGGGCCGCTGGCCGACGGACGCCCGCGCCATCAAAGGCCTCGCCTTCCGCGAGGGCGCGCAAGTCATCGCCACCGAGGCCGCGCCCACCATCAAGGACATGGGGAGCATCAAGCCCGATTGGGATATCCTCGACTGGAACCAATACACCTATATCCCGCTCGGCACCCGCGTCGCCATCCCCAACCTCGCGCGCGGCTGCCCGTTCACCTGTTCCTTCTGCTCGCAATGGAAATTCTGGCGGGACTACCGGGTGCGCGACCCGAAAGACGTGGTCGACGAGATTCAGGAGCTCCACGAAAAGCACGGCGTCGGCTTCTTCATCCTTGCCTATGAAGAACCCACCATCAACCGCAAGGCCTTCATCCGCTTCTGTCAGGAGCTGATTGATCGCGGCCTGCCGGACAAGGTGAAGTGGGGGATCAACACCCGCGTCACCGATATCTACCGCGACAAGGAATTGCTCGGCTTCTACCGCAAGGCGGGCCTCGTCCATGTGAGCCTCGGCACCGAGGCGGCGGCGCAAATGAAGCTCGATCGGTTCAACAAGGAAACCAAGGTCGACGAGAACAAGAACGCCATCCGCTTGCTGCGCGAGGCTGATATCTTCGTCGAGGCGCAATTCATCGTCGGGCTCGACAATGAAACCCCCGAGACGCTCGAAGAGACCTACCAGATGGCGTGGGACTGGCAGCCCGATCTTGCCAACTGGGCGATGTACACCCCCTGGCCCTACACGCCGCTGTTCGAGGAGCTGAAGGACCAGGTCGAGGTGCACGATTTCAGCAAGTACAATTTCGTCACCCCGATCATGAAGCCCGCCGCGATGGAGCGGGGCGAATTATTGAACGGGGTGATGAAGAACTACCGGCGCTTTTATATGCAAAAGGCGCTGTTCCACTATCCGTGGCGCGGGACGGGGTTCCGGCGGCGCTACCTCTTGGGCTGCCTCTATGCCTTCCTGCGCGCCGGGTTCAAGCGCACTTTCTACGATCTCGGCAATGCGGGTTATTGGGGCCCGCAGACGGCCAAGAAGGTCGAGTTTCACTTCGATGAAAGCCGCGCCGCCGCGCTCGATGCGGCGACCGACTGGCAGACCAATGCCGATAAGGCCGCACAGGCGCAGGCCCGGCGCGAGGCGGTGCGTGCGCAGATGAAAGAGCGCGCGGCTGAACGCGCGGCCGCCCGCAGCGCCGACCGGCTGGATGTTTGAGGCTGTGGCCAGCCTTGCGCCTTTGCGCCGCGCCGCTTCAGCTCCCGCCACCGGCAAGGCGCTTCCCGCCACTGCCGCAGGGGCGCTGATCGGGCCGAATGCGGTGCTCCAGACTGTCGCGGTGATGGAGGCGGCGCTCGGCAAGCAACGCACCCGCGCGGTGCTGGCGGATGCGCAGATCACGCAGCTTCCCTCGGGCACCGAGATGATCGCGGAGATCCACGCGCTGCGGCTCCACCGCTGGCTGGCGCTCCATGAGCCTGTTGCCTGCTTCGACATCGCCGAGGAAGCAGGCGCGCGCACGGCGGATTACATCATCGCCCACCGCATCCCGCGTGCCGCCTGTTGGCTGCTGCAACACTTGCCCGCCAGGGGAGCCGCGCCGCTGTTGATGGCGGCGATCCGCAAACACGCATGGACTTTTGCAGGCGCAGGGGCTTTCACCCCACACAGCGCATGGGCCTTCACCATTGATCGCGGCGCTGCTCGCGATGCGCTGATGCCGCCTGACAGCCTGTTCCACTGGTATGCTGCGGTGTTCACAAGGCTTTATCAAACGCTCGTCGCGCCCGATTGTGTGTGCCGGATTGTGGCCGGCGCCGCGCCTTCGCCCGATGTGAGGCGCTATGCCATCACCCGAAGCGCTGCGGGGCTTTAGCTCTCTCGGGGCTCGCGCAGGGCCCTGCTCAGTCGGGCTCTGGGGTGCAGGCGAGTTCAATCACGCTGGCGGCCAGATCATAGGTCAGGCGCGAACAGGCGCTGAGCTGCTCGGCGCCGATGCGGGTGAGCATATCGGGGCGCCCTTCGCCCTTGCGCCTGCTCACCACGATGCGGCCCTTCTCAAAGCGTGGATCACCTTCAACCACTTCGCCGACACGTTCGGTTGAGCCATAATCCTGATAACGCACCGCAAAGCGGCTGACCTCGAGGTTGCCGATTTCAAGTGGACGGGCGAGCCGCATCATGCGCACCGGCCGCGTGACGCCAAAGCGCATGGCTACCGCGCTTTCCGGTTCGTGGGTGAAGCAGCCGTCGAGATGGGTCGCAAGGAAAGTCGCCGTCGGCGCGGTGACGAGATTGTGGGGCGTGAATTCGGGCACGAAAATCGCCAGCAATTCGCGCTTGCCCACTTTCACCGGCGTGCCGATGCGGGTGTTGCCCGAGAGGCGGCCAACACGCTTTAGCGCAAGGTTTTGGGGCATCTCGCCCTCCTGTGCCGCGCGCAGCGCAAAGGTCACGCGGTGATAGGGTAGGTGATGCACCCCGATCATCCCGTCGGCGCGCTCGCTAACGGGGCTATCTGCCCACACCACGGTGATCTCGCGCAGATCATGGCCAAAACCGACCACTCCCACTGTCCCGTGCCCCTCGACATTGATCGGGCCAAAGCGCCAGCCGCGCCGCTGGTTGGGGATAAGCGCAAGCCTTTCGGCGATCTCAGGGTTGATGACGGCGGGGCCAGAAGCCTCGGCAGTGACTTCAAGCCTGATGGCTGCGCCGTTAAGCGTCACGTCGATGATGTTATTGGCGGCTTCCAGCACCAGTTCGCGCTCACTCTCGGCACGGGCAGGCGCAGCAACAAGCAGGGCTGCGGCCAGAGCAAACCACACAATGCGCACCATGGTCGCGTCTTTTTCCCGTTCAACTGGGGGCTGATGCTGGCTCAAGCTGCCTTGCTGTAAGCTGACCCGCGCACCAGTTTTCCCGGCCTTGCGCCGGTGCTGGCGTCATGGCGGCGGATCACTTCGCCTGCCACAATGGTTGCGTCATAGCCGGTGGCGCGCTGGTGCAAGCGGCGGCCGCCTGCGGGCAGATCGCGCACCACTTCGGGCAGGTGGAGGCTGAGCGCATCAAGGTCGATCACGTTGAGATCCGCTTTGCCGCCCACCTTCAGCGTGCCGCGATCATGCAGGCCGACCGCGCGCGCAGCCTTTTGCCCCAGCATATGCACCGCCTCGCCAAGGCCCAGCTTCAAGGGCCCATCGCCTTTGACGAATTGCGTCAGGAGATAGGTCGAATAGCTCGCATCACAAATCGCCCCATAATGCGCGCCGCCATCGCCAAGGCCGGGGACACAATGCGGATGGCGCAGCATTTCATGCGCGCTTTCGAGGCTCGCGTTCTCGTAATTGCCAAGCGCTGCCAGAAACAGCCCGCGCCCGTTCGTTTCCAGTAGGCGGTCATAGGCAACCTCCTGCGGGGTGCAGCCGCGCGCGGCGGCCTCGCCCGCCATGCTCATGTGGGCAGGGGGCGCGTAATCGGGCGGATTGTCCAACGGGAACAGCCAGCGCCAGTTCCTCGCCAGCTCGTTGAACGGGTGGCCGGGCGTGAAATCCTCGGTGGTGAGCGCTGCGCGCAGGGCCGGATCGCGCATCGCGGTGACTTGCTCGTCAATCGAGAGATGTGCGATCTTTTGCCATGATGGGCACAGCACAAAGGGGTGGACGGTGAGCTCCAGCCCCGCAATCAGCCCGATCGGGCGCGGCATCACCTGCGCGTTGGCCACGCCGCCTGCCGCATGGGTCGCCTCCAGCATTTCGAGCACGCGGCGCCAGCGCGGCGGGGCGTCATTGCCGGAAGCAAGCGTGAAGGTCGCCGGACGCCCGCTCGCGGCGATCACCCGTTCGATCACGCGGTATTCCTTGTCCCACCCCACGAAAGCATCAAGCACCACTTGAAAGGTGCCTGCGCCCGCGTCGCCCAAGCCGCGCGCAATGGCTTCAAGCTCGGCAATATCGGTGTCGAACGTCGGGATGGCATCGCCGTCTGCGGTTTTGTGGATCGACAGCCGCGAGGTCGCAAAGCCGATAGCGCCTGCGCGCATGGCTTCGCCTGTCAGGCGGCGCATCAGCGCAAGATCATCCTCGGTGGCCACTTCGCGCGCCGCGCCGCGTTCCCCCATCGCGTAAACCCGCAAGGGCGAATGCGGCAGATAGGCGGCCACATCAATATCGCGCTTCCCCCTCGCAACTGTTTCAAGATACTCAGGAAAAGTCTCCCAGTCCCACGCCAGCCCTTCGGTCATCACCACGCCGGGGATGTCTTCAACGCCCTCCATCACGTTGATGAGCATTGCGTGATCTTCGCGGCGGCACGGCGCAAAACCGACTCCGCAATTGCCCATCACCGCTGTGGTGACCCCGTGGGAGGAGGAGGGGGAAAGTTCCTCTGCCCAGATGCATTGGCCGTCATAATGGGTGTGCACGTCGATAAATCCGGGGGTGACGATGCGGCCGCGCGCATCGATTTCCTCGGCGCCGCGCCAGCTCACCTTGCCGATCGCAGCAATCTGTCCGCCTGCAATCGCGACATCGCCCTCTGTGAGGTCGCCGCCGGTCCCGTCGGCAATCGTCCCGCCCCGGATCACCAGATCATAATCGGCCATGGCTCATTCTCCCCCAACCAGTCGCACGATACCGCCGATCAGCGATCCCAGCACGAAAATATAGATCGGCGGCATCGAGATATAGAGCGGCAGCAGGCGTTTTTCAGCCGCCTTGTGATAGCCGAGCGCATAAAGCACCCGCATCGGCGGCCAGATGATGCCGATTGCGGCGGCCCAATAGGGGCTGACTGCATAGGCAAACAGCCACATTCCCGGCAGGAACAACACGAGATGTTCTAAGGTGTTATGATGCGCGCGGACGTGGCGGACATAGTCCTCCGGTCCGTCATGCGAGGGCGCGGGCACCTTGAACTTCACCCGTGCAAGCCCTGCCTTGAGCAGCGTGAAGTAATAGGCAAGCAGCGCCAGCGCGCTCACCATCACGACATAGATATAAGGATCCACGCTGCGCCTTTCTCACGAGATATTGAGACGCGAGGCTGGCGCGCTGGACGCGGTGCGGCAACTCGCACTTTTGCAGCCTTCGCCACGACAACCGCCCGCTCACCTTGTGTTCAGCAAAACCGGGTATTTTTATGAACACAAGCAGGTCTGCCCCCTCAGGCTTGTGGGTGCTTAAGCGGTCACTAAAGCTCGCTAATCGCGCCTGATGCTTGCCCGATGACAATGAAAGGAACTGAACCCATGCGTAAATTCAAAATCCTCACCGCAGGCGCTCTGGCTCTTGTGATGGCCGCTCCGGCGTTGGCTGCACCTGATGGCAAGCGCGGCGGTTATGACAGCGCCGAACCGATGGCGCGCGCCGATGTGATCGCCAAGGTGGATGCGCGCTTCGACAAGATCGACACCAATAGTGACGGTGTCATTGATGCCGCCGAAATGGCCGCGCACCGCGAAACCATGCGCGCTGCCCGCGCCGAACGCCTTGCTTCGATGAGCGATGAGGACAAGGCCAAGATGCAGGAACGCCGCGGCATGATGAAACAGCGCTGGGCCAAGCGCGGCGGTGCTGGCTCTGATGGCGCACGCAGCGAAGGGACCAAGGGCGGCTGGCTGGCCCGGATCGACACCGATGGCGATGGCCTCATCACCCGCGAGGAATTTGCCGCCCCGATGCTGCGCCGCTTTGATCGGATGGATGCCAATAATGATGGCATCGTAACGCCTGAAGAACGCAGCGCTGCCCGCGCGGCACGTTAGAACGCGCGCAGCCAATAAGCTGAACTCAGCCCCCGGTGCAGCAGTGCACCGGGGCTTGCCTATCCGGTTTTGAATCCGTTCACGCCCACAGCCTCTTCGCCAGTTCGGGAAGGGCTGCGGCATAGCGCGCGACATCTTCCAGCTTGCCCGTGCTGACGCGCGAAAACCCGCGCCAATCGCCATAGGCCCCGCGGATCGAAATGCCGCTTGCCGCCATGGCATCGCGTAAGGCGTTGGCATCGGGCACTTTGACAAACACAAAATTGGTCTGTGAGGGCAGGGCGGTAAGCCCGGCCTTGGCCACCGCATCCCTAATCATTTCGCGCCCTTCCAGCACCATCGCGCGCGACTGGCTGAGGAAGGCGGTGTCGTTATAGCTGGCAATCGCAGCAGCAATCCCTGCCAGATTGCCGCCAAAGCTCATCAGGTGCGAACGGATCGCTGCTGCGTTTTCTTCCGACGTGATCGCATAGCCGACGCGCAGGCCTGCCATGCCGTAAATCTTGGAGAAAGTGCGGCACACGATCACATCGCCGCCTGCGCGCACCAGATCGACCATTGAATTGTCATCGGGCCGGTCGGTGAGTTCATTATAGGCTTCATCCACCAGCAGCGTCGCCTTACCCTTCACTGCAGCCGCCAGCGCGCGCAGATCGGTAGCGGGCACAAGCATCCCGGTGGGATTATTGGGATTGCATATCTGCACCAGCGACACCCCCGGCCCGGTTGCCGCAGCCATCGCGGGCACATCAAGGCTCATATCCGCTTTGAGCGGCACGCGGATCGAGGCCACGCCCTGACGCTCGCCATAAAGCACGGTGGTATCCCAGAACAGATCGGGGCAAAGAATTGCACCCTTGCGTCCCCAGGCCAGCGCGATGGCGCAGAGGATTTCGGTCGAACCATCGCCGATCACCACTTGTGAAGGCAACACGCCGTGCCGCTCGGCAATCATCGCGGTCAGCTTTTCATTGCCGCGATCGGTGTAATAGCAGCCCATTTGCGCGGTTTCGCTGATCGCTTTGAGCGCGGAAGGGGCCGGGCCATAGGGGTTTTCATTACGGCTGAGCAGCGCCTGGCCAATCTTGGGACCGAAATCGGGTTCGTTCAGCGGCGCTGCGGCTGTCAGCGCCGGGGTCAGTGCGGGCAGCGGCGCTGCGGCGAGGCCGCCAGCAATGCCAGCGCGGGCAAGGAAGGAACGGCGGGTCGCAGCAGGCATGGAACGTCTCCGGACAGGGGCTAGAATTTGACGATCATCAGCACGCCGATCAGCGCCAGATAAATGCCGAACACCCGGCGCAAGATGGCAGGCGCAAGGTGGTGGGCAGCCGCCACGCCGAGCGGTGCAAAAACCACCGAGGTTGCAATCAGCGCGGCCGCAGCCGGCAGGTGGACATAGCCGAGCGCGCCCCAGCCGCGCCCTGTTTCGCCCAGACCGATTACGATAAATCCCAAGGTGGCAGGCACTGCGATCACCGCGCCCATCCCGGCAGCTGTGCCAATGGCGCGGTGGATCGGCGCGCCGCACACCGTCATGGTCACGGTGGTGAGCGTGCCGCCGCCAATCCCCAGCAAGGTTGAAAACACCCCCAGCGCGCTTGCCAGCCCGGCACGCGGCAACCCCGTAGGAAGCCCTGCGAAGATCGGCGCGCCGATCCGCGTGGGGCTCAGGAAATAGACCGCAAAGGCAAGCACGCCGCTGCCGAAAATCAGTGCGAGTTGATTGCCTGACACAAAATTGGCCAGCCCCGTGCCAACGCCCGTGCCCAGCACCACCCACAGCGCCCAGCTTTTAAGGAGGCCAAAATCAACTGCGCCGCGCAGCGCATGGGCCTGGGTTGAACGAAGCGATGTGACGATGATTGAGGCCAGCGATGTGCCCACCGCAACATGGGCGATATGTTCGTTCGACACGCCCAAATGAGGCAGCAGGAACATAAGGGCAGGCACGACCACAAAGCCGCCGCCAATCCCGAACAATCCGCCTGCAAAACCTGCCGCTGCGCCCGCCACCAGCAACGCGGGCAGGGCATAGATCAAGGGCGCAAGATCATGCATTGCAACCTGTCCAGTAAGCTGTGCGGCCCAATTCAGACAGGTGCAGCAAAGGCCGGGTCAGGTTCATCCACGCCCCCCTCTGTCCCGTCAGCCACCGGTGTCGGTGCGGTGAGCGCCTGGCGGAAGGTGCGCTTCAAAAGCCAAGGTTCAAGCACCCGACCAACCAGAAAGATCGCCACAAACAGGCCTGCCAGCACATAGGCAGGCGTGGTGCGGAACTTGTCCTTGGGCTCTTCCTTCTTGTCCTTGTCGGCGTTGGGGTCTTTGGGAGCGGGTGCGCCGAGCATCACATCGATCGGGTGAAGCTTGCGCACGGGCTTGTCGGCACCCTTATCGGTGTCAGCCTTCTTTGTGTCCTTGGTCTCCTCAGAGACCTCTGCCTTGGCACGCTCCCATTGATTGGCCGCTTCCATCACTTGCGCAAAGAACAGGAAAAACAGCGGTGCCAGAAAGGCCAGCAGCAACGCAGTGCTGGCGGCCTGATAGGAAAGGCGGGTGCCGCCTTCTGCTGGCTCCACCCGCAATGTTCCCGAAGTGAAAGTCGCCAGCTTGTCCTGTGCGCGGGGATTGGTCTTGAGATAGCCCAGCGTGTCGCCCTCGATCGCATAGCGGGTGCCATCGATCTGGAACAGCGGATCGAGCCGCTCGAACGCCTCGGCCGGCGTCAGCGGCTCGTCCACGATCAGGCTGTCTTCAACGCGCCAGATTTTTTCGACGTAGGGGATGCGCAGCTGGGTCATTCGGCTGGCTCAAGTTGCGGTTCCACCGAGCCGTCGGCAGCAGCCTTGCCGCGTTCACGGCGGGCTTTCATGTCCTTCCACGCTTCGGTGAAGGGGAACACCATGGTTTCTCGGATGTCCATGCGACGTCCGCCTTCCATGCCGAGCACTTCGGCCTCACCATCGACGCAGGTACCGAACAGACGGTCCCACAGGATCCAGGTTGCCGAATAGTTGCTGCGGGTGGCCTCGTAATCTTGCGAGTGATGCACCGAATGGTGTTCGGTGGTGTTGAAGATGAACCGCCACCAGCGCGGCGTGTTGAAGCGCACATTGATGTGCTGATAGGTTCCCACTGCCATCCCGAACGCCCCTGCAATCAGGAAGGCGCGCGGCAGGAAGTCGAAGAAGCCGCCAATGCCGAGGCCAATCAGGAACAGTTCAATCGGGTTGCCGACCGCGCCTTTGTTAATGTTCAATTGGGTGATGTAATGGTGCGGCGCGTGGGTCAGCCACAGCGGATACCAATTGTGCATGCCGCGGTGCATCCAGTATTGGCCGAAGTCGAAAATCATCGAGATCAGGATGGCCTGCACCAGCAGCGGCAGGCCAGTGAACCAGTCGAATTTCTGCCAGTTCATGGCGTTCTGGATGGTGGAAATGATGAATTCATTGCCGAAATAGCCACTGAACAGGCGCAGCGCGGTGTAGCCAAGCCCGACATAGAACACGTCGGTGGCAAATTCCTTCCAGGTCAGTTGCCAGCTGCGATAGCGCGGATTGACCCATTCGAGCCCCAGCAGCAGCACCTTGAAACAAAGGCCAATCCAGATTCCGGTTGAGGCGACCGCCCATTCATTGGGCGCGTAATACCAGAAGGCGATCAGTCCAAACAGCACGGCGGGCTGGAAATGCGTAAAGAACGCCTGCTTGAACGGGCCGCCTTGCACGCGTCCGATGTTGTCCCAACCCACGATGACAGGCGCATCTGCCCCGATGATCCGCTTGCCAACTTGCACTCCGGCCATGTTTTGCTCCGTTCCCTGTCTGTGAAGATGGCCGGGCAGCCCTGTCATGATGCGGCCATAAGAAGCCGCATAAAAGGGCTGCCCGGAACCAACCCTCTGCAGGTGGCTCTGCCTTATTTGTGCGTTGCAAAAGTAGTGTCCAAATGACGTACTGAGCCGCGTTTTCTGCGGATTTCTGCGGTTTTGTGTAACTTTGTTACGCAGGTGCAGGGTGGCTGCGCGCATGATGTGCAGCGGTGCTTGCTTAACCGGTCAAGGCGGAGGCGGGCGCGGCTGGCGGCGGCCTATTCTTCCATCATTCGTACCGCCAGCGCAGTCGCGCCGGC
>MEDW01000032.1 GCA_001724215.1 Erythrobacter sp. SCN 62-14 | reverse complement strand
GACCGCCTGTTCCTGCCCCGCTTCACCTTTGCCTATCACGAAGGCGATCCGTGGTGGGACAAGTTGATGGTGGGCCGTTCAGCCGATCTCATCGCCACAATGGACACACCGCCCTTTGTGCTCAAATGGGTGCATGGTAACGCTTTGATCAAGCGGTGGAAGGGTCAGGTGCTCGGCTTCTGCGGTTTTGCCCCGGTACGCACGCTCTCGCTCGGTCCGGTGGGAGAGAAAACCGCCCCCAAGGGCCTGCCCAAGTGGGAGCAACGGATTGCGCGCCTTGCTCGCACCATCAGCCAGAAAGCGCCGGAAAAAAAGGAGCTGCGTCTGGCGGCTTTTCTCAGCCGCGACGACTAATCGCGGATCCGATCCCATTCGGTGAATTCATAGGCGATCGAGCCTTCGACCAGCCGTTCCCAGATGTCGGCGATCACGTCTGCGGGAATGCCGCAAGCTTCGGCTTCGGCCACGGCGGCGGCGATCACGCTGGCCTTGCGGTCTTCGTCGCGCACCGCCTCGCGGCTTTGCTTGATGCGGGCGGCCGCGCGCATATAGCCAAAACGCTTGTCGAGCAGCGCGATCAGCTCGCGATCGGTTGCATCCACGCCTTCGCGCACCTCCACCATAGTCTGACAATTTTCGGGGAGTTTGGGCATCAATCAGGAACTTCCAAGGTAGTCGCGGCGAAAATCGGCGGCGAAGGCAGCAAAGCGCCCGCGTGCAATGGCATCGCGCATCGCCTGCATCAAGGCCTGATAGAAATAGAGATTATGCTCGGTCACCAGCATTGCACCGAGGATCTCGCCCGATTTGTGCAAATGGTGCAGATAGGCGCGCGAGTAATTTGCGCAGACCGGGCACGTGCAGCGCTCATCAAGCGGGCCGGTGTCCTCGGCATGTTTGGCGTTGCGCAAATTCACCGGGCCGTTCCAGGTGAAGGCCTGCCCGTTGCGGCCCGACCGGGTCGGCAGCACGCAATCGAACATATCAATGCCCCGTTCGACTGCGCCGACAAGATCATCAGGCTTGCCCACGCCCATGAGGTAACGGGGCTTATTAGCAGGGAGCATAGCGGGCGCATAATCAAGCACGCCGAACATGGCCTCTTGCCCCTCGCCTACCGCGAGCCCGCCGACCGCATAGCCATCAAAGCCTATGTCGATGAGCTTCTCGGCGCTCACCCGGCGCAGGTCTTCATGCAGCGCGCCCTGTTGGATCCCGAACAATGCGGCGCGCATCGCGTGCTGCTCGCCGCTGTCAAAGCCGTCGCGGCTGCGCCGTGCCCAGCGCATCGACAATTCCATGCTGGCGGCGATTTCATCGCGCGGCCGATCGGCACGGGGGCATTCATCGAAGGCCATCACGATATCGCTGCCAAGCAGACGCTGGATTTCCATCGAGCGTTCGGGCGTGATCATGTGGCGCGAGCCATCGAGGTGGCTTTTGAATTCAACGCCTTGTTCGGTGAGCTTGCGCAGCTCACTAAGGCTCATCACCTGATAGCCCCCGCTGTCAGTCAGGATCGGGCGATCCCAGTTCATGAACTTGTGCAGTCCCCCCAGCCGCGCCATGCGTTCAGCCGTCGGGCGCAGCATCAGGTGATAGGTGTTGCCAAGGATGATGTCGGCGCCGCTTGCGCGCACATCCTCAGGCTTCATCGCTTTGACTGTTGCCGCCGTGCCTACGGGCATGAAGGCAGGCGTGCGGATTTCGCCCCGCTGCATCTGGATCACGCCGGTGCGCGCCTTGCCGTCGGTAGCGTGGAGAGTGAAGGAAAATCGCGTGCTCATCAGGCCGGAGCGCTTAGCCGCCCTTGGACGATGTGTCACGCCCTTGCCCCTGCTCGATAACAAGGGGGCTGGCAGACGTGGCTGCCAGCCCCCTTGCTTGGCTGATCAGCGCTTAGAAACGCACGCCCACGCCGAGCGTCCCGCGCACGGTGTCGAAGCCCACAGTGTCCAAATTGCCGCGCAGCATCAACTTGCCCGCCGGAAGTTCAACACCCGCGCCCACCAGATAATCGCTGGCATGGCCCTGCAAATCGCCCGGCACGGCGGCTTCGGGCACGCCAAGGATATTGGCGAGGTTGATGTCGACCCATTGATAGCCGCCGCGCACATAGACCTTGGCTCCATCCTTGCCGCGATAGCCGAGGCGCAGCGAGCCGCCGAATTCGTAATTGATGCCGCTGCCCGCACCGACATTCATATTGCCCTCGATGCCGGTGAAGAAGTTTGAGCCGAGCTTGTAATCGACAGCGGCAAATCCGCCGACAGTCCGTGCCAGATCATCGGCGCGCAGGCCGGTTGCATCGCGCAGCTCACGATTGAGCCCCAGATCATGCAGGCCGGTGGTGAAACCAACCGTGATCTCCGGGGACTTCATCGTGTCCTCGTCTTGCGCCTGAGCATGGGCTGCAACCGGGATCGTCAGCGCGCCAGCAGCAGCAAAGGCTGCGAGTGCAAACTTGGTCATCATTATCATCCTTGTGGTTGTGGTTGTGGGCGTGACGAACGCAAAGCGCCAGATAAAAACCCTTATCTGTCAGTTGGATGAATGAAGGCTTCGGTTAAGGTTCAGGCTTGGTTTGTGGGCTGCAGAGGAGCTTTTGCGCGCAATTTTCATAGCCTGCACGCTGCACAAACGACACGATCTTGTGCTGTTTGAACGGGCGTCTCCACCTGCCCGAGCGCCGCCTCCGCTCGGCGAAAAGGCACAAAAAAGCGCGCAAGAGGCCATCGCCGCTTGCGCGCTGCTTTACGAGGGGAGGCAGAGCGTGCGGAAAGCCCGCTGCGGCCTGCTCAGACAATCAGAAGCGGATGCCCACGCCGGATGTGCCTCGCAGCGTGTCAAATCCGATTGTGTCGAAATTCACCCGCGCCGAAACATTGCGGTAAACGGGCACTTCGATCCCTGCACCAACCAGATAATCGCTCACACTCACCGATGATGAACCGCCTCGACCGGCCGGCACATTCAAGGGATCGCCGTAATCAATGTTCACCCATTGATAGCCTGCCCGGACATAGGCTTTGGTTCCGGTTGCCGCGCGATAGCCAAAGCGCAGCGATGCGCCGTAGTCGGAATTGACGGGCCCGGTTCCGATATGGGCATTGGCCTCAAGCCCGGCGAACAGGTTGCTACCCACGCGCTTGTCCATCGCCACAAAGGCACCATAGAGCGCCCCCGTTCGATCGATGGGAGCAATCGCGCCGTTGCGGTTGTTGACGCCAATATCGTGGATGCCGGCAGACAATCCGATGGTGGTTTCGATATCCATGGCCTCGTCCTGAGCCAAGGCGGCGGAGGGCAGAAGCGCGGCGGCGACAGCAAGGCTGACAGCAGGTTTTATAGACACGTCAGGGAGTTCCTTTTATTGGGTGCTGCCAGCCTTACCGATCCAGCAAGGGTCCGACCAGATCAGAATCGCCAGCCCACGCCGGTTGTAAGGCGGGTTGAGCCAAAGCCAGGGCGGTCAACGTGAGCGCGCACGATAACACCGCCCGCAGGCACTTCCACGCCAGCACCAACCAGGAAATTATCGCGAGTGCGGCCAAGGTCAGTAAGGTGATAGCCGCCGCGCACCAGCAGCTTCACGCCGCTGTCAAAGCGGTAACCAAAGCGGCCCAATGCGCTGAAATCGGCATCAACTTCGCCCAGCCCGATATGCGCGCCGGCTTCGGCCCCTGCAAACAGGTTGCGCGCGATTTTCCAGTCAGCAAGGCCAAAGCCGCCGATCATGACCGAGCTATCGCCGGTGTTGGTATATACGCCCAGCGAACCGCCAGCGACCACTTCGGGGGATTGCGCCTGCGCTGCAACTGGCAAAGCGGCAACAGCGGCCACGAGCGCGGCCTTTGCGAGGATTGTTTTCATCTGCGTTTCCTTTTTTGCTGACCCGTAAGGGGGCACGGGACAGCGGCCGGACGTGCCGATCATTGCCTTGCTCGCGGATTAATCGGTGCACAGCCAAAGGCTAGCCGCGCGGTCAGCCGTGGCCGAGTTAAGGCAGCAGGAGCGAGGAATCGCCGTAGGAATAAAAGCGATACTCATTTGCAATCGCATGGGCATAGGCGGCCATCATGCGTTCACGCCCCATCAACGCGCTGACCAGCATCATCAGGGTGGATTTGGGCAGGTGAAAATTGGTCATCAATCCATCGACACCGCGCAATGTGTATCCCGGTGTAATGAAGATGCTGGTGTCGCCTGCAAAAGGGTGGATCACGCCGTCTTCATCGACCGCGCTTTCAAGCAGGCGCAGCGAGGTGGTTCCCACCGCAATGATCCGCCCGCCCGCCGCACGCGCTGCATTGAGCTGATCGGCGGTCGTCTGGCTAATTCGCCCGAATTCGGCGTGCATCTGGTGATCCTCGGTGTCCTCTGCCTTCACCGGGAGGAAGGTGCCTGCCCCCACATGGAGGGTGAGCATGGCTCGGCCAATGCCGGCGGCGTCGATTGCGTCAACCAGACGCGGCGTAAAATGGAGCGAGGCTGTCGGGGCTGCAACCGCGCCATCTTGGGCGGCAAACATGGTCTGGTAATCTTCGAGATCCTGCGCATCGACGCCGCGTTTCTGGGCGATATAGGGAGGCAGCGGCATGGTGCCTGCGCGGTCGAGCAGCACTTCGACCGGTTCTGTGCCCTCGAAGAACAGTGTGATCGAGCCATCGCCATGACGCGCCTCGGCAATTGCGGTCACCCCGCCCCCGAACACGAGGCTGTCGCCCTCTTTCACCCGCTTGGCGTTGCGCACGAAGGCTTGCCAGCGCCTGAGATCCATCCGTTTGTGCAAGGTTGCGCCGATCTTCGCCTCACCATCGGCGCGGCGGCCTTCCAGTTGTGCAGGGATCACGCGGGTGTCGTTGAACACCAGCACATCGCCCGGATTGAGAAGCTGCGGCAGATCGCGCACGCCCCTGTCTTCAAACGGCGCATTATTGCCGCGCACCACCAGCATGCGCGCGGCGTCGCGCGGACGCACGGGCCGCAGCGCGATGCGTTCTTGCGGGAGTTCAAAATCAAACAGATCGACCTTCATGGGCAGCGGCCCCTAACGCCGTGCCGCAAAATCGCAAGGCCCCTTATGCGTGGGGTTACTGGGTCCGCGGCGCGCTCAGCATATCGGCGGTGATCGCCTGATCGTTGCTGAGTTTCGGCAGCGCAGGCGGCGGGAGATTGTCACTCAAGAGCGAGGCCTGCACAATCCGCGTGGGATTTTCCGGCGGCTCACCCCGGACGATTGCATCCACCCCGTCCATGTTTTCGATAACGCGGCCGAAATTCGTATAACGCTTGTCGAGGCTGAAGCGCGGGTAGAAAACGATGAAGAACTGGCTGTTGGCACTGTCTTCGGCTGCTGCACGCGCCATCGACAAAGTGCCCCGCACGTGCGGCATCGGGTTAAACTCCGCCTTGAGATCGGGAAGTTCTGAACCGCCCTGCCCTGTGCCGGTGGGATCACCGCCCTGAGCCATGAACCCTTCAATGACGCGGTGGAAGATCACTCCGTTGTAAAAGCCTTCGCGGGTAAGTTTCTTGATGCGCTCGACGTGAGCGGGAGCCCATTCGGGCATCAGGCGGGCTTTCACGCGCTGGCCGTTCGAGAGATCAAGCACCCAGATATTTTCCGGTTCGACGCTCTGATCGAAATTGACCGGCGGATAGACTTTTGCTTCCCCAAGGCCTTCGGTACGCTCGCGCTTTTCGTCTTCGGAAAGATCATCACCCAGCGCGATTGGCGGGGCCTTGCGTCCTTTCTGCGCCAAGGCAGGCGCGGCCGGGATCATCAACAGCCCAGCCATCAGCGCCGCCAGCGCCAGTTTGCCGATGGAAAGGAAAGATGCAGTCTTGGTCATGGCTTTATCCCGAGTAAGCAGGCCGCGCTCTAGCCGTTCGCCCCTGACAACTCAATGAATGATCGCGGCGGCCCGCCAACGCGTTCAATAGTCGCCCTTGAGCCCATGCTGGCGCACGCGGGCTTCGACATCGGCGCGCACGGGATCGCTGACGAAGCGCGAGATATCGCCGCCATACATCGCAATTTCCTTGACCAATTTGGAGGCAATGGGTTGCAACGACACATCGGCCATGAGGAACACGGTCTCGACCTCCTCATCGAGCTGCTGGTTCATGCCTGCCATCTGATATTCATATTCGAAATCCGCCACCGCGCGCAGGCCACGGATGATAACGCTGGCGCCCTGTTTCTGTGCGAACTTAACCAAAAGGGCATTGAACCCCACCACCTCGACATTGCCAAGACCAAGGCGAGCCACTTCGCGTTCGACCATGGCAAAGCGTTCTTGCGTAGAAAACATCGGGTTCTTGGATGGGTTTGTGGTGACGCCAATAATCAGCCAGTCCACCAGTTTCGAGCCGCGCCGGATAATGTCGGCATGGCCCAGCGTGATCGGATCAAAAGTTCCGGGGTAAATCCCGACGCGGCGTGTCATGGCTCTGCTCTCCCCTGCCCTGCGCTAGATAAGTCGCTGCTGATCAGCGATCACGTTCAACGATGAAGCGTGCGAGCGCGCGCAAGACATCGGCTTCCTGCCCATAGATCGACAAATGCCCGATGGCTTGATCGACCAGCGCGCGCGCTTGTTCGCGGGCTTTGTCCACACCCATCAGCGTGACGAACGTCTGTTTGCCCTGTTCTTCGTCCTTGCGCAGGGCCTTGCCCGCCTTGTCTTCATCGCCTTCGACATCAAGCAGATCATCGGCAATCTGAAAGGCAAGGCCAATGTCTCGGGCATAGGCCCGCAACGGAGCGCGGCCTTGCGGCGCAACCTTGCCAAGAATCGCGCCCATTTCAACACTGGCGGCGAGCAGTGCGCCGGTTTTCAGCTGTTGCAGGCGCGTGATAGTGTGCAGATCGTACTGCACGCCTTCTTCATCGGCGACCATGTCCATCATCTGGCCGCCCGCCATCCCGTTCATGCCGCTGGCCTGCCCAAGTGTGAGGATCAACTCGCTGCGGGTGAAGGGATCTGAGCTGGTTTCCACTTCGGCAAGAATTTCGAAGGCCAGCGCGTGGAGCGCATCACCCGCCAGCACGGCGGTGGCCTCGTCGAACACCTTGTGCAGGGTGGGCTTGCCGTGACGCATGTCATCATTATCCATGCACGGCAGGTCATCATGGATCAGCGAATAGACGTGGATCGCTTCGATTGCTGCGCCTGCGCGCAGGGCGGATTCCCGGTTGACGCCAAACAGGCTCGCGGTGCTGACAACAAGCAGCGGGCGCACCCGCTTGCCGCCGCCGATAGCGGCATAGCGCATCGCTTCGACCAGCCGCGCGCTGGTATCGGCGGGCACGGGCAGCATCGCATCAAACACCGAATCGATTTCGGCCTGAACCTGTTTGAGGCTTTCGGCGAGCAGGTCGCCAGCGGTATCAACCAGCATCACGCTCACCCTTCGGCGTCAAACGGCTGCGTGCCGGTGGCTGCTGCGCCAGCACCGGTTACGATTCGCTCAATCCGCGCGCTGGCTGCATCAAGCCGTGCCTGACAGGCCGCCCGCAAGGCCTCTCCGCGTTCGTAAAGCGTGATCGACTGGTCGAGCGGCACATCGCCGCGTTCCAGCTGTTTTACGATATCCTCAAGCGCGGCCAAGGCCTGCTCAAAGCTCAGATGTGCGATATCATCGCCAGTTGCGGCGGAACCTTTACCCTCGTCCATGGCTTGCAGCATTGACGCTCGTAAGAGCCATGGTCAAGGCTGCGTGCGCAAGGTGATGCGCAAAGCACCTGCAAAAGGGGAATTCTCGGATGATCAAATGGGTTGTTGCCTATGTTACAGCGGCGCTGGCGTTCGGCGCAATGGATGCGGTGTGGCTGCGCTGGGCGGCGCCCAATCTTTATCAACCGGTGATTGGCGAAATCATGGCCGAGGACGTCAACTGGGGCGCGGCGCTTGCCTTTTACTTTATCTACTTGGCCGGCATGGTGTGGTTCGCGGTGCGCCCGGGTGTTGAGGCCGGTTCGGTGATGACGACCTTGCTGAACGGCGTGCTTTTGGGCGCGCTGTGCTATGCGACGTTTGACCTCACCAGTCAGGCAGTGTTCAAGGTGTGGGCGACCCATATCAGTGTGAAGGACATTCTGTGGGGCGCCTTTGCCACTGGCGCCGCCAGCACGATTGCGACTTACACAACGCTGAAATTCGTCCCATAAGAGGGGCGTGTTTATCGGTCACTTCGCGCCTGCGTTCATCGCCGCTGCTGTCAGCCCCCATAGCCCCAAACTGGGGACGTTGTTTGTGGCAGCGCAATTGGTTGACTGGGCTTTCTTCAGTCTTGCCCTTGTTGGTGTGGAGAAGATGCGGATTGACCCCGCAGCCAGTGTCATGGTGCCATTCGACCTTTATCACATGCCCTACACGCACAGTCTTGCCGGTACATTTGTGTTTGCGGCGGTCTTTGTCGGAATTGTGACCTTATGGCAGCGCAATCCTTTGGGCGGTGGGTTGGCAGGACTGGTGGTGCTGTCGCACTGGGTGCTCGATTGGCTGGTGCATCCGGCGGATCTGACTTTGGCAGGCGCACCGCCCAAACATGGGCTTGGACTGTGGGATTATCCGTGGGCCGCGATGCCGCTTGAATTGGCTTTGATCGGCGGAGCCTTTGCCTTTTATATGAGCCGCACGCGCGGTCCGATTGGGCCGCCTGTGGTGCTCATGATGGTGATGCTGCTTTTGCAAGCGGTGAACTGGTTTGCGCCCCACCCTGCCGAAATGAGCGCCGCCATCCCCTTGCAAGCCTTTGCCGCTTTTGGGCTTATCACTGCGCTTGGCGCCTGGGTGAGCACAAATCGCGGAATCAAGGTGCGGCGCGGCTTGGCGTGGTCGGACAGGTGATCTAAGGCGCAGCGCCAAGGAGCCTTGAGAATGACTGCAATCACCCCTGAAATCGTCGAACAGCACGGCCTTTCTTCTGAGGAATATGAGCGCGTGCTTCACGCGCTTGGGCGTGAGCCGAACCTTGTCGAACTCGGTATCTTTTCGGTGATGTGGTCGGAGCATTGCAGCTACAAGTCCTCGCGCCTCCATTTGAAGAAGCTGCCTACGCAAGCCCCGTGGGTGATTTGCGGCCCCGGCGAGAATGCGGGCGTGATCGATATCGGTGATGGCCAGGCGGCCATCTTCAAGATGGAGAGCCACAACCACCCCTCCTATATCGAGCCCTATCAGGGCGCAGCGACGGGCGTCGGCGGCATCCTGCGCGATGTTTTCACCATGGGCGCGCGGCCTATCGCCAATGCCAATGCGCTGCGCTTTGGCCGGCGCGATCACCCCAAGATGAAGCATCTGGTGCAAGGCGTGGTTGCGGGCATCGGCGGCTATGGCAACTGCGTGGGTGTGCCGACAGTGGCGGGCGAGACCAATTTCCACCCCGCCTATGATGGCAATATCCTTGTGAACGCCATGACTGTCGGCATCGCGGATGCGGACCGGATTTTCTATTCGGCGGCGACCGGCGTAGGCAACCCGATCGTCTATGTCGGCAGCAAGACCGGACGCGATGGCATCCACGGCGCAACCATGGCCAGCGCCGACTTTGGCGAGGATGCCGAGGCCAAGCGGCCTACGGTGCAGGTCGGCGATCCCTTCACCGAAAAGCTGCTGATCGAAGCCTGCCTCGAACTGATGGCGACCGATGCGATTGTCGCCATTCAGGACATGGGCGCTGCGGGCCTCACCTCCTCCAGCGTAGAAATGGCGACCAATGGCAAGGCGGGCATCCGCCTCAACATGAACGCCGTGCCCTGCCGCGAAACCGGCATGACGCCCTATGAAATGATGCTGTCGGAAAGCCAGGAGCGGATGCTCATGGTCTTGAAGCCCGGCAAAGAGGCCATGGCCGAGGCGATTTTCCGCAAGTGGGAACTCGATTTCGCGGTGATCGGCGAAGTCACCGATACCGGCCACATGGTGCTGGAATTCAATGGCGAGGTGGTCTGCGATATCCCCTTGGGCCCGCTCGCTGCCGATGCGCCGCTTTATGATCGGCCCTATCTCAGCCGCGAGGAATACAAGGCATGGGCGGGCGTGAAGCCTTTGGATCATGTCCCGGTGTGTGAGGATCCGGGCGCAGATTTGCTCAAGCTGATGGCCTCGCCCGATCTTGCCTCGCGCCGCTGGATTGCCGAACAATATGATTCGCAGGTTGGTGGCGATACGCTCCAGACCGGCGGCGATGCGGGCGTGGTGCGGGTGCATGGCACGAATAAAGCGCTGGCGATCAGCACCGATTGCACCCCGCGCTATGTCTTTGCTGACCCTTACGAAGGCGGCAAGCAGGCGATTGCCGAGGCGTTCCGCAACTTGTGCGCCGTGGGTGCGCGGCCCTTGGCGGTGACCAACTGCCTCAATTTTGCGAACCCCCAGCGGCCCGAAATCATGGCGCAACTGGTCCACGCGCTGGAAGGCATGGGCGATGCCTGCCGCGCGCTCGATTTCCCGATCGTGAGCGGCAATGTTTCGCTTTACAACGAAAGCAAGGCAACCGGCGGCGGGAGCGCCATCCTGCCCACGCCTGCGATTGGCGGGGTCGGCATCATCGAAGACATCTCCCAAATGATGACCATGCGCTTCAAGGCTGCGGGCGATGCGATCTATCTGGTTGGCCCGGAATTCTGGGCGCGGCCTGATCCGACCCGCTCGCATCTTGGCCAGTCGCTCTGGCTGCGCGAGATCAAGGGCATCGAAGGCGGGCGCACTCCGCCGACCGACCTCACCATTGAACGCAACGCAGGCGAGATCATCCGTGAGTTGATCGCCGATGGGCTGGTGAATGCGGTGCACGATCTGTCCGACGGCGGGCTAGCGGTGGCGCTGGCTGAAATGGCGCTGGCAAGCGGTCTGGGTGCGGACGTTATCGCCAATCCCGAATACACCGCGGCTCAGTGGTGGTTTGGCGAGGATCAGGGCCGCTATTTGGTGACTGTCCCCGATGTGGCGGCGCTGAACGCACAAATGGCCAAAGGCACGCGCGATGATGAAACCGCGCAGATTGGGTTGCAGCGGGTTGGTACGGTCGGCGGAGATAGTCTGCTGGGCGTGCCGCTCACAGACCTGCGCGCGGCGCATGAAAGCTTTTTCAAGGACTGGATGGAGGGATAAGCGTCCCTCCAGCGCTTTCGCTAGGCCGCCTGTGCGCTGCCTAAGGCGAGCTGTTCGCTCAAGATGCCTTCGCTCTCAAGGATGCGCAGGCACTCGTGATAGGCCAGCGGCTTGCCGATATTCAGCCGCGTACGGGCCGCATCAATATCCTCGGCCATGAGTGCGGCGATATCCTGATGCGCGATTTTCGCTGCCGCCCGGCCGAGCGCGCGGCCTTCACGGATCGCGTCAAACAGCGGCGCGGCAGTGCGCGTCACTTTTTTGATCTGGCGCGCGCCGGCATAGGCGATGAACAGAATGCCGGCGTTGTGATTCTGCTGATAGCTAAAGGCCAGGAGGCTCGCCTCGCCCAGCGCATCGCGGCCATAGCCGGTGAGCACATGAAACAGATCATGCGTGTCGCGCAGGCGATCAAAATACCACTGGGTCAGGTCTTGCGGGCGTTCGTGGGCGGGCTGCCACTTATTGCTTTCGGCCACGAGGCCCGCAGCTGACAGCCCCTCGCGCTTCATGAAGGCGATGTAATGGGCCGCCACGCTGTTAGGCCCGCAATCGGCCCAGCGCGCATGATCATCGAGCATCGCGGGAATATCGACCGCCTCTACCAGAAAGCGCTGGCCTTGCGGCGAAGCGATGAAATCCCACGCCTGCCGGTGGCTTGCCTTACCCTTCATCGCCTCGATGATGTGGAAGACTTGTTCGGTGTCTTCTTTGTCGGCGACGAGCTTGCGGAAGTGATGCAGCGCTTTCAGCGGGCGAAAGCGCGAAGTGCGGCGTTCAGGAGCAACCAGCGGAAGTTCGGTCAGAGACATCGCGCCTATCCTCCTCTCGCCTCAGGCCGCCAGCAATTCCGGCTCAGCCTCGCTCGCCGGATTGCCGAGCAGATCATAGGGATTGATACCCTCAGCGCGCCAGATGCGGTGGCATTCCTGATAGAGCACCGGCGCAGGGATGCGCAGCTTGGCGCGCACATCCTCAAGCGGCTGCGGCAGCAGTTCGCGGATCGATTGCGCCATCAGGCTGGGCGCGCCCTTGCCAGTGCGATGCGCCTCGCGCACCGCGCCCACAACCGGGGCCGCGCTTTCCTTGACCATCTTCTTGATATTGGCAGCGCCCGCATAGCCGATCAGCAGATGGCCCTGCGAAGGCGACTGGCCATGGGTGAACAAGAGCACGCATTGTTCGCCCAGCGCATCGCGGCCATAGCCTGTGAGCACATGGAACAGATCATGCGTGTCGCGCGAACGCTCCATGAACCATTGCAAAAGATCAGGGAATTTGGTGCGGCCAAGGCTCTCCGCCTCAGCCACCAACCCGGCGGCGGTGAGACCTTCGGCTTCCATGAAATCGCAATAGGCATGGGCCAAGCTGCCCTTGGGCGTGCGGCGCAAGGTGGCGTGATCATCGAGAATTTCGGGCAGAAACGGCTCGGTCGCCCGCAGCATTTCGCCTTGTTCGGACAAGCACAAATCGCGCGCACGGGTCATGAAGCTGCCTGAGGGAAGCGATTCGAAAATCTTGAAGACGAGGCTTGTGTCTTCCTTGTCCTTGATCAGCGCCTGAAAGCTCTTGATCGCGCGCAAGGGGCGATAGCGCGGTTCGGGCCGTTCAGGATGGCGCAGCACGGTGCCATCAGTGGCGAACATATTGCTGTAATCGGGTGCAAGCACAGACATGGAGCAAAATTTCCTCAGACGAGCGGTCTCGATGGATGTTCTACCATTACTGACACTTGTGTAAATAGTCTTAATGATAGTCCCCCCAATGGACCTCACCTCCCTCGCCAGTTCGCCTCTGGAATACCGAGCAAGCGCAGCACGTCGGTCAGATCTTCGCCATCAACCCGCCCGTTGGCGGCGGCGCGCGCTTTGGGCTTGGCGCGGTAGGCAAAGCCGTAGGTTGCTGCTTCGATCATCGGGATGTCATTGGCCCCGTCGCCGGTGGCAAGGCTGTGCGTTCCCTCGCCTGCGCTTGCTGCTTCCTGACCAAGTACCGCTGCCTTGACGCCTGCATCGGTGATTTCACCGATCAGGCCCCCGGTCAGCTTGCCCTCTGCTACTTCCAGCCGATTGCCGACCACGCGGTGAAAGCCGAGGCTTTCTGCGACCGGATCGGCAAAATGATGAAAGCCGCCGGTGACGAGGACGCAGCGACTGCCAAGCGCGGCCAAGGTCTGCACCAGCACCCGAGCTCCCGGTGTTGCGCGGATGCGCTCTCCCAGGCAGGTTGCAATCGCGCTTTCATCAAGGCCAGCCAGCAGCGCGACGCGTTCGCGCAAGGCCGCTTCAAAATCGAGTTCGCCCTGCATCGCGCGCTCGGTGATTTCGGCGATCTGCGGCTTGATCCCCGCGTAATCAGCCAGCTCATCAATGCATTCCTGCCCGATCATGGTCGAATCCATGTCCGAGACAAACACCCGCGGAATGGCAATTTCCTGCGCACTCACCAGCGCGGCACGCGGTGCGATGATGGCGTCGAGCGCAGCAAGCAAGTCTGCCGCTGCGCCGCCGCTGATGCGCAGCGCGGTCACTTCGGGCATGCTCGCCAATGGCGCGGCCTCGGCCAGCGTAAAACCGCGCTGTGCCAGCCTGTCGCCAAGCTCTGATGTTTCCATCAAGCTGCCATCTGCTATCAGCCGCGCAATGAGCACTCGCAAATCTCCTTTTCATGACCTGAGCAACCGGCCGCTCGCGCTCATTGCAGGGCCAACCGCCAGCGGCAAGAGCGCATTGGCCGTGCGTCTTGCGCAAAGTCTGGAAAAGACAGGCCGCCGCGCAGTCATCCTCAATGCGGACAGCGCGCAGGTCTATGCTGATCTGCAGGTGCTATCGGCCCGCCCGACGACTGCCGAGATGGGCGGGATTGAACACCGTCTGTTCGGCGATTGGGACGGGGCCGCAGCCTGTTCGGCTGCCGCATGGGCCGCGCGCGCGCGCTCCGAGATTGAACAGCTGCATGACGAAGGCGCGGTTCCGGTGCTGGTCGGGGGCACAGGGCTGTATCTGCGCGTCCTGCTTGATGGGATTGCGCCGATTCCTGAAATCGATCCGGCGGTGCGAGCTGCCGTGCGCAGTCTTTCGGAAGAAGCAGCCTACCGCCTGCTGCAGATCGAAGATCCCCTGCGTGCGAGCGAACTCAATCCCGCTGATCGCCAGCGTATCGCACGTGCTCTGGAAGTGAAGCGTTCAACCGGCGTCACGCTTGCTGATTGGCAACTCGCCAAGGCAGGTGGCATCGGCGAGGACGTCACGCTCTATCCGCTCATCCTGCTGCCGGATCGTGCGTGGCTCTATTCCCGCTGTGATGTGCGCTTTGCCGCCATGCTGGAAGCGGGCGCTATTGAGGAAGTCGAGCGCTTGCTGATGCGCGAGCTTGACCCTGATCTGCCAGTGATGCGCGCCATCGGCGTGCCCGAAATCGCGGCCTATCTTGCAGCAGAGATATCCTTGCCCGAGATGATTGCCGCAGGGCAACAGGCCACCCGCAACTATGCCAAGCGGCAGTTCACATGGTTCCGGCGGCAGCCACCGACTGACTGGCCACGGGTGGCGGCGTCGGAGGGATACGAAAATATCTCAATACAAGATCAATTCGCATCATTATTACGCAGATAGCGCTTGACTTGGCATAATCTGACGCATAGGGCGCTTGCTAGACGGCTCGATGCGATAGGGCATCGGGCCGGTTTTTTATCGCACACCCAGCGCAAGCCTGCCACCCTCGCAGGCCTTGCCGGAATGGAGCAAGTCCAGTGACCGGTCAGCCGGATCAATCCGCCCCCTCGCCCTCAACCGCCACCCCGATGAGCGGTGCGGCGATTCTCGTCCAATGCCTGATCGAACAGGGCGTGGAATTCGTGTTCGGCTATCCCGGGGGCGCGGTGCTGCCGATCTATGACGAATTGTTTGGCGATGAACGCATTCGCCACATCCTGGTGCGCCACGAAGCGGGCGCGGCCCACGCCGCAGAAGGCTATGCCCGCGCCACCGGCAAGCCCGGCGTGGTGCTGGTTACCTCGGGCCCCGGCGCGACCAATGCGATCACCGGGATTGCCGATGCGTGGATGGATTCGATTCCCTTGGTGGTTATCACCGGACAGGTCCCCACCGCCTTGATCGGGACGGACGCCTTCCAGGAAGCGGACACCATCGGCATCACGCGCCACTGCACCAAGCATAATTATCTGGTCAAAGACCCGGCTGATCTGGCCGCGACGATCAAAGAAGCCTTCCGCATTGCCACCACCGGCCGCCCCGGCCCGGTCGTGATCGACATTCCGAAGAACGTGCAGATCGCGGTTCCTTCCGAGCGCCGCGCCTTGGTGCGCGCCGGATCGCACCGCTATGCACCGCAGATGGTGGCGCCTGCTGAACAGATCATCGAAGCGGTCGAGCTGATCGCCAGCGCCAAGGCTCCGATCCTTTACACCGGTGGCGGCGTGATCAATTCCGGCCCGCGCGCATCGGAATTGCTGCGCGCATTTCAGGACATGACAGGCGCGCCTGTCACCTCCACGCTGATGGGGCTTGGCGCTTTTCCCAGCGTGCACCCCGATTGGCTGGGGATGCTGGGCATGCACGGCACTTACGAAGCCAACATGGCGATGAACCGGGCCGATGTGATGGTGTGCATTGGTGCGCGCTTTGATGACCGGGTGACGGGCAGGCTCGATGCGTTCTCGCCCCATTCCAAGAAGATCCACATCGATATTGATCGCTCTTCGATCAACAAGACGGTGCCAGTTGATCTGGGGATCGTGGGCGATTGCGCGACAGTACTGGAACAGATGATCGCCGCATGGGGGACGCGCAAGGCCGAAGATTTGGGCGAATGGAAGGCCCGCATTGCCGGTTGGCGCGCGCGCGAATGCCTTGCCTATCCGCCGCGTTCGGCCAAGCACCCCAATATGATCATGCCGCAAAAGGCGATTGAGCAGCTTTACGCGATGACCCACGCGCAAAAGCCGATCATCACCACCGAAGTCGGCCAGCATCAGATGTGGGCAGCGCAATATTTCGGCTTTGACGATCCCAATAAGTGGCTCACCAGCGGCGGGCTTGGCACGATGGGCTATGGCCTGCCTGCTGCCATCGGCGCGCAGCTTGGCCACCCTGATGCGCTGGTGATCGACATTGCGGGCGAGGCCAGCATCCAGATGAATATTCAGGAACTTGGCACGGCCTCGCAATATCGCCTGCCGGTCAAGGTGTTCATCCTCAACAATGAATATATGGGGATGGTGCGCCAATGGCAGGAGCTGACCTATGAAAGCCGCTATTCGAACAGCTACTCGGACAGCCTGCCCGATTTCGTCCGCCTCGCCGAGGCTTATGGCTGGAAAGGCATCCGCATCCATGATGAAAGCGAGCTTGAGGCAGGGATTGCCGCCATGCTTGCCCATGATGGGCCGGTGATGGTCGATTGCCTGGTTGCCCAAGACGCCAATTGCCTGCCGATGATCCCATCAGGTGCAGCCCACACCGACATGATCCTTTATGGCGATGCGGTGGATGGCACCATGGATGATGAAGCCAAGGCGCTGGTCTGAGGCCCTCACGGGAAAGCAAACACCATGAAAATCACCGAAGGCCCCTCCGAGCGGCACGTCCTTACTGTCACAGTCGATAATGAGCCGGGCATTTTGGCCAAGATCACCGGACTGTTCACCGCGCGCGGATACAACATCGACAGCCTGACTGTGGCCGACATCACTGAAGATCACGCTGTCAGCCGCATCACCATCGTCACCAACGGCCCGCCGCAGGTGATCGACCAGATCGAAGCGCAGCTCGAACGGCTGGTGCCGGTGCACCGGGTGATCGACCTCACCGAAGCTGGCCCCCATGTTGAGCGCGAGCTGGCGCTGATCAAGGTGGCAGGCACGGGCGACAAGCGGGTGGAGGCCCTGCGGGTGGCGGAAATCTTCCGCGCTCATGTGGTTGACACCACCACCACCAGCTTTGTGTTCGAACTCACCGGCGCGCCCGAAAAGATCAACAGCTTCGTCGCGCTGATGCGCGGGCTGGGACTTGTTGAGGTTGGCCGTTCGGGCGTCGTTGGCATGATGCGCGGGGCCGAGGGCGCCTGATACGAGATTTTCCATTCCGTCACCCTGAACTTGGTTCAGGGTCCATCTATCCGCAAGCGCAGGTGCTGGGGCCGGGTGGATGCTGAAACAAGTTCAGCATGACGACAAACAGAACGAGGGTAGAAAAAATGAAAGTTTATTACGACGCCGATGCTGATCTGAACCTGATCAAGGCAAAGAAGATCGCGATTGTCGGCTATGGCAGCCAAGGCCACGCCCATGCTCAGAACCTGCGCGATTCGGGCGTTGCCGAAGTGGCGATTGCGCTGCGCGAAGGCTCCGCCACCGCCAAGAAGGCGCAAGACGCCGGGTTCAAAGTGCTTTCCAACACCGAGGCCGCCAAGTGGGCCGATGTGTTGATGATTTTGGCTCCGGACGAACATCAGGCCGGCATCTGGGAAAATGACCTGAAAGGCCACATGAAGCCGGGCAGCGCGCTCGCCTTTGCCCACGGCCTCAACGTGCATTTCGGCCTGATCGAGCCGCCTGCCGATATCGACGTTATCATGATCGCGCCCAAGGGGCCGGGGCACACAGTGCGCAGCGAATATCAGCGCGGCGGGGGCGTGCCCTGCCTTATCGCGATCCATCAGGACGCGACCGGCAGCGCACACGAAGTCGCGCTTGCCTATGCCAGCGGCGTGGGTGGCGGCCGTTCGGGCATCATTGAAACCAATTTCAAGGAAGAGTGCGAAACCGATCTGTTCGGCGAACAGGCGGTGCTGTGCGGCGGGATCACCCACCTTATTCAGGCCGGCTTCGAAACGCTGGTTGAGGCAGGCTACGCCCCCGAAATGGCCTATTTCGAGTGCCTCCATGAAACCAAGCTGATCGTCGATCTGCTCTACGAAGGCGGCATCGCCAATATGCGCTATTCGATCAGCAACACGGCGGAATATGGCGACATCACCACCGGGCCGCGTATCATCACGGATGAAACCAAGGCCGAAATGAAGCGCGTGCTGGCCGACATCCAGTCGGGCCGTTTCGTGAAGAACTTCGTGCTCGATAACCGCGCTGGCCAGCCGGAATTGAAGGCCGCGCGCAAGGCCGCGGCTGCTCACCCGATCGAGCAGACCGGTGAGAAACTGCGCGCGATGATGCCGTGGATTGCCGCCAACAAGCTCGTCGACAAGTCGAAGAACTGACGCGGCAAGCTGCGGAACCTTGCGCAAGCATCGGGGGTTGGGACCCTGTATCAAACAGGAGGACCAATTCCCGATGAAAGCCACAACCTTTGCCGCCGCTGCTTTTGCAACTCTCGCTGTAACCGGTGGCGCGATTCTGGCCGGACCAATGCTGTTTGCTCAAGGCACGCCAGAAGTTCCCGGCGCCCAAGACCCCTCGCGCGTTGCAGCGGGCAGCTATACGCTCGATCCCGGCCACACGCTGGTGAAGTGGAATGTGAGCCATTTCGGTTTCAACGACTATTTCGGCATTTTCGGCGATATTTCGGGCACGATGGAGCTTGATCCGGCCAATATTGAAGCCGCCACGTTCGAAATCATGGTGCCGATTGCCGATGTGACAGTGGCCAGCGCGGGTTTGAAAGAACACCTGCTGCGCGCAGGCAAGGACGGCGCAGCCCCCGATTTCTTCGGACCTGAACCCGGCATGGCCACATTTGTCTCGCGCGAAGTCACCAAGACAGGCGATATGACCGCCAGTGTCACCGGTGATCTCACCATCAACGGCAAAACCGGCCCGGTGATGCTGGCCGTTGAGTTTTCAGGCGCAGGCGTGAACCCCTTCAACAAGAAGGAAACCGTCGGCTTCCACGCGCGCGGGATGATGGATCGCACCCAATGGGGCGTGAATTACGGCGTGCCGGTGGTCAGCAAGGATGTTGAACTTACCATCAGCGCGGCTTTCGAAAAGCAGTAAGAAAGTCCACTCGACACAGCACCACCAATCGGGCAGGCGCTGCAATTATGCGCCTGTCCGATTGCCACAACATTGATGATTTCCGCAGTCTCGCCCAAGCGCGCCTGCCCTTCCCCGTATTCGATTATATCGACGGGGCAGCGGATGATGAACTGACCAAGGCAAGGAACACCGCCGCCTTTGCGAATGTCGATCTGGTCCCCGATGTGCTGGCAGGGGTCGCCGAAATTGACACCTCCTGCACCATCCTCGGGCGCAAATCCGCCCTCCCCCTGATGCTTTCGCCCACGGCGGTGCAGCGCGCTTTCCACTGGCAGGGCGAAACGGCAGTCGCCCGCGCGGCGGAGAAATTCGGGCTGTGGTTCGGCATTTCCAGCCTTGCGACGCGCTCCATCGAGGAAATTGCTGCGCTCACCTCCGGCCCCAAGCTGTTCCAGCTCTATGTCCACAAGGACAAGGGGCTGAACACCCACATGATCGAACGCTGTCAGCAGGCGGGCTTTGATGCACTGGCGCTGACGGTCGACACCATTGTTTCGGGCAAGCGAGAGCGGTGCTTGCGTTCTGGCTTCACCACCCCGCCCCGCTTTACCCCTGCCAGCGTGATCAGTTATGCCACCCGCCCGCGCTGGACGCTGGATTATCTGTTTCGCGAGAAATTCCGCCTGCCCAATCTCGACACCCACGTTGCCGAGGGCACGAACAAGGCGGTGAGCATCGCGGAATATTTCAACACCATGCTCGATACCTCGATGGATTGGCGCACAGCCGCCGCGATCCGCGAGCAATGGGGCGGGACATTTGTATTGAAAGGCGTGATGAGCGCAGCCGATGCGCGCCGCGCGGTGGAAATCGGCGCCGATGCGATCATGATCTCCAATCACGGCGGCAGGCAATTGGACGGCTCGCGCGCGCCCTTCGATCAGCTCCCCGAAATTGTCGATGCGGTGGGCGGGCAAATCGAGATTATCTGCGATGGCGGCATCAGGCGCGGCACCCATGCGCTCAAAGCCTTGTGTGCAGGAGCAAGTGCAGCTTCGGGCGGCAGGCTTTATCTTTACGCGCTGGCCGCCGCCGGGCAGGAAGGCGTTGAACGCGCTCTTGGTATCCTCAAGGACGAGATCGAAAGGGGTATGCGCTTGATGGGCGTCACGCGGGTCGACCAACTGACCCATGAGCGCCTGCGTCGCCGCTGATTCTTGAAGCTTGTCATATTCGTGTAAAACTACGAGCGCTTGGACGAGTGGTATCGAGTTTACGGGGGCTTATCATGATCCGAATCGCGACCTTGCTTGTCACCGCTGCCGCGACGCTTGCACTGGCGGCTTGCAGCAAGGAGGCCGAGGCTGTTGATCCGGCGGCCGAGGCCGATGCCTTTGCCCAGCGCATCAATGCAAACACCCCGACGCCTGCACCTGCGGCCGAGGCAAAAGTTGCTCCGCGCATCGCCAAGCCGCTGCCCGGCGCGGCGCCCGGCCCCTTTCTCCCAGGCACTGCAACCGATCCCGCCTCAGCCACTTGCGGGGCAAATCGCATGGGCCCATTTATTGGCAAGCTTGCTGATGAAGCCACTCGGCTCGATATCGTCAAGACATTGGGGCGCAGCGATAATATTCGTTTCGTCGCTTTTGGCAGCCCGGGTTTTATCAATCCTGATCCCACCAACCCACGGCTTAATCTGATGCTCGATGCGCAGAATATTATTCGCGATGCGCGCTGTGGGTGACAAAAGCCAATCAGCCAAGCGCCTGCTTTGCCGATTGATTGCGCAAACAGGGGTAAATCCTGCCTTGCCTTTTCTCGGGTTTTTCGCCTAGGGCAAGAATATGACGCGGAACATTGGCCTGCTGCTGCTTCGACTTACACGCCCTTGGGCGTGACAGCGCGCGTGCGGGGTATCCGGCGCGGCGCACCGCTCAAGGGAACAGCCGCCTGATAGCCTTACCTTTTCGCGAAAAGCTTTACCGATGACTATGCTGAAAAACCCTTCCGCCAAATATCGTGCCTTTGGCCAGATTGATTTGCCGAACCGCCAATGGCCCAGCCGCCTGATCGAGAAAGCCCCGCGCTGGCTTTCGACCGATCTGCGCGATGGCAACCAATCGATCATTGATCCGATGGATGCGGTGAAAAAGCGCCGCTTTTTCGATTTGCTGGTAGAAATCGGCCTTAAGGAAATCGAGATCGGCTTTCCCAGCGCCGGGGCAACCGAGTTCGACTTTATCTCAGGGCTGGTCAGATCGGATGCTATCCCAGAAGACGTGACAGTTCAGGTTCTGACGCAGAGCCGCGAAGACTTGATCCGCACCAGCTTTGCCAGCCTCGAAGGCGCGCGCGCGGCGATTGTCCACCTCTACAACGCTGTCAGCCCGGCGTGGCGCGACATTGTGTTCCGCATGTCGAAGGACGAAGTGAAAGCCATCGCGGTCGCAGGCGCCAAGGTGATGCGCGACCAGGCCGCGCAATATCCCGGCACGGATTGGCATTTCCAATATTCCCCGGAGACTTTCTCCACCGCCGAACTCGATTTCTCGATCGAGGTCTGCGCGGCGGTGATGGAGGTTTTGCAGCCCACCATCGAACACCCGATCATCCTCAATCTGCCTGCAACGGTGGAGGCGGCGACCCCCAACATATACGCCGATCAGATCGAATATTTCTGCCGCAACCTGCCGGGGCGTGAGAAGGCCGTGATCAGCCTTCACACCCATAATGATCGCGGCACGGGCGTGGCGGCGGCGGAACTCGGCTTGATGGCAGGCGCTGACCGGGTTGAGGGCTGTTTGTTCGGCAATGGTGAGCGCACCGGCAATTGCTGCCTCGTCACCATGGCGCTCAATCTCTACACCCAAGGCGTTGCGCCGGGGCTTGATTTCTCCGACATCGACCGGGTGATCGAGACGGTGGAATATTGCAACGATCTGCCCGTCCACCAACGCCACCCCTATGGCGGCGAACTGGTATATACAGCATTTTCTGGCAGCCATCAGGACGCGATCAAGAAAGGCTTTGAAGCGCGCGAGACGCAGAATGATGAAGCCTGGCGCGTGCCCTATCTGCCCATTGATCCGGCGGATCTGGGCCGCTCTTACGAGGCTGTCATCCGCGTCAACTCGCAGTCCGGCAAGGGCGGGTTTGCATGGGTCTTGGAGAAAGATCAGGGTCTCAAGCTGCCCAAACGCATGCAGGCTGATTTCTCGAAACACGTTCAGCGCATGGCCGATGAACTGGGCCGGGAATTGAACGCCGCCGACATCTGGGACGCTTTCCGCCGCGCCTACCACGTCAAAACCCATCCCAAGCATTTCCAACTGGTGCGCTATGAGGAAAGCCGCGCCTCGGATGGCACGCGCATCTTTGCCGGAACCATCGCGGTGGCAGGCGCTGAACAAAATGTCTCAGGCCGCGGCAATGGCCTGATCTCCAGCGTCATGGGAACTTTGCGCGAGGCGTTCGGTGTGGAACTTGAAGTGACCGATTACACCGAACACGCGCTGGGTCAGGGCACAGACGCGCGGGCCGCTGCCTATCTGGAATGCCGCAGCGCAGACGGACGCACCATCTGGGGCTGCGGTATCGACGAGGATATCGCGACGGCCAGCGTGCGCGCTGTGCTTTCGGCGGCCAATTCAGCAATCACCGGGGCGCATTCAAGCTGACTTGCCAAGCGCGGCCTGAGCGCGCAATCTCTCTTCCGCATTGCGACGGGAGGAGGGACCCGAATGAGCACACTCGAGGCGCCGCCTGTAGCGCCCCCACCTGCCCCGCCCGCGCGGGTGGTGAGCGATCTTGCTTTGCGAGATCTGGCACAGGCACTTGGCGCAGGCTGGCGCGATTTTCTGGAGATGCCGCAGTTCGGCCTGTTTTTCGGCGGGGTCTATGTGTTGACCGGCCTTGCTATTGGCTGGGTAGCGCTGGCGGGCGGAGAACTCGCATGGTTAATTCCGGCAATTGCTGGCTTCCCACTGGTTGCGCCTTTTGTGGCGGTCGGCCTTTATGAAGCCAGCCGCCGCCGGGAGGTTGCTGAGGTCTTGAGTTGGCGCGGTGTGCTGGGGGCCTTGAAAGGGCACGGCGATGATCAGATCCTTTCGATGGGCGTGATTGTTTTTGTCGCCTTTTCCTTCTGGATGATTGTTGCGCACGCAATCTTTGCGATTTTCATGGCAGAGAGCGGACTTGGCGGCGAAAGCCTCGATGCCTTTCTGACGCCTGCCGGCCTTTCCATGCTGGCTGTGGGCAGTGCGGTAGGCGGGATCATGGCGCTTGGCTTCTATGCCATGACAGTGATCAGTCTGCCGATGCTGGTGGATCGCAAGGTCGATTTCCTCACTGCCATCATTGCCAGTTTCAAGGTGGTGCGCGGCAATCTGTTGGTGATGCTCGCTTGGGCTGCGGTGATTGCGGCGCTGCTGATTG
>MEDW01000031.1 GCA_001724215.1 Erythrobacter sp. SCN 62-14 | reverse complement strand
GATATCCCATGCTTGTCATCCGGGTCCAAAACCCCGGTATCCGTTCGGGCCTGAAGGAAAAGAAAGGGGCGATCCTACTCTAACTCGGTCCCTTAACGAACGGCATTTTCACGATCCGCTCCCTTCCGCCCGGACCGGGGTGGCCACCCCGGTCCGGGCAATCCATCATGGCCCAAACAGAACGCAAAGTCATAAGACAAGCATCAAAACCTTGTCTGCTGCGGCTAACCGCTTCACCCATTTTGAATAGTTGCTCTTATTGCAATGCTCCTGTTGCTTAGGCTCGGGTGAGCAACCAGCGCGCAATAAGACGTGCACGCCAACAGATGCCTGCAAAATGGCGCCAACCCGGGGGAGAGTTATGAAAATTCATCAAGGCACAGGTGCGTCCTTATTCCGCGCCGCTCTGTTGTGTTCTGCGGTTTGTGCAGCGCCTGCCTATGCGCAATCGGGCGATCAGGCTGCTGATGTTACCGGCGAGAGTTCCGAGGCGATCAGGGAAATCGTGGTGACCGCGCGGTTTCGCACAGAAACCTTGCAGGACACGCCGATTGCGATCAGCGTGGTTGATGCCAAGACCATCCAGAATCTCGTAATCACCGATGTGAACAGCCTGCAGCGCGTGCTGCCCAATGTGCAATTGAGCCGCATCAATTTCGCAGGACAGGCGCTGGGTGCATCAATCCGCGGTCTCAGCTTTGCCGATCTGGAAAAGACCTTTGATCCGGCCATCGGCATGGTGATCGACGGCGTGTTTCTGGGCACCAACACCGGGGCCAATATCGATTTTGACGATATTGAATCGATCGAGGTCTTGCGCGGCCCTCAGGGCACCTTGTTCGGGCGCAACACGATCGGTGGCACAATCAGTGTGCGCCACACCAAGCCGACAGGCGAATGGGGCGCCAAGCTCAATGTCCGCCACGGCAGCTTCAACACGCTGGATCTGGAAAGCGTCGTCAATCTGCCGAAGATTGGGGATGCCCTGTCGATCAAGCTGACGGGCCTGCGGCGCACATCTGACAGTTTCACCCGCGACCGCTTCACCAATGAACGCGAACGCGGTCGGCATATGTACAATGTCGGCGTAACCGGCCTGCTTGATCTTGGCGATTGGACTGCGCTTGCGACATTCATGTATAACAAGGACAATTCGCGCTTCCCCTCAAACGTCAATCTGACCCGTGCATCGGGGCTGCCGTTCGGGGCAGGCGGCAATATCTGCGATTTCACGCTGTCGCTGGGGCTGGGTGATTTGGGGTGCGATACGCAAGGAGTGGTGCGCCAGCGCGGCGAACGCTTCCGCCTTGCCAACACCAGCCTGCCGTTCCAGAGCTTTTTTGAAGGCTATTTCGGCACGCTCGAGGTAAATGGCCGGATTGGCACATTCAATCTCACCGCGATCACCGGCTACCGCGAATCCAATGACAAGTTGCTCACCGAGAACACCGGCTCGCCGCCGATTTCCTTTGGTGGTGCGCCCGGAGCAGGCGTGCCCTTGTTCGTGGCTGCCCGCGATCAGGATTATAATCAGTTCAGTCAGGAAATCCGCATTCAGGGCGATGTGACCGACTGGATGGATATTGTTGCAGGGGTCTATTACCTCAACACCAATTACAGCATCCGGCCCAATTCCTTTAACGGATCGGAAGCGGGCGTTGCCTGGCTGGCGGTGCCCTTGTTGCCGCCTGCGGTGCCAGCCCCCACTTTCATCAACGCCCCGATCCAGCGCGCCACGGCGTCGCAACAACTGGATTCCTTTGCGGTGTTTGCCGAAAGCATCTTCAAGTTGAGCGACAATGTGCGCCTGACCGCAGGTGGGCGTTACACGATTGAGACCAAGGAATTTGCCATCAATCAGACGGCTGCTGTCCCCTTTGCGGCTGGCGGCAAGGAAACTTGGCGTGATCCGACCTGGCGCGTGATCATGGACTGGAAGCCGACCGAAGACACCATGCTCTATGCCAGTTGGGCGCGCGGTTTTCGTTCGGGCGGGTGGAACGGACGCGCTACCACAGCGGGCACGATCGGGCCCTATGATCCTGAAACAGTCAACAGCTTCGAAGCCGGCGCCAAACTGGCCTTTGCCGATGGCAAGGTGCAGTTCAATTCGGCGGTCTTCCTCGTCAATTACGACAACAAGCAGGAAGAGATCATTCGTCCGGCCGTGGGCGGGGGCACTGAAACACTGGTGGAAAATGCCGCCAGCGCCCAGACCAAGGGCTTTGAACTCGAACTGCTCGCGCGGCCCACGCCTGAGTTGACCTTGCGCGGGGCAGCGGCGCATCTGCTGGCGGATTATCGCACCTTCCTGGTGCCCGATCTCGCCAATCCGGGGCAATTGCAGGACATCACCAATCTTGCCAATTTCCGGCGTGCGCCCAATTGGACGGTGAACGGCGGGTTTGATTACAATCGCGGGCTGGATGCGCGCAACAGCGTCAACTTTGCGATGAACCTTGCCTATGTCACGTCCTTCACCACCTCGCCGCGCCGCGACCTTAGCGGATTGGACCGCGACACCATCCCTGCGCACACCACGCTGGATGCGTCGCTTGCGCTGATCCATCTGGGCGACGCCTTCAAGCGGCTGCGGGTGGCGGCCTATGGCCGTGATCTGCTCAATTCGGGCAATCGGCTCAACACCACTCTGGATGCAGGCGTGTTTTTCTTTGGCGCGCTGACGCCCAACCGCGAACTGGGCGTGGAACTGGGTATCCAGTTCTGATCATGATCGCAGGCAGCGGTGATGGGTTTCACCGCTGCCTGCCTGTCTTTTCAGGCTTGATGGATCGCTTTGGTCACCAGATAGCTGTCGAGCCCCTCGGGCCCGCCTTCGCTGCCAAAGCCGGATTCCTTCACGCCGCCGAATGGCGCATCGGCCACCGAAATCGCAAAGCTGTTGATGCCGACCATGCCGGCCTCCAGCGCATCGGCCACCAGATTGGCGGTGCGCAAGGCGTTGGTGAAGGCGAAAGCGGCCAGTCCATAAGGCACGCGATTGGCCTCGGTGATTGCTTCATCCAGCGTGGCAAAAGGCCGGGCCACAGCCACCGGGCCGAAGGGTTCGGTATTCATGATATCGGCATCATTGGGCACATCGGCCAGCAAGGTCGGCTCAAAGAAAAAGCCTTCCCCATATGCCTTGCCCCCGGCCAGCACGCGTGCGCCGCGCGTGGCCGCATCGCCCACCAGATTGGTGATCGCGACGGGCCGCCGCGGATTGGCGAGCGGGCCCATCTGGACGCCGTCCTCCAGCCCATTGCCAACTTTGAGCGCTCTGGTGCGGTCTGCAAATCCGGCCAGAAAGGCATCATAAATCCCTTCCTGCACGTAAAAGCGCGTTGGTGAGACGCACACTTGCCCGGCGTTGCGGAATTTCTGCGGCACCAGCTTGTCGAGGGTCTGATCCAGATCGACATCATCGAACACCAGCACCGGTGCGTGTCCGCCCAGTTCCATAGTGATCCGTTTCACCCCGTCGGCGGCCAGTTTCATCAGATGCTTGCCCACAGCGGTTGATCCGGTGAAGCTGACTTTGCGGATTACCGGAGAGGCAGTCAGCGTGCGGCTGATCATGTCGGGCACGCCATAAACCAATTGGGCAACATTGGCGGGCACGCCTGCATCGGCAAGGCAGCGCATCAAGGCCGAAGTCGACGCGGGGCACTCCTCTGCCGGTTTGGCAATCACCGAACAGCCCGCCGCCAGCGCGGGCGCGAGCTTCTTGGCCAGCAGATAGACCGGGAAATTCCATGGTGTGAACACCGCCACCGGGCCGACGGGTTGTTTGATCACCATGGCGCGCTCACCGGTCGGGCGCACCAACACGCGGCCATAGGCGCGCTTGGCTTCCTCGGCGTAGAAATCGAACATCGAGGCCGCGCCCGCTATCTCGCCGCGCGCTTCGGCAAGCGGTTTGCCCTGTTCGGTGGTGAGCATCACGGCAATGGTTTCGGCCCGCTCACGCATCAGGCTGGCGGCTTTGCGCAAAATCGCGCCGCGCGCCTCGACATCCATGGCGCGCCATGTGACAAACCCCGCCTGCGCAGCGGCCAGCGCTTCGGCCAGATCATCGGCCGTGGCCACTGGCAGGTCGGCAATGGCAGCGCCGCTCGCAGGATTGCGCACCGCCAGCGCCTCGCGCCCTTCACCAAGACGCCAGGTGCCATTGATGAACAGGGCAAGGTCTGCGGTGTAATCTGCGGTCATGGCTAATCCTGACGGTTTTGCGGTTTGTGTCTCTGGGCAGTTTCACCTAGCCCACGAATGCGAGCAAGAGACCTGTGTATTTTGGCGGCCACAGGCGGATCGCAAAGGGGACAAAATGGTATCAGGTGCACCAGACAAAAGCGACCCGGGTGCCGCAATCAAGGCCAGCTCCGCGCGGCCTGATCCGGTTGCCCCCGAACTGGCGGCGCTCGACAAAAAGCTCGGCAAGCTTGTCGTCAATCGTTTTACTTATCGGCTGCTGCGCTGGCTGGGGCCAAAGCTGCGCCCGCGCTTTGATCCGTCAGAGGTAACGCTGAGCTATGATCAAGCGGGCCCGCCAATGGCCATCATCACGCCGCATGAACGGCGCGGCGATGGTGCGATCATCATGCTCCATGGCGGCGGCTTTGTATTTGGCGAGCCGGCTGATGTCTTTCCCAAGGCTGCGATTTTTGCCCGCGCGCTCGGCGTGCCGGTGGTGTGTCCGGCCTATCGGCTCGGGCCGCAGGCGCCCTATCCTGCCAGTCTCGATGATGCCCATGCGGCATGGCATCGGGTGGTGGCCGCAAGCAGTGCGCTGGCGATTGACCCCCATAAGATCATCATCGCCGGGTTTAGTGCAGGAGGCGGGCTGGCGGCCAATCTGGTGCACCGGCTGCATGATGAAGGCGCCGTGCAGCCGGCTGCGCAAATCCTTGTCTACCCGATGCTGGATGATCGCACCGCCGAGCGGCGCGAGCTTGATGCGGTGCGCCACAGCATCTGGAGCAATCGCAGCAACCGGTTTGGCTGGCGCGCCCTGCTGGCCGGGACAGGCAGCGCGCAAGGCCTGTCCTATGCTGCTGCTGCACGGCGCGGTGATCTGAGCGGCTTGCCGCCTGCGTGGGTGGGGGTGGGCCGGTGTGATCTGTTTCTGGACGAGGATCGCGCCTATGCACAGCGCCTTGCCGCAGCAGGGGTCGCGGTGGATTATGAAGAAGTGGCAGGCGCAATCCATGCCTTTGACATGGATGACAATCCTCTGGCGCGCGCGTTCACGGCTGCGCAGATCGCCTTTGCGCAGCTTTACGTGAATTAACTTTCGGACCGCGGCAGGCAGCGACGATCAGACGCATTGGCGTCAGAAGCGGTAAAAGGCGGTGATGCTGGCGATGTGATCAAAGCGATCTTCGCCGGGGCGGAACACCGCCTGATTGAGATAGCCCGGCTCAACAGTCAGCTCGGTGCTCAGCGGCACGGCCACGCCGACAAAGTTGCGCCAGCGGTCAAACCCTTCGCGCGGGCCCCAATCGGCATCATTGAGATTGTAGAACGCCTCGCTCCAGGCCACCAGAACCGGACCGCGTTGCTCGGTCAGTGGCAATTGCGCGCGCAATTGCTGACGAAACCGCCATGCCAGATCATCTGCGCCCACCACTGTGCGCGCTTCCATCCGGGGGCGAGCAGACAAGGCGACATCGCCGATCTTGCCAAGCTGCAAAGCGGCCTGCCCATAGATCCTGTTCTCATCAAATGCAGGGCGCCCCACCGGATCAGTATGGACAAACATATAGCCCAGGAACACGGCGGTGCGCGGGTTCACCCGATAGCCCAGCGACGGGCTCAGCTGGAACTGGCCAAGACGGCTGGCATTGGTGTTCAAGCGCGGCTGAATTTCACCTTGCACCAGCACGCGATCTGCAATCGGGCCTTGCGCGACCAGCAAGGTCCACTGCTGCACATCGTGATCTGCCGCAGCGAGCGGGCCGGCTGTCAGCGTGACCAGCGTTGCTCCTGCCAGGGCCAGCAGCTGCGCCGATTGCCGTGCCACAGATCGCCGCAGCCCCGGACGCCGCGCACCGCACGCGATCATGGCAGCGGCTGGCTGATCAAAAAGGCGCCGCGCAAATCGCCTGCGGCAAAGCCTGTCGCGCGATCTTGCGGATAGGCCGCAGCAATCGCTGCCGTTACCTCAGGTGCGATATCTTTGCCATGGCACAAGGCGCAAGGCTGGTCTTTCATCGGGATCGCGCGCAACACGACCTGCCGATCTGCCACCACGGCGCTGACAAAGCGCGGTGCGCCGTCTGCCATGGGCTGGCGTTCAAGATCGTCATAGAGCGCCGCCAGTTCTGCCGGAACGCCGTTATCGGGATTGCGGTGGCGCTTGGCGATGCGGCCCACTTGCACGCCGCTTTCCACCGAAAGCGCCTCAGCCAGTGCCGGAGCGCTGGCCTCGCACACCCCGATCGCACCGACCGGGCCGACTTGGGCGATGGCGCCTGAAAGGGCTTGCTGGAGTTCGGCCTGATGCTGATCGGCAAGCGCATGGGCAGCGGCGATGAAAGCCTCATCCACGATGGCAGGCGGCGGTGCTTGTTCGGCGCAGGCGCTCAGCAGCGGGCCGACACCGCCTGCCAGCGCGAGCGCGGTCATGGTGCGAAATGGTGTCATCTTCTCGTCCCTCCTCATCCCTTGATCCACAGGCGAATGATCCACGCGACAGCCCCCAACACCGCAACGCTTGCCAGCCAGATGGCCGCCATCCACGCCAGGCGCTGCCACAGGGGGGTGTCGGGATCGCCCTCTGCCCCCATGCTCAATGGTACCCTTCATCAGCCACCTTGCCGCGGAACACCCAATAGGCCCAGGCGGTGTAGCCGATAATCAGCGGCATGGTGATCGCGACCCCCACCAGCATGAAAATCTGGCTGCGTTCCGGCGCGGCTGCATCCCAGATGGTGATGCCGGGCGGCACGACATAGGGCCAGATGGTGATGCCAAGACCGCTCATGCCGAGGAAGAACAGCGCAATCGAGAGCCAGAACGGCTTGGAATTGCGTGCGTTGAGAATGCCGTGCAGCAGCGAGAGCGAGACAATCGCGGTCACAATCGGCACCGGCGCGACCCAATAGATCTGCGGCGCAGTGAGCCAGTGGGCGGCGTATTCGTCGTTCAGCGCAATGTTGTAGAGGCTGACCGCGCCCATCAGCACAATGGTAGCCCCGCCGGCCCAGATCGCCAGCCGCCTTGCGTGATCCTGCTCTGCCCCGTCGAGTTTCCAGATCAGCCAGGTGCTTCCCAGCAGCGCATAGCCTGCCACGGTGCCCAGCCCGGTGAGGAGCGTGTAAGGTGTGAGGCAGTCAAACCAACTGCCCGCATAGGCGCGTCCGTCCACTTCGATGCCTTGAAGCAGCGCGCCCAAAGTCATGCCTTGTGCAAGCGCTGCCACGAACGAGCCGCCGGTGAAGGCCATGTCCCAGAGTTTCCGGTGGGCAGGATCGCGCCAGCGATATTCGAAGGCAACGCCCCTAAACACAAGGCCCAGCAGCATCGCGATAATCAGCGGATAGGTTGCAGGCAAAATCACCGCATAGGCCAGCGGGAAGGCGGCGAATAGTCCGCCGCCTCCCAAGACCAGCCAGGTTTCATTGCCATCCCACACCGGCGCGATGGAATTCATCGCGCGGTCGCGCTCGCGCCCCACGGCGAAGGTGGGAAACAGGATGCCGATGCCCAGATCAAACCCGTCCATCACGACATAGGCAAAGATCGCAAAGGCAATGATGAAGGCCCAGATGATGGTGAGATCGATCATGGCGCCTACTCCGCCGGAACCGCGCTCGGCCCGGAGCCGGGCAGCGTATCGGCGCCGCCGGGATTCTGGGTCGGCCCCGGCGTGATCCCGGCGCTGCGGATTGGCCCCTTGTCGCCGCGCTTTGCACCGGGTTCACCCGGCTTGGGCGGCTTGCCCATCAGCTTCAGGATATACCACACGCCCACGCCAAACACCGCGAAATAGACGATGATGAAAGCGAGCAGCGAGGCCGCCACCGCAGGCGCTGCCAAGGGGCTCGCCGCATCGGCCGTGCGCAAAAGGCCATAGATCACATAGGGCTGGCGACCCACCTCGGTGGTGATCCATCCGGCCAGCACCGCGGCAAAGCCCGAGGGCCCCATCACCACGGCAAGCCGGTGCAGCAGCGGCCAGTCATAAAGCGTGCCGCGGGCGCGGGCATAGAGGCTCATGAGGCCGATCCCCAGCATGGCAAAGCCGATCCCCACCATGATGCGGAACGACCAGAACACAATGCCAACCGGCGGCTGTTCATCCTCGGGGATGGTGTCGAGCCCGTCCAAGGGCGCATTGAGATCATGCTTCAAAATCAGCGAGGACGCCTTGGGAATCTGGATTGCATAGCGCACCGTCTTGGCGTCACTATCGGGAATGCCGAACAGGATCAGCGGCGCGCCTTCGGGGTGGGATTGGTAATGCCCCTCCATCGCCATGACCTTGGCGGGCTGATGTTCCAGCGTGTTGAGGCCGTGCATATCGCCTGCGAAGATCTGCAAGGGCGTAACAATCGCGGCCATCCACATCGCCATCGAGAACATGGTGCGCGCGTGCAGGTTGGCGCGATCTTTCAGCAAGTGCCACGCGCCCACGGCCCCCACCACAAAGGCGGTGGTGAGATAAGCGGCCATCACGGTGTGCACCAGCCGGTAGGGGAAGCTGGGGTTGAAAACGATGTCCCACCAGCTATCGCCCGGCATATATTGGCCGTTATCCGCGATGAAATAGCCGGTTGGCGTCTGCATCCAGCTGTTGACGCTGAGGATCCAGAAGGCCGACACAAACGTGCCCAGCGCCACCATCAGCGTGGCTGCAAAGTGCAGCTTCTTGCCGACCTTGTTCATGCCAAACAGCATGACGCCCAGAAAACCTGCTTCAAGGAAAAAGGCGGTGAGCACCTCATAGGCCATCAGCGGGCCGAGAATGGGCCCCGATACATCGGAAAAGACCGACCAGTTGGTGCCGAACTGGTAGGACATGACAATCCCCGAGACGACGCCCATCGCAAAGGCAATAGCAAAGATTTTCAGCCAGTATTTGAACAGGTCGAGATAGACCGGTTTGCCGGTTTTGAGCCACAAGCCTTCGAGCACCGCGAGATAGCTTGCCAGTCCGATCGAAAAGGCCGGGAAGAAAAAGTGGAAGCTCACCGTAAAGGCAAACTGGATGCGGGCGAGCAGCAGAGCGTCAAGGCTGTCAAACATGGCTTGGTGCTAATCCTCTGGCTGCAATGGTCAATTGCATTGGCTGCACGGAAGATGCGATTTGCAGCCCAAAGAGTTGCAGCGCCGGGTGGGAGAGGTGGGGGAACCCGGCGCTGCGTGGGAGGGTGAGGGGGTCAGACGATCTCGACCATCCGCAGATAGGGTTTGATGGTGGTGAAGCCTTGCGGGAAGCGCTCCTTGGCGGTGGCATCATCAACCGAAGGCGGGATGATCACCTTGTCGCCGGGCCGCCAATCGGCAGGGGTCGCGATCTTCATCCGGTCTGACAGCTGCAGGCTGTCGATCACCCGCAGAATCTCGTCGAAATTGCGCCCTACGCTCATCGGATAGGTCATGGTGAGGCGGATTTTCTTCGCGGGATCAATGATGAACACGCTGCGCACTGCGGCGGTTTCCGACTGATCGGGGTGGATCATGTCATAGAGCTTGGCGATGGTGAGATCGGGGTCGGCGACAATCGGGAAGGCGAGGGTGACGCCTTGGGTCTCATCGACATCCTTGACCCATGCAAGATGCTCCTCAACCGTGTCGGTGGACAGGCCCAATGGCTTGACATTGCGCTTGTCGAATTCAGCGGCAAGGCGCGCGGTCATGCCCATTTCGGTGGTGCAAACGGGGGTGAAATCGGCCGGGTGGCTGAAGAAGAACACCCAGGCATCGCCCGCCCAGTCATGGAGAGAAATCGGGCCGGTGGTGGTGTCCACGGTGAAGTCGGGTGCGGTATCGCCGATATGTAGGGTCATGTCATGTGCTCCTTGGTTGGTGCTGACCGAATAGCTGACTTGCCCCATTGCCGCCAATTCAATTAATCACTTAATATAATCGAAAATTTCATTCGACAAGATCGAAATCGGGTTGGTGGCAAAAATCCTGACGCGGCTTTATCGGGAGTGGCTCAGTTTATCATATAAAGCAGGCCATTGTCTCTCGTGGCGGGGGCAGTGGGCTGGCCACGCGATGCTGGCTTACCAATCATGGCGCCTTGCTGCGGCGCATTTCAGGCGCATTTTTTGAATTCAAATACAACAAATGTGAAAGTGAATGGAATGTGGCGGATCGTGATGACGGCTCCCTTGAGCCTGCCGCCGGTCACCGATCAGCGCGCTGCAGGGCTTCCGCTCGGGCAGGCGCACAGTCGAACCCGGAAGCTTGCTGTCTGGTGCAACCCGCCGGCCGCCGGAGCCCGCCATTTTGGGGAACTGGTGCACGCCTCATAGCGCGCGCCGCTGCAAGGCTGCGTTCGCGCGCGGCCTTGATCGGCGCAGCGCCCCGTGCCTGCCGCTCAACCGGTCGCCCGCAGGCGAAATCTCAGTTTTCAAGAGAAGAATTTTTGGTGCGGTCGAGAAGACTCGAACTTCCACGGGCTTTCGCCCACAACGACCTCAACGTTGCGCGTCTACCAGTTCCGCCACGACCGCACTCGGGTTTTTCGGGTCAGCCAGGCCGGCTCTCCCGCGGTAGGTGCGCGCCCCTAGCAAGGGTGCGGCTGCTGCGCAAGCGGTTTGACACAAGGCTTGTGCAAGTGCTTTTGCCGAGCCGTTGTTCAGCGCGGCGCCCAGCCTATTTCGGCAAATTCGGCAGCCGGCGGGATATCGGCAATCGCCTCTGTCACATTCAGCCGTTCACCCGGAGCGAGTTCACGCTTTGCAGGGGTGACCACCCAATTGGCGATGGGGCGTTCGCGTTCATCGCGGAACACCACCAGCAGATTGGGAACCGCGAGCGTTTCGCGCGCGGCGTTGTTGATCGTTCCGCGGACGCGAAAAATAGTCTCTCCGCTGTCCAGCGTTTCGGTGCGGTTCTGTTCGGGCGGGAAATCGAGCTCTAGCCCCGGCTTGGCCGTGCCGTAAGTCGGGCGCTCAAACGGCAGCCAATCAGGCACGCCGTAATAATTCACTGCCGCAATGCTCCCGATTGCAAGGGCAGCAAAGATTGCCGCTGCGATTGACCACATCTTTGCTGGGTTGCGACGCTTGGTGAAGGGCGCATTGTAGCCGAATTGCGAATATTCCTCGTCGCCTACAGGCTCCGTGTCGTCATAGACGGGCGCAGCAATGCGATACTGCTCGCTTTCGGCAGCAGTCTCCTCGGCGCTCGTGCCAGAAGCGGTGCCGGCCTCCGCGTCGCGCCCGGCGCGCAAGGCCCTCATCGCCACGGCGGCAGCTTTGTCAGAGGCGTCAGAAGTATCAGCCGAAGCAGTTTCCGGTGCTGGCGCTGGCGCATCCTCGGTGCGCCAATGGCTGATCGAAGGCTCAGGTATTGCTGCCGCAGCAGCAGGTGGCGCGGCCACAGGCTCCTCAGCAGGGGGCGCAGCAGGAGGTGGGGCAGGCGGCGCTGCACCCGCCTCGGGTGCTGGCGCAACCTTATGCGGCGCGGCCGTCGCAGGCTCTTGAAACCAGCTGTGCTTGCACTTGGCACAACGCACTGTGCGCCCTTCCGCTCCGATTGCGCTATCGGGAACGGCATAGCGGGTGTCGCAAGCAGGGCAGGCGATAATCATTACAATTTCTGCAATAGACCGCACGCAAGAGGACACAAGAGCCGCCTTCGTCCTGCCAAGCGAATCGGCGGCTTTTTCCACATCATCGCGCGTTGTTTGATGGATTCAGGGGTGCCGAGACAGTGGGCAGCCTTGGTGGCCAGTCTTTTCGCGCTGGGCCCGCCCTGTTAGGTGGGACACCATGAGCGAGCGAGCGGAGGAGATCGTCACCTTTGATAATGTCGGGCTGCGCTATGGCACCGAGCCTGAAGTGCTCAGCAATATCAGCTTCACGCTTTACCCCGGCAGTTTCTATTTCCTCACCGGCGCGAGCGGGGCGGGCAAGACCAGTCTTCTCAAACTGCTCTATCTTGCGCAGCGCCCTTCGCGCGGGGGAATAAGGATGCTCGGGCAGGATCTCATCACCATGCCGCGCGAGAAACTGCCCGAACTGCGGCGCCAATTGGGGGTGGTGTTCCAGAATTTCCGACTGGTTCCCCACCTGTCGGCCTTTGACAATGTGGCGCTGCCGCTGCGGCTTTCAGGCGCAAACGAGGCGCGGGTCATGAAGGCGGTGTCGGATATGCTGGATTGGGTGGGGCTTTCCCACCGCGCCCATGCGATCCCGGCGACCATGTCCGGCGGCGAGCAGCAGCGCGTGGCGATTGCCCGCGCGGTGATTGCCCGGCCGCGAATGCTGATCGCCGATGAGCCGACCGGCAATGTCGATCCGGAGATGGCGCTCAAGCTGCTGCGCCTGTTTGAGGCGCTCAATCACCGGGTGGGAACGACTGTGGTGGTGGCGACCCATGATGTGCACCTGCTCAAGAAAGTGCCCGACTCGCTCATCATGCGCCTTCACAAGGGGCAATTGTCCGATCCCACCGGCGCCCTGCGTTACCCCCCACGCCCATCCGCACCCCGTGCCATGTCCTCCCCGGGTGCGAGCGAGGGCGAGCCATGAGCGCTGCCGAAATGCCGATGCTTGAGGCAGATGGCGAAGCCGGCGCGGATCCCGCGCCGCCGCTCCGCCCACGCACGGCCCGGTCAGGAGCGCTGTTGTTGCAGCCGCGGCTTGCTGGTCCCATGCCGTGGGTGATCGCGATCCTGATCGCGCTGGTGCTGGTGGCGGCCGCTGGCGGGCTTGCCTTGCGCAATCTCACCAATGCCTCGCGCAGCGATCTGGCGGCTGCTGTCAGCGTGCAGGTGATCGAGCCGGATGCGGAACTGCGCTCTATGCGCGCCGATCAGGTGGCCGCCATACTGGCTGATGCGCCCTTGGTGCGCTCGGTGCGGGTGGTGCCCGAGGCAGAGCTGGCCGCCTTGCTTGACCCCTGGCTCGGCGCCGGAGCCACGAGCGAGGATGTGCCGATACCGGCGCTGATTGATGTTGAACTCATCAGGCGGGCGAGCGCTGGGGAAATTGCCGCAATCGAGGCCGCCGTGGCCGAGGCTGGCCTTGCCGATGGGGCCTTGCGCATCGATGCGCAAAGCGAGTGGCTGCGACCGGTGCATGATGCGCTCAGCGCGCTGCAATATCTGGCGCTCGCCTTGATCGCATTGGTGGCGCTGGCGACGATGGCAGCGGTCTGGCTGGCGGCGCGCAATGCCTTTACCACACATCGAGAGACGGTTGAAATTGTTCATCTTCTGGGCGGCACGGATCGCCAGATCACTGCCATTTTCACCCGCGCGGTGCTGCGCGAGGCGGTCCTGGGCGCGGTGCTGGGGGCGAGCCTTGGGGCAGGGGCGGTGTGGCTGTTGGGCTTGCAGTTTGCAGGTCTTGGCAGCGGGTTTGTCGCAGGCGGCGGGCTTGCCGCCACCGATTGGCTGGTGCTGGCGGCTGTGCCGCTGGCCGGAGCGCTGCTTGCTCTGCTGACCGCGCGGATTACCATTGCGCTTGCCCTCAAAGCCATGCTCTAGGCGTCGCCCATGATCGCGCGCGCAATTGCTCTGATGTTTCTGGGCTGGGCTTCAGGTTTCCTGTGGTTCGTATTGGCCTTGCCCGGCCCTGCCGCAGACGAGCGCAGCGATGCGGTTATTGTGCCCACCGGAGGTGCTGGGCGGATTGCGCGCGGGCTTGAGGTGCTCGACAAAGGGCTGGCGGAAAAAATGCTCGTCAGCGGAGTTGCGCCCGAAGTGCGCGCGCAAGAATTCGCGGCCGAATTCGGCGTCTCCGAGGCGCGTATGGATTGCTGCGTGACCCTTGGCTTTGCGGCATTTGACACCCGCTCGAACGCGGCTGAAGCCGCCAAGTGGGTGGCGCAGAACGATATTGGCTCGATCCGGCTTGTTACCAGCGATTGGCATATGCGCCGCGCGGCAGGAGAACTTGACCGCGCTCTGCCGCGCACGGTGCGGGTGATCCGTGATGCCGTCCCGACCGAGGGCCATTTCAGCGTGCTCTTGCTTGAATATCACAAGCTGCTGGCGAGCCGGGCGGCAGGCCTTGTGGGCTATTGAGGCAGGCCATGATTATCCTGCGCAATCTGGCCTTTTACACTCTGTTTTATGGGATCAGCGCGCTGCTGGTGCTTGCCTCGGTGGCTGCGGTCCTCCTGCGGCGCACCTGGCTGCGGGCTATTGTGGGCGCATGGGGGCGCTGGCATTTATGGTGCGTTGAGCGCCTGCTCGGCATCGCGGTGGTGCAAGAAGGGGAAATCCCCGATGAGCCGGTGCTGATTGCGATGAAGCATGAAAGCTATTTCGAAGCGATCGATACGCCCCGCCTGTTTCGCCACCCGGCGGTGTTTGCCAAGCGCGAATTGTTCCGCATTCCCGGCTGGGGCTATTCTGCGCGGGTCTATGGGCTGGTTCCCGTGGCGCGCGATGAAGGCGCGCGGGCTTTGCGCGCGATGATCGCCAGTGCCAAAGACCGCGTGAAGGCAGGCCGCCCGCTGGTGATCTTCCCCGAAGGAACCCGCGTTGCCCACGGCGCCAGCCCGCCGCTGCAAGCAGGCTTTGCCGGATTGTATAAGCTTTTAGGGCTACCGGTCGTGCCGATCGCGGTGAACAGCGGACCTGCTTATCACCGGTTGATCAAGCGGCGCGGGCAGATTACCTATCAGGTGGGCGAGATGATCCCTGCCGGATTACCGCGCGAAGAGATCGAAGCGCGCGTCCACGCCGCGATCAACGCGCTCAATCCTTTGCCTTGAGCACTTCGAAATAGGCCAGAAGATTGGCGATATCGTCTTCTTCAAAGACAAATTCGGGCATTTCCATTGTGTGTCCGACCTGGATGCCTCTTTCAAAGGAGCTGGCAACCGCCCAATCCGGCAGACGGTTTGCAGCCCGGCGCAGGCTTGGGGCATTGGGGTTGGGAGATACCCCGTCATCAATCGCATGGCAGCTTGCGCAATTGGCCTGTGCAAAGGCCTTGCCCTTGGCGGCCTCAGGCGGGAGCGTATCGGAATCGCGATCAGTCACACAAGCGGCAACGAGCAGCGGGGTGGCAAGAATGAGAAGACGCTTGAGCACGAAATTACCTCTTGTTGAAAGCGCGCTGCCTAGCGCAGCAAGGCCGCGCTAGACAAGCAAAGCTGTTGCATGAGGCCACAGTTTCAGGCCGTTATTCACCATGTTCGCGGCCGAAATCGGGGCGTTCATCATCCTGCCCCTGTTCGATAACCGCCCGGCGGATTGCACGGGTGCGGGTGAACAGATCAAACAGCTTGTCGCCGTCGCCTGAACGGATCGCGCGTTGCAGCGCGGTCAGATCCTCGGTGAAGCGTCCGAGCATTTCGAGCACGGCGGTCTTGTTGGTCAGGAACACATCGCGCCACATCACCGGATCAGAGGCCGCAATGCGGGTGAAATCGCGAAAGCCCCCAGCGGAATATTTGATAACCTCGCTTTCGGTCACATCCTCCAGATCGCTGGCCGTGCCCACAATGGTGTAGGCGATAAGGTGCGGGATGTGGCTGGTGACGGCCAGCACCAGATCATGGTGGGCTGCATCCATCAGCTCAACCTTGGAGCCCAGTCCCGCCCAGAACTCGGACAGCGCTGCGACCGCTACCGGATCAGCGCCTTGCGCCGGGGTGATGATGCACCAGCGTCCTGCAAACAAAGTGGCAAAGCCAGCATTCGGACCGCTCTGTTCGGTTCCGGCCACGGGGTGCGCAGGGATGATGGTGTGTTCGGGCAGCGCGCGGGCGAGCGCCTGTGCCACCGCCTGCTTGGATGATCCGACATCGCTGATGATGGCGTGGGGCGCGAGGCCCGGTGCAATCGCGCGCGCAGCCTCCTCCATCGCGCCGACAGGAACGCATAGGATAACCAGATCAGCGTCTTTGACGGCGCCTTGGGGCGTATCATGGACTGTGCCGACAAGGCCCAGCGCTGCGGCCTGCTCGCGCACTTCGGCCGAGCGATCATAGCCGGTGGTTGTGATGTGCGGCAGGCGCGCCTTTACCGCAAGGCCAATCGAGCCGCCCAGCAGGCCGAGGCCGATAATGGCAAGATTGCGGATCGTCATGCCGCCTCTCCGCACAGACGTTTGAGGCAAGCGGCAACGCGCGCCATGTCGCCTGATTTGCCGATGGTGATGCGCAGGGCATGGGGCAGGCCTTGTCCGGGCAGATGGCGCACCGCGTAGCCTTCTTCGGCCAAGGCATCCAAGGCGGCAGCAGCGCTCACTTGCCCTTCAAACAGCACCAGCAGGAAGTTCGCTTCGGATGGCACGAAGCTGAGGCCGTGATTGCCAAGCTGGGTGACCACCTCGGCCAGCGCTGTTCGCTGTGCGGCATTATGCTCGCGGGAGGCGCGCACGAATTCCTGATCGCCAAGCGCAGCACAGGCCGCGGCCTGACCGCTTGCCGTCACGTTGAACGGGCCGCGGATGCGATTTAGCACGTCGATCAAAGGCGCAGCGCCCGTTGCCCAGCCGATGCGTTCAGCGGCCAATCCGTAAATCTTGGAAAACGTCCGCGTTACCAGAACGTTGGGGTATTGCGCGGCGAGTTCAAAGGCAGCGCTTTGATATTCGGGCGCGACATATTCGCCGTAAGCCTCATCCACCACCAATAGCACATCGGAAGGCAACCCTGCGTGCAGCCGCGCGACTTCGGCAGGCGGCAGCCATGTGCCGGTGGGGTTGTTGGGATTGGCAAGGAACACCACGCGGGTGTGCGGGGTGACTGCGGCGAGCAGCGCATCGACATCGGCGGTGTAGGCGGTGTCAGGCGCTTCGACAGGCTGCGCCCCGCAGCGCCTTGCCGCGATGTCATAAACCGCAAAGGAATGGCGGCTGAACAGCACTTCATCGCCAGCGCCGGCAAAGCCTTGGGCGGCCAGGTTCAAAAGTTCATCCGAACCCGTCCCGCACACCACCAGAGCGGGATCAAGCCCGTGCACCTCGGCAATCTTTTCGCGCAAGCCCAGCGAATCGGGATCGGGATAGGTCGCCGCCTCGGCGCGGGCAGCGCTCAGCGCCGCGAGCGCCAATGGCGAAGTGCCCAGCGGGTTTTCATTGGCTGAAAGCTTGATCAGCGGCTTGCCGCTTGCCGATTGCGATTTGCCCGGCTGATAGGCGTGGATGCCAAGGATGTAAGGCTTGGGGTGCGGGGCGGATCGGGATGCTTCAGACATGGCCAAGCCGCTTGAACAAAAAACTGCCCTTCGACAAGCGGGAGGCGAGCGGTTAAGGGGCTGATGAATGCGATTAAGCGCCTTTTAGGGGGCGCAAAGCCGCATTAAGACGCGCATCTCCCGCTTTTCACCCCCTGTTTTCTGGCAAAAATGGCCCCGTTCACCGATCACTCCTCGCTTTATCGCATCCCGCATCCCCTGCCGCTCGACAGCGGGCAGATGCTGGAGGATGCCGAAATTGCGTTCTGCACTTATGGCACGCTTGCGCCGGATAAAAGCAATGCGGTGCTGGTGTGCCATGCGCTCACCGGCGATCAATATGTGGCAAGCGAGCATCCCATCACCGGCAAGCCGGGCTGGTGGGAGCGGATGGTGGGTCCGGGTAAACCCATTGATACGGATCGCTTTTTTGTGATCTGCGCCAATGTGATTGGTTCTTGCATGGGATCAACTGGCCCTGCGAGCATTGCCAGCGACGGCGCGCCCTATGCCATGCGTTTTCCCGTCATCACCATTCGCGACATGGTGCGCGGGCTGGTGGGCTTGCTCGATGGTCTTGAAATTGCGCAGCTTCACGCCGTGGTGGGCGGTTCGATGGGCGGAATGCAGGCGCTGAGCCTCGCCGCCAATTGGCCTGATCGTGCTGCGCGTGTGCTGGTGATCGCCTCGACTGCAAGGCATTCGGCGCAGAACATCGCCTTTCATGAGGTGGGGCGTCAGGCGATCATGGCAGATCCCGCTTGGGCCGGGGGCAATTATTATGCCGAAAAAGCAAGGCCGGACAACGGCCTAGCGGTTGCCCGCATGGCCGCGCACATCACCTACCTGTCTGAGGCGGGCCTGACCGAAAAATTCGGGCGGCGCTTGCAGGATCGTGATGCCAAAAGCTTTGGCTTTGATGCGGATTTTCAGGTCGAAAGCTACTTGAGGTATCAGGGCAGCGGCTTCACCCGCCGGTTTGATGCGAACTCCTACCTATACATCACCCGCGCGATGGATTATTTGGATATTGCAGAAGAACATGGTGGGAAACTGGCCAACGCCTTTGCGCGCGCACAGGCGCGGTTCTGCATTGTCAGTTTTGACACCGACTGGCTCTACCCCACCGCGGAAAGCCGCCACATTGTCCACGCGCTCAACGCCGCAGGCGCGAAGGTGAGCTTTGTCGAGCTCAGCGCAGCCCATGGCCATGACAGCTTCCTGCTGGAACATGAACAGCTTGACCGCGTGGTCGAAGGGTTCCTCGCATGAGCCTGACCACACAGCTTCGCCCCGATCTTGCGGTGATTGCCGCCCATGTCGCGCCTGCCAGCCGGGTGCTTGATATCGGATGCGGCGACGGCAGTCTGATGGAAGCGCTTGAAACCGGCAAGGACTGCGATGCGCGCGGGCTGGAGCTGGACGGCGCGCTGGTGGAACGTTGCGTCGCGCGGGGCCTTAGCGTGGTGCAGGGCGATGCCAATGTCGACCTTGCCGATTACCCCGACAAGGCGTTTGATTACGCGATCCTCAGCCAGACCTTGCAAACCGCGACGCGGCCTGATCTCATGCTCGATGAATTGTTGCGCGTGGGCCGCCGCGCCTTTGTCAGCTTCCCCAATTTCGCGCACTGGCGCACCCGCGCGGCGTTGATGTTCGGCGGGCGGATGCCAGTGACCCGCGCCTTGCCGGTGAGCTGGTATGAAACCGAGAACATCCACCATGTGACGGTGGAAGACTTCCGCGATCTTGCCCAGATGAAAGGCGCCAAGATCGAGCGCGCCTGGTTCTTTGCTCACGAAATGCAGATCAGCGATTTGGGCGCCAACTGGCGGGCAGAATTCGCCGTGTTTGAATTGAGCAGATAAAGCGCCCGATATCAGCGGCTTGAATGCGGCTCAGGCCTCCCGCCCGGTGGCCCTGCCTTGGTGGCCGGACGGACGGGAGGCCTGCCGTTTACGTCAAAGAATGCGCTGGCACATCACGCCCGGTGCATGGCGCACAGCTTGTGGCCATCAGGATCGAGCACATAGGCGAGGTTGAGTGTCCCCATCGGCCCGACGCGCGGCCCGGGAGGATCTTCGATCGACTTGCCGCCGGCCGCAACCGCGGCATCATGGAATGCCTTGACCTGTTCAAGGCTGTCGCAGGCAAAGCCGATGGTCGAACCATTGGCTGCGCAGGCGGGCTGATCATTGATCGGTTCGCTGATCGAAAAAATCCCGCCATTATGCATGAAGAACAGGCGCTTGTGTCCGGTTGCGGCAGCATTCTCCATGGGCGCGCCTGCTCCCAATGTGCCCAGAACGGCGGTGTAGAAGGATTTGGCACGTTCGATATCATTGGTGCCGATCATGATGTGACTAAACATGAAGTAACGTCTCCTCTCATAAGACAGGTTGCGGAATAGGACGCATTGGCGCGCGCAGCAATTGCCAAATGGGATCAGATTTCGGTAGGCAGCCGTTCAGCTTTACCGGCATAGAAGGCGTTATGCCGATCACTCTCTCGACCGCTCTTGCTGCACTGCTTCTGGCACCCAGTGCTGTGCCCCCCGAAGATGCGCCCGCCCCGATCACCGATCTGGCGCAACTGCCGATAACCGAGGCAACTGCGCCGCGCTGTGCGATTGCTTTTGCCATTGTGAGCCAATGGCAGCAGGAAGGCGATCCGCGCGGGCAAGGCTGGCCGGATATGCAGACCGGCGGCGCGCGTGAATTCTTTGTGCAGGCGATGGCTGCGCTGATGGATGCACAGCGCCTTGATCGCTCTGCCTTGCTGGGTGTTGTTGCGCGCGAGTCTGAGCGCTTGCAGGCCGACGGCGATGACCGCATCGGCGCGATGATGCCTGCCTGCCTTTCGATCAAGCAGGCCGCCGGGTTGTAATCAGGATTAGCGCGCGCTTTGCTGGATTTGGCGGCTGATTTCGGGCAGACACACAGATGATGTGGCTGCTTTATCAATTTCCGCTGTGCCCTTTCTCGCGCAAGATCCGCTTGCTGATGAGCGAGAAGAACATTCCCTATGAACTGCGCCGCGAAGACCCGTGGGCGGCGAGCGATCTGTTCTTCAATCTCAATCCGGCAGGGCGCACGCCGGTGGTGGTGAACGAGGAGAAGAGCCTTGTTCTGGCCGATAGCCGGGCGATTGCCGAATATTTCGAGGAAACCGTCGATCACGCGCCGATGCTGGGCGGAACCGCCGCTGGGCGCGCCGAAATCCGGCGTCTGGTGGCGCTGTTTGATGAAAATTTCTACGCCGATGTCACAGCTCCGCTTTTGTCGGAGCGTATGAAAAAGCGCCTCGTGCTGCGCCAGCCGCCGGATAGCCGCGCGCTGCGCGAAGCGATGAAGCTGGCGCACGGGCACCTCGATTATCTCGACTGGCTGATTGACAATCGCCCGTGGGTGGCAGGCTCCACCATGAGCATGGCCGATCTGGCGGCGGCCGCGCAGATTTCGGTGGCCGATTATCTGGGCGGGATTGATTGGGCAGGGCATGAACAATCGCGCGGCTGGTATGCCGTGTTCAAAAGCCGCCCCAGCTTCCGCCCGCTGCTGGCTGAACGCATGGATGTGATCAAGCCGCCTGCGCACTACGCTTTGCTGGATGGTTAGCAGCCTTGCTCACTCAGCCCGAAGGCCGCATCGCTGTGGGCGGGCGCCCAGGCCCTGTGGCGGCCTTGCGGTTCATTTGCGATGAACCGATATAGTGCCTGGCAGAAAGGACACCTTATGGACAACCCCGATCCCCGCAGCATCACCGATGCCGAATGGCGCGAACGCCTCACCCCGATGCAATATCACGTGCTGCGCGAAGCGGGTACGGAACGCGCTTTCACCGGCGAATATGACAAGCATTACGATGAAGGCGAATACACCTGTGCAGCCTGCGGCACGGTGCTGTTTTTTTCGAGCGCGAAATACAATTCCGGCTGCGGCTGGCCGGCCTTTACCCAGCCTGCCGATGAAGGCACGATCGATGAACACCGCGATGTCAGTTATGGCATGATCCGTACCGAAGTGCGCTGCGGCAAGTGCGACAGCCACCTTGGTCATGTGTTTCCCGATGGCCCGCCGGAAAAAGGGGGGCTTCGCTATTGCATCAATTCGGCCGCCTTGCTGTTCCACCCGGCCGAAGGCTAGGGGCTCAATGAGACGGGGACAGGCAGGCGCTGCGCTGTTCACCGCCTGTTATATTGCGCCTATGCAAGGGGCCGCGCCTTGCTGAGCGCGCGCGGGGTCTGAACCAACCATCATGTCGAAACGGGGCGATTCTCTGCACAACAAGGGTCAGCGCGGCGCGCGCCGTTCGTCTGCCGAGCGTGAAGCGCGCGCGCACAAGGCCTCGCCGGGCCCGCGCAAGGCGGCGCCTGCGCGCTGGAAATTGTGGGCGCGGCGTGCGGTGCTGGGAGGGCTCGCCGGACTGGCGTTGGTGGCTGCAGGGGTGTTCATCGCCGTGGTGCTCGCGGCCAATTCGCTACCGGGCTATTCGCAATTGCAGGCCATCCAGACCGCGCAAACCATCGTGGTGCGCGCGCGCGATGGCACCGAGATTGTCGAAATGGGCCCCAGCTATGGCGAATGGCTGCGCTATGATGAAATCCCCGAAACCATGAAAAACGCTATGGTCGCGGTTGAGGACAAGCGGTTCTATTCGCATTTCGGGATTGATTTCTACCGCACCACCGCTGCGGTGATCGAAGGTTTTACCGGGCGTGACCGGATCGGCGGGACTTCGACGATCAGCCAGCAATTGGCTCGCAACATATTTCTCAACGCCAATCGCAATTTTGATCGCAAGGCGCGCGAGGCCTTGCTGGCGCTGGCGCTTGAATGGAAGTTTTCCAAGCAGCAGATCCTCGAGCTCTATCTCAACAAGGTCTATTTCGGCGGCGGCGCCTATGGGATTGATTCCGCCTCCCGCAAATTCTTCAGCCACCCTGCGACCGAACTCAGCATTGGTGAGGCCGCGATCATTGCAGGACTGGTGAAAGCGCCCAGCCGCTATTCGCCCACCGCTGATGTGCAGGCCGCAGTGGATCGGGCTGCGGTGGTGCTCAGGCTGATGCAGGAGCAGGGCTATATCACCGCCGATCAGGCCAAAGTCGATGTCAGCGCGGTGCAGTTGAAACAGCAGGGCGGGCAGAATTCGGTGCGCTATTTCACCGACTGGGTGCTGCCGCAGCTCGATCTGTTTTTGCCTGCGAACGCGGAACCCATCGAGGTGTGGACGACGCTCGATATCGGGATGCAGCGCGCGGCGACTGCGGCGATTGAAGCCAACACGCCGGGGCAGGCGCAAGGCGCGCTGGTCAGCATGGACCGCGACGGGGCGGTGCTCGCGCTGGTGGGCGGGCGCGATTATGTGGAAAGCAATTACAACCGCGCCACCAATGCGCTCAGGCAGCCCGGTTCCGCGTGGAAGCTGTTTGTCTATCTCGCCGCGCTTGAAGCAGGCTACAAGCCTGAGGACACTGTGGTGGATGAACCCGTCACCATCGCCGGATGGAGCCCGCGGAACGCCAATGGCCGCAATATCGGCGAGACGAGCCTGCGCGCCGCCTTTGCCTTCTCGATCAACACCGTGGCAGCGCAATTGGGCAACGAGGTCGGCTTTGGCACGGTTGCCGCGATGGCGCGGCGCTTTGGCATCACCTCGCAGGTGGCCACTGTGCCGTCGATGGTGCTGGGCTCGTCGGAAGTGCGCCTGATCGAGATGACCCGCGCTTTTGCCAATGTTTCGGCCAAGGGCATGAGCGTGGAGCCCTATGGCATCGCCAAGGTCACCACCACGAGCGGCGAGGTGCTTTATCGCCGCGATACGCCGCCTGATAGCCAATTGGTGCCCGCCTATGTGATCGCCGGGATCACTGATCTGCTGCAAGCCGCGGTCCAGACCGGCACCGGCAGCGCGGCGCAGATTGGCAGGCCGGTTGCGGGCAAGACGGGCACGACCTCAGCCAACAAGGATGGCTGGTTTGTCGGTTTTTCCTCCGGCATCACCACCGGCGTGTGGATGGGCCGCGATGATGCGAAGCCCGTGCCGGGCCTGCAAGGGGGGCGCGCGCCCGCCAGGGCCTTTGCCGCCTATATGCGCTATGCGGTGAAAGATCGCCCGGTCGAGGAATTCGACACCGCGCTCAATCTGCCTGACTGGATGAGCGAGCCCGATGAAGAAGCGATGTTCGCTGATCCGGATGACTATTACTACATCGACGAAAACGGCAATCTGGTCGAGCCGGGACGCCGCCAGCCGCAGCCAAGCCCCTTCGGTTTGGATGGTCCTGAGGCTGGGGCGGGGCGTGATCGTGAGCGCACACCGCTTCCGCTTCCGCCTTATAATGAAGGGCGCCCGCAGCGTCCGCCGCCAGCCGTGAGCGAGGATTTTCTTGAACAAGCAACCGGCGGCCCGCAGCCTCGGCCAAGCCCGCGCCCCACACCTGCGCCCTGATTGGCAGGCAGCCCGGAAGTTCGATTGCAGTTGTGACAGCGCGCACTGAAGATTGCGCCATCCGGGCGAGATGACCGGGCGACTGCCAAAATCCGGCAACACCACTATTCACTGCCACACGCCTGCGCGCGTCCCGTCCGACCTTTCCATCCGGCCACCAATCAGACCACTAGGGTATGGCGCTCATGCGATGCAAAAAAGCGCCGGGAGCAGAGTTCCCGGCGCTTTCACGATTGGCTGGAATTGGCGCTTTGCGGCCTAGGGCCTGTGGGGATTCATCGTGAATTGATGGTTGCGGCAGCAAGATAGATCATGGCGGCGAAGCTTTGATCGGTTTTGCATGCGCGCATGGCG
>MEDW01000030.1 GCA_001724215.1 Erythrobacter sp. SCN 62-14 | reverse complement strand
ATATGAAGCGGATCGCAACCCGCTTTTGATCACGCCTGGTTACAAGATCGGCAAGGATGGCGTGGAAAAGCAGTTTGAGAAGACGCTGCGGGGCATTCCCGGCGCGCGCCGGGTGGAGGTTACGGCATCGGGCCGTGTGGTGCGTGATCTCGAGACGCGCGATGATATACAGGGCAATCCGGTTCGCCTGACGATTGATGGCCCGCTTCAGGATTACGCCGCGCGCCGCATCGGCCTTGAAAGCGGATCGGTTGTGGTGATGGATTGCCGCACCGGGGACTTGCTGTGCATGGCCTCGATGCCCAGCTTTGATCCCAATTCCTTTTCCGATGGTATCGGCAGCGTTGAATATGCGATGTTGCGCGATGATGAACGCGTGCCTTTGCGCAACAAGGTCTTGAAAGGGCTTTATCCGCCGGGCTCGACTGTCAAGCCGATGGTGTCGATGGCATTGCTTGAAAAGGGCGTTGACCCCAACGAGACCGTGTTTTGCGGCGGCGGCCTTCAGGTCGGCAATCGTCGTTTCGGTTGCTGGAACCGCCGAGGCCACGGCCAGGTCAATATGGCGAAAGCCATTTATCAAAGCTGCGATGTCTATTTCTACGCCATGGCTCAGCGTGTCGGCATGGACCCGATCGCCGCCATGGCGCGGCGCTGCGGGATGGGGCAGGAATTTCCGCTCCCGGTCGTCAGCCAGTTTTACGGAACCGTGCCTGACCCGGCATGGAAGATGAACAAGTTTGGCCGCGAATGGGCAACCTTTGACACCGTCAACGCCACCATCGGGCAAGGCTATATGCTGGCAAGTCCGCTGCAACTTGCGGTGATGTCCGCGCGCCTTGCCACCGGGCGCCATGTCATGCCGCGCCTCACGCTCGACACCAAGCCCAAGGGCTTTGATACCATTGATTTCCCTGCCGATCAGGTCGAATATGTACGCCGCGCAATGAGCGATGTGGTCAACGGCCCCGGCACTGCGGGCCGTGCGCGCCTCCCCATTCCCGATGTGCTGATTGCTGGTAAGACGGGCACCGCGCAGGTCGTCTCGCTTTCGATCTCGAACGGCAAAACCGGTCCGTGGAAATATCGCGACCACGGCCTGTTCATTTTTTTCGCGCCCTATGACAATCCCATTTACGCCGGTGCAGTGGTGATCGAGCATGGCGGCGGTTCGGGGGCAGCCTATCCGATTGCGCGCGATGTAACGACTTTTCTGTTCGATCCAGCCAAGGGCATGGACGCCTTGCTGGCGCTGGAGAAGCAGTGGGGCGGTACCGCGCAAGAGCGGCTTGCTGCGCGCTATGCGGCCTATGCCGCAGAACGCGGTGCCAACGTGCCGCGCCCGCCACAGCGCGATCGCGAGATTTTCGAACAGGTCGAGGCCGAAGCGCGGCTTGCTTCAACCCGCCCGCAAAGCATCGCCAATGATGCCGTGACCCCGCGACCCGAAGCGAACCCTTCAGCCATTCCGCCGCCCGAGCTGGTGCCGCCCGGGGCAGTCAATCCGGCTCCTGCGGCTCCTGCCGCGCCTGCTCCCGTCGCAACGCCCAGCATCCCCAGTGCTGCGCCCGCGCCCTCCCCCGCACCACACGGGGCAGTTGTACCGTGAAGTCCGCCAGCCGCAGCATTATTCCCGAACCGATAGCGCGCCAGCCATGGTCGATGCTGATCCCGCTGTTCCTGTTGGTGCTGTTTGGGGCTGCGGTGCTCTATTCTGCAGGAGGCGGCGCTATGCAGCCCTTTGCCTCCTCCCACCTGCTGCGCTTTGCCCTGACACTCGTGTTGGCCGCGATCATCACTCTGGTGCCGCGCGATTGGGTGCGGGCGCTGACCTATCCAGCCTATGTCGCCATGCTGCTGCTGCTCGCCGCAGTGGAGGCCATCGGCCAGGTGGGCGGCGGCAGCCAGCGCTGGCTCGATCTGGGCTTCATGGTGCTGCAGCCGTCCGAGCTGATGAAGCCCACGATCGTTGTCACACTGGCGCTGTTCTATTCCACCTTGCCTGCGGGCATGATCACGAGCTGGCGCGCGCTGGTGCTGCCCGGAGGATTGATCGGCTTGCCGATGGCCTTCGTGTTGTTGCAACCTGATCTGGGCACAGCGCTGGCGATTGGGTTTGGCGGGGTAATGGTGATGCTGCTGGCGGGGGTGCAGTTGCGCTGGTTCATTGCAGGCGGCGCTGCTGGGGCGGTGCTCGCCCCGCTCGCCTTTTTCTATGCCTTGAAGGAATATCAGCAACGCCGGGTGATGACGCTGTTCGATCCCGAAGCCGATCCCTTGGGTGCAGGCTATCACATCATCCAGTCCAAGATCGCGATTGGTTCAGGCGGAGTTTTTGGCAAGGGCTTTAACAACGGCACACAAAGCCACCTCAATTACCTGCCCGAACCTCACACCGATTTTGTCTTTGCCACGATGGCCGAGGAATGGGGCCTGGCAGGCGGCGTGTTCGTGCTGTTGATGTTCGCGCTGATCCTGCGTTGGGGGTGGAGCGTGGCGCTCGCCTCACGCGATCGGTTTGCGATGCTGCTGGCCGGCGGAATGGTGGCGACGATCTTCTTTTATGTCGCGGTGAACCTGTTGATGGTGATGGGGTTTGCGCCTGTTGTCGGCATTCCCCTGCCGTGGATGAGCCATGGCGGTTCCTCGATGCTCACCAACATGATCTGCATTGGCGTTCTGATGATGGTGAACCGCTGGAACCGCGAAGCGCCCAAGTCAGGACTGACTACCTGAAAAGCTCTTGCCAATCGCGCTGACCTAGCTATTAGCAGCGCCTCACGCGAATCGAAGCGCGCCGCTGGCCGCATGATCCGCACTGCCGACACTCTCGGTATGGACGCATAGCTCAGTTGGTAGAGCAGCTGACTCTTAATCAGCGGGTCCTAGGTTCGAGCCCTAGTGCGTCCACCACCTTCTTCTCTGAGAGCTGACACGACCTGCCTCGCAGGCCAATGGTTTTGTGCGTTGCGCAGCGAAGGCGCTTGCTATCACATTTCGATGTGATATTGCGTAGATATGAGCACATCGATCATCACACGCGTTCGCGAACTTGTCACCTCCGGCGCCATGACCCGTGCTGGCCTTGCCCGCGCAGCAGGCCTCCATGCCAACACCTTGCGTGATTGCACCGAGGATGCGTGGAACCCCACCGCGGAAACTCTCGCCAAACTCGACGCCTTTCTTGCCGCCAATGACGATAAGCCGGTTCTCGCCAGTATCGAGGAGATCATCGACGAGGCGCGCAATGGCCGGATGTATATTCTGGTCGATGATGAAGACCGCGAAAACGAAGGCGATCTGATCATCCCGGCGCAAATGGCGACCCCTCAGGCAATCAATTTCATGGCAACCCATGGCCGCGGGCTGATCTGCCTTGCGCTCGACAAGGCGCGCGTCGACCATCTCGGTCTCACTCCGATGAGCCGCAACAACAAGGAATCGATGCAGACCGCTTTCACCATCTCGATCGAGGCAAAGGAAGGCGTGACCACCGGGATCTCCGCTGCCGATCGCGCGCGCACGATTTCTGTGGCGATCGATGCCACCAAGGGCCCCGATGACATTGTGACACCGGGGCACGTCTTTCCGCTGATGGCGCGCGATGGCGGCACGCTGGTGCGCGCAGGGCACACCGAGGCGGCGGTCGATATCTCGCGCCTTGCCGGGCTCAATCCTTCGGGTGTGATCTGTGAGATCATGAACGAGGATGGCACCATGGCGCGGCTGGACGATCTGATTGCTTTTGCGCGGCGTCACGATCTCAAGATTGGCACAATCCGTGATCTCATCGCTTATCGGATGCGCAACGATCATCTCGTTGAGCGCCTGTCCGAGCGCAGCTTCACTTCGGACTATGGCGGTCAGTGGCGGATGATCACCTATCGCGACCGGGTGGCGGGCAACGAGGCCTATGTCCTTCAGAAAGGCCATGTGGTGCCCGGTGAGCCCACTCTCGCCCGCGTCCACCCCATTTCGGTGTTTGACGATGTGCTGGGCCAGCCCGGGCCGAGGAAGCGCACGCTTCAGCGCGCGATGGAGGCGATCGGCGCGCATGGCGCGGGTGTGATCGTGATCCTTACGGGCCGCGTCGGAACCGGCGCGTGGAGCCGAGATGAAGAACTGCGCAATATCGGCATCGGCTCGCAGATCCTTGCCGATCTGGGCGTTGCTAACATGATCCTGCTGTCCAATTCCCGCCCTGATCTGGTCGCACTGGAAGGTTTCGGCCTGACTATTGTCGATCACCAACCCATTCCGGAGTAATTCCCCCATGGCCAAATTCCTGATTGTCGAAGCGCGGTTCTACGCGCACCTCAATGACATGCTGATCGCGGGCGCACGCGGTGCGCTGGAAGCGGCAGGGCATGAGGTTGAGGTGCTTACGGTTCCCGGTGCGCTGGAAATCCCCGGGGCGATTGCGCTGGCGGCCGAAGCGGATCTGTATGACGGCTTTGTCGCCATTGGCGTCGTAATCCGCGGCGAGACCTACCACTTCGAAATCGTTGCTGGCGAAAGCGCGCGCGCGATCATGGCCTTGACGATGGACGGCATCGCCATCGGCAATGGCATCCTCACTGTCGAGAACGAGGCCCAAGCGCTGGTTCGGGCCGACCCTGCCCAGAAGGACAAGGGCGGCGAGGCGGCCAAGGCGGCCCTCGCCCTGCTCGATATCGCCAGCCGGTTCGGTTAAGCGACCGCGTTTCGGGCTTGGGCCTGTGCAGTTTTGGCACAGGCACCAACCTACGTGGTTTCCCTAGGTGGAAATCAAGTGGAGATTCATCTTTCACGATAGCGGGCGTCGCGAGTGCAGCGGCCTGATCCCTTGAAAATCAGGCCCTTGCTGGATGTGGGAATTTTGACAGTGCCTGACTTCGTGTCCGCCTCGTGCAATGAGGTTTTACTTGAAAGCGTTTTCGATGCGTTGGAAGAGCAACTTGCGGTGCTCGATGCGCTGGGCGCGCGCATCGCTGCTGCTCATGTCAGTGCGGCGGTAGAACAGCTAAGGCTTGATGTGCTGGATGGCCGTTTGAGCAACGGCACGTGCCACTAAAAACGCTCCCAGCGGTGGGCTGTGGCCACATGCATCGGCGATATTCGTGCCCACCCGCCACCGCGTTGCCGCCTTGGGTTGACCGGGGGATGATTGCAGGCAGGTATGCAGCGCGCATAATCGCACAAGCTTTTGACAAGATCCCAAGTATTTGTCCGTAAAGCCATTTGGTTGGTTTGGCATTATTATCGGGGGATGGAACGGATTTGTCCTTCTGTCTGGCGGAGCGATTTGCGGGCATTCAAGATGCCTCGTCAGCCGGCACCTGGCGGGGTATGCCATGGCTACCGCTGCTGATCCCTTCGCGATCCCTTGTGCGCCGCGCGATGGCAGGGGGCAATTGGCAGGGATTGCGGCCAAGCTTTGCGAGCTTGCAGAGGAATTGCAGCGCGCCGCCCAAGCAGAAGAGCGACCGGAAAGCTCGCCAGCTTGCCGAGAGGCCATGCGCCCTAATCGCCGCGCCGCGCTTGCGACCGCGCGTCACGCCTATTGGCTGCGGCGTCAGCGGACACAGATTTTCGGCTCTGCTGAATTGTTCGGGGAGCCGGCGTGGGACATCCTGCTCGATCTCTATATTGCCCATGCCGAGGGCAAGCCGGTTTCGGTATCAAGCGCATGCATCGGCTCGGCCAGCCCTGCCACAACGGGTCTGCGGTGGCTCGCGGTGCTAACCGAGCATGGTTTGATCGCGCGCGAAGCGGACGCCAATGACCATCGCCGCATTATGGTCCAGCTGACTGAATGCGGCGTTATGGCGATGGAACGCTTCCTGATGTTGGCGCAGGAACGTCCCTAACGACGAGGCCTGCTCTCAGCCGAAACAGCCGGGTCCGGCGTAAAGCGCGCTGCCGCCCAACTCTTCCTCGATGCGGATGAGCTGATTGTATTTCGCCAGCCGGTCTGAACGGGCAAGCGAGCCGGTTTTGATCTGCCCGCAATTGGTCGCCACCGCGAGATCGGCAATGGTCGCATCCTCGGTCTCGCCCGAACGGTGGCTCATCACACAGGTGTAGCGCGCGCGGTGCGCCATATCGACCGCAGCGAGCGTTTCGGTGAGCGTGCCGATCTGGTTGACCTTGACCAGCAGCGAATTGGCCAACCCTCGCGCAATGCCATCAGACAGGCGCGAAGGGTTGGTGACGAACAGATCATCGCCCACCAGTTGCACGCGGTTGCCGAGCAATTCGGTGACTGCGGCCCAACCTGCAAAATCATCCTCGCTCATACCGTCTTCGATCGAACGGATCGGATAATCATCGCACAGCTTGGCAAGATAGGCGGCCATTTCCTCGCCCGACAGGCTCAGCCCCTCGCCGGAGATTTCGTACTTGCCGTTGCGGAAGAATTCGGTCGCCGCGCAATCCAGCGCCAGCACGATATCCTCACCCGGAGTGAAGCCCGCCTCAGAAATCGATGCCATGATAAAATCGAGCGCCGCGCGGGTGCTGGCAAGATCAGGCGCAAAGCCGCCCTCATCTCCCACGCTGGTGGAAAGTCCCTTTTGCGCAAGGCCCTTTTTCAAGGTGTGGAACACTTCGGCGCCCCAGCGCACGCCTTCGGCGATGCTGTCCGCGCCCACCGGCATAATCATGAATTCCTGAATGTCGATGGGGTTATCGGCATGCTCGCCGCCGTTGATGATGTTCATCATCGGAACCGGCAGGACATGAGCCGAAACCCCGCCGAGGTAGGAATAGAGTGGCAGGCCGCGCGCATTGGCCGCAGCCTTGGCAATCGCCAGCGACGTGCCAAGAATGGCGTTGGCGCCGAGACGGCTTTTGTTGGCGGTGCCATCCAGATCGATCAGTGACAGATCAACATCGCGCTGGTCTTCGGCATCGAAGGCATCGACCAGCAGATCACGGATCTCGGTGTTAACGGCCTCGACAGCCTTAAGCACCCCCTTGCCTTTGTAGCGTGCCGCATCGCCATCGCGCAGTTCCACCGCTTCGTGCGCGCCGGTTGATGCACCCGAAGGCACGGCTGCGCGGCCAAAGCTGCCATCTTCGAGCAGCACATCGACTTCGACTGTCGGATTGCCCCGGCTGTCGAGAATTTCGCGCCCGTGGATGTCGATGATCGCAGTCATATTTGGCTCCGGCAAGAATGTGTTATAGGGTGCTAGCACACTGGAGACGACGATTCTGGGAGGCGTCGCGTCGCTCGCGATCCCTATGCGTCTGTTGCTTCGGGCGCAAGCGGCGGCATCGCACCAAGGCTTCTCGTATGGATAACTCGGCTCCCCCGGGCCCTGTTGTCGAATAAAGGATAAGGTGAGAGATCATCATGGCTGAGACCAAGACCCGCAAGACCACGAAAACCCCGGCGCAATCCGTTAAGGGAGCAAGCACCGCCACCGCCAAGCGCGCGACCAAGGCTGCGCCGCTCAAGACCGGGGCCACTGCGGCTGCTCCGGATGCCCCGGTGGAAGAAGCCAAGAGCCGGTTCAACGCCGCTTTGGAAGAAGCCAAGGCGGGGGCTGCGGCGCTGCGCGCTGAGGCCGAGGCCCGTGCCGGCGCAGCGCGCGAACAGGCCGCAAGCAAAAGCGATGATCTTGTCAACGAAGCGCGTGCCTATGGCGACAAGGCGCTGCACAAGGCGGGCGAACTTGCTGTTGAAGGCAAGGCGGTCGCCAGCGACGCCATTGCCTCGCTCGGCAAGGTGGTGGCCGATACCGCGCCACAGATTGATGAAAAGCTGGGCGAGCAATACGGCGATTACGCCCGCAAGGCCTCGCGCAGTCTCACCGAAGCCTCTGCCAAGCTTGAAACCAAAAGCCTTGAGGAACTGGGCGACGACGCGCGTGAATTTGTCCGCAAGAGCCCTGGTACCGCGGTCGGAATTGCAGCAGTGGTGGGCTTTCTTATCGCACGACTGTTTCGTGGCTCGCGCGACTGAGCGGCGCCGGACGCGCGGTGCTACAGGAAAAAGCAATGCCGGAAATGCCGCCGGACGAACCGGCCACTGAGCCACACGCTCAACCCGAAGCCGCAGACGTTGATCGTTTGGCGGGTGAGGAGACGCTGCTCAGCGAGGATATTGCGGCTCTGATCGACAGCGGACGCACTTATGCCGAAGCTGAGCTTGCTTATCAGAAAACCCGCGCCGCGCTTGCCGGCAGCAGCGCGGCCAAAGCGGCAGCGGCGCTGGTGCTTGCGCTGGTGCTACTCAATATCGCCCTGACCGCGCTTGCGATCGGCGCGGTGCTGGCGCTGCAACCCATAATCACGATCTGGGGAGCAATCGCAGTGGTGGTGGGCGCTTTGTTGCTGGCCGCAGGTCTGCTGGTGCGAAGCGCCGCAGCGCGCGGCAAAATCTTGTCCTTGATGTTTGGCGATGGAACAAAGGCATGACCTCGCTGCCGAAACGCTATATTGAAGACAAGGCGATGCGCGATGCCGCCAAAGGCGTGCTTGAGGCAGATCTTGAACATTTCAAGACGAATTTGGCCGAACAAGGCCTTGCCGGGCGTGTGAGCGCACAAATCACCGGCAAAGTGCGGCGCCGCATCAGCGCAGGCGCGCGCGATGTGTTCGCACAGGCCCAGAATCTGGCCGAGGATCATCGCGGCGTGCTGGCGGTGCTGGTGGGCGCGCTGGTGCTGTGGTTTGCGCGCGAGCCGCTGCTGGGCCTCTTGGGCTGGGATAGCGCTGAAGAGGCTGAGTCTGACGAAACAACGGATGAACGCGAAGGGACCTGAGCGATGAACCAACACACCCCTAACCTTGCAGATGCCAAGCGGGATGCCCTGCGCGCCCGCATTGAAGCGGCCGAACGCCGTATTGCTGAGCGCACGTTGGTTGACGATGCCCGTGATGCAGCGCGCGCGGCCGCTGATTATGCACGGGCCAACCCCGGCAAGGTTGTGGCCGGCGCTCTGGTGCTTGGCCTTGTAATCGGCTTGCTGACAGCACCCGGCCGCGCGGCGGCTGCCAAGGCGGCGGCGCGGGTAACCGGAAGCGCCAAAAGCAAGACAACCGGCGCTGTGAGCGAGTTGGGTAGTAAATTCGGAACTCTGCTTGCCAATGCGCTGGTCGCGCAAGGCCTCAAAGTGCTTGATGAAGTGCTCGAAGGGGCGAACACGGGCAAAGATCGTGCAAGTGAGCTGGCCGAGAAAGCCGCCAGTGAGGCTCAGCGTCTCGGACGCGAAGCCGCGGACACTTCCGGCGATCTGGCTCGCCGCACCCGAGCAGCCGCCGAAACGGCCGCCCGCGATATTGCCAAGCGCGTCAGGGGGTAAGCCTTTAGCGCTCTTGCCCTTGGAGGGAACGAGGCGCTATGGGGCGCGCCATCTTCCCTCCCCAAGGATAAAAGACAATGGCAGAAACCACCCCGACCCAGCGGCTCCACCTCGTGATGGGCGGCCGCGTGAAAGACCCCCGCGGTATTGAATTCCAAGATCCCGAAAGCATCCACGTCGTTGGTGTTTTCAGCACATATGAGGCTGCGGTGGATGCTTGGCGTGCGCAGGCACAGCGCACTGTTGATGATGCTGAGATGAAATATGTGGTGGTCCACATCCACAAATTGCTGACTCCGGAAGACTGATCCGCAATCGCAGGCAGTGGCATCCCCCTCCCCTTACGGGAGGGGGAGACGTGTTCAGATGAATTCAATCTTTTCCACGAGGTAAAACTTCTCACCCGAAGGCACGGTCACCTCGATCTCGTCGCCCACCTGCTTGCCAATCATCGCGCGGGCAAGCGGCGAGTTATAAGAAATGCGCCCTTTGTTGGCATCGGCCTCGGTTTGGCCAACGATCTGATAGCGCACAGGCTTGTCGTTTTCGTCCAGCATCGTGACAGTCGCGCCGAAGATGATCTTGTCACCCGAAAGCGTTGCTGGATCAATGATCTGCGCGCGGCTAACCTTATCTTCCAGGTCAGCGATCTGCGCTTCGACCTGGCCCTGACGCTCTTTTGCCGCGTGATATTCGGCGTTTTCCGACAAGTCGCCGTGAGCGCGGGCTTCCTCGATCGCCTCGACGATCTTGGGGCGTTCCTCGCGCAGCATCTTGAGGTCAGCGGTCAGCCGCTCGTAGCCCTCAGCCAGCATCGGAACCTTTTCCATCGTCGCCATCTTTCTTTTGTCCTGTCTGTTTCCACCGACTTGGCCCCAACCAAAGCGAAAGGAACACCGCCGCCGCGCAACATACGGCCTCCAGCGCTCGCAATGTGGGGGAAGAGTGTTCGGTCAGGACATATAATAGTCCTGCATTGCGCGGACTGCAAGTTGCTCCGGGATAATCGTTGAAATGGCGAGCGCTGCCGCAACCGAACCGGCCGATGTGGTGTAGTAGGGCACCTTGTTGGCAAGCGCTGCTTGGCGGATCGATTTGCTATCAGACAGCGATTGCCACCCTTCGGTGGTGTTGAAGATCAAAGCAATGTCGCCGTCGATAATCCGGTCCACGATATGCGGCTGGCCTTCGGCGACCTTGTTGACGCGCTCCACCTCAAGGCCCTGTTCAGCGAGATAGGTTTGCGTGCCACCGGTCGCGATGATGGTAAAGCCGGCTTCGATAAGACGCTTTACCGCAGGGACAATCGCTGCCTTGTCGGTATTCTTGACGCTGACGAACAGCGTGCCCGATTGGGGGAGAACCATCCCTGCACCCAATTGCGACTTGAGGAAGGCGGCCTCGAAAGTGGCGTCGATCCCCATCACCTCGCCGGTGGACTTCATCTCGGGGCTGAGCACCGGATCGGCACCGGGGAAGCGCGCGAAGGGGAACACCGCTTCCTTCACCGCCATGTAGGGCAGATCGCGCTTGAACGGCTCGAAATTGCTCAAGAGTTCGCCTGCCATGACACGCGCGGCGATCTTGGCGACGGGCTGGCCGATCGCTTTCGCAACGAAAGGCACGGTGCGGCTGGCACGGGGGTTGACCTCGATCAGGTAAACCAAGCCGTCCTTGACGGCGAACTGGATATTCATCAGCCCCTTGACGCCCAGCGCATGGGCCAGCGCCTCGGCCTGCCGCTCCATTTCGGCGATGATATCAGGGGCGAGCGAATAGGGCGGCAGCGTGCAGGCAGAATCGCCCGAATGGACGCCGGCCTCCTCGATATGCTGCATCACACCGGCAATGCGCACTTCGTTGCCATCGCACAGTGCATCGACATCGCATTCGATGGCATCGCGCAGATATTGGTCGATGAGCACCGGGGAATCGCCCGATACATTCACCGCCGTGGCGATATAATCATCGAGCTGCGCTTCGCTGTCGACGATCTCCATCGCCCGGCCGCCGAGCACATAGGACGGGCGCAGCAGCACCGGATAGCCGATCCGCGCCGCGACCGCCGCCGCCTCGTCACGGCTGCGGGCAATGCCGTTTTCGGGCTGCTGCAATTTGAGCTTTGCCACCAGCTTGGCGAAGCGTTCGCGGTCTTCGGCAAGGTCAATCGCGTCGGGCGAAGTACCAAGGATCGGAATACCTGCATCCTCCAGCGCCTGCGCAAGTTTCAGCGGGGTCTGTCCGCCGAATTGCACGATCACGCCCACCAGCTCGCCCGATTGCTGTTCAACGCGCAGAATTTCGAGCACGTCCTCGGCTGTCAGCGGCTCGAAATAAAGGCGATCGGACGTGTCGTAATCGGTCGAGACAGTCTCGGGATTGCAATTGACCATGATCGTCTCGAACCCGGCTTCGGCCAGCGCAAAACAGGCATGGACACAGCAATAGTCGAATTCGATCCCCTGCCCGATGCGGTTCGGCCCACCGCCGAGGATGACGATCTTTTTCCGATCCGAAGGCATGGCCTCACATTCGGGCTCTCCGAAAGTGGGCGCCTCATAGGTCGAATACATATAGGGCGTGATCGCCTCGAATTCGGCGGCGCAGCTGTCGATCCGCTTGAACACAGGCGTGACGCCAAGCTTGTGGCGAAGCTCGCGCACTTCATCTTCGCTGGTCGCGCCTGCCATGGCTTGCAATGCATCGCGCAGCAGGCCGGAGCGTTTGGCCTGGGTTTCAGCGAGACCGCCTGCCACACCGACCGAGCGCACCGCCAGCGTGGCGAGGCGTTGATCGGAAAAGCCCATGGCTTTCAACCGGCGCAGGGCTGCTGCATCGCGCGGCAGGCCGTCCTTCTGGACTTCTTTTTCGGCTGCGATGATGGCCTCGATCTGCCGCAGGAACCATGGATCGTAGAAGGTAACGGCGGCGATGTCTTCCACGCTAAGCCCCTCACGGAAGGCTTGGCCGACCTTGAGCAAGCGGTCAGGCGTGCGGCGCGACAGGGCAGCGTTGATCACATCGCGGGTAGCGCCTTCCAGCTCGGTCACGCGGTTGAAGCCATCAAGCCCGGTTTCCAGCCCGCGCAGCGCCTTCTGCACGCTTTCCTGAAAATTACGCCCGATTGCCATGACTTCGCCGACACTCTTCATAGCGGTTGAGAGGTCGTTGGCCGCGCCCTTGAACTTTTCAAAGGCAAAGCGCGGGATTTTGGTGACGACGTAATCAATCGTCGGCTCAAAGCTGGCAGGGGTTGCGCCGGTGATCTCGTTGGTGAGTTCATCGAGCGTGTAGCCGACCGCAAGCTTGGCCGCGACGCGCGCGATGGGGAAGCCGGTGGCCTTGGATGCCAGCGCCGAGGACCGCGAGACGCGCGGGTTCATCTCGATCACGATGAGCCGCCCGTCCTTGGGATTGACCGCGAACTGCACGTTGCTCCCGCCCGTCTCCACGCCGATCTCGCGCAGGCAAGCGATGCTCGCGTTGCGCATGATCTGGTATTCCTTGTCGGTCAGTGTGAGCGCGGGTGCGACTGTGATCGAATCGCCCGTATGCACCCCCATCGGATCGACATTCTCGATCGAGCAGACGATGATCGCGTTATCCTTGCGATCGCGCACCACCTCCATCTCGAATTCTTTCCACCCGAGCAGCGATTCCTCGATCAGGACTTCGGTGGTGGGGCTGGCGTCGAGGCCTTCAGCCACGATCTTGTCGAACTCGGCCTTGTTATAGGCAATCCCGCCGCCCGTTCCGCCAAGGGTAAAGCTGGGACGGATGATCGAAGGCAAGCCGGTGCGCTCAAGGATCTCGCGGGCTTGTTCCAGCGTGTTGGCAACGCCGCTGCGCGCGCTTTCGAGGCCGATCTTGTCCATCGCATCGCGGAACCGCTGGCGGTTTTCGGCCTTGTCGATGGCGTCGGCCTTGGCCCCGATCATCTCGACGCCGTATTCCTTGAGGACGCCCATCTCATCGAGCTTGAGCGCGCAGTTGAGCGCGGTCTGCCCGCCCATCGTCGGGAGCAGCGCATCGGGGCGCTCCTTGGCGATGATCTTGGCGACGATATCGGGGGTAATCGGCTCGATATAGGTGGCGTCCGCAAACTCCGGATCGGTCATGATCGTGGCCGGATTGGAGTTGACGAGGATGACGCGGTAGCCCTCCTCCTTCAACGCCTTGATCGCCTGCGTGCCGGAGTAATCGAACTCGCACGCCTGCCCGATGATGATGGGGCCAGCGCCAATGACGAGGATCGAGGAGATGTCGGTTCTTTTGGGCATAGCTATCCGATTTGAAACGTAGCTCTAGATCTTGCCAAAATTACGATGGCATCATCTGAGCAAAAGGTACGCGATCTGCCATCGAAACGGCGGACTGGATTTACGTTGTCTGAGGAATCGATGATTGATTGTGTGCCTTCAACCTTCGAAAAAAGAAGCCAATGTGAGCGATCATCGGAACCACCGATAACAGCCCCCCCACATTCAAGTATCCTGCAATAGAGGCCATGCGTCTGCTCCCCCGGCAGCCGTTCAATTTCGCAAAGAAAGAACGCTTCGAAAGGCATCCACCAGCGCTGAAAGATTCGATTAAGAATGCCCTTCAATTCAGATGACCTGTAACCACCGGTAATCCAACGAGCTGTCAGGACGCCCTCGGCTTCGGCAGCTTCAAGCACATATTCCAACGCCTTCGCGGGCTCCTCGTCCTTCCATTCGTCAAGTGTCGAAAGGAAGTTTAGTATGGAATACAGGCCGCACATCCCATCGGCGTGCCCCTGTTGATAAGCTCCAGTCACCCCAGCCCCCCCACAAACTTCTCGAACAGGTAGAAGCTGTCCTGTGGCCCCGGACTTGCCTCGGGGTGATACTGCACCGCAAATGCCCGCTTGCCCTTGATCGCGATCCCGCAATTCGTGCCGTCGAACAGGCTCACATGGGTCTGCTCCACATGATCCGGCAGGCTGTCAGCATCCACCGCAAAGCCGTGGTTCATGCTGGTGATCTCAACGAGGCCCGAAGTCTCCCCCCACCCTTCCCCGACACGCTGCACCGGATGGTTCGCGCCGCGGTGGCCTTGATGCATCTTGATCGTCTTCGCGCCTGCCGCCAGCGCGAGCATCTGGTGGCCGAGGCAAATGCCGAACAGCGGCACATCTGCGTCCAAAAGCGCCTTAATCACCGGCACGGCATATTCGCCCGTCGCCGCCGGATCGCCCGGGCCATTGGAGAGGAACACGCCATCGGGTGCGAGCGCCATTACGTCTTCAAACGAGGTCTTGGCCGGAACCACCGTCACCCGCGCGCCGGCCTTCACCAGATTGCGGAAGATATTGTCCTTCGCCCCGTAATCGATCGCGACCACATGGGGCTTGGCATCGCGCGCTGCGCGGCCATAGCCAAAGCCAAGCCGCCAATATCCGCCTTCCCATGTTTCTTGCGCCTCGCGCGTCACGCGCTTGGCCAGATCCATGCCTTCCAGCCCCGGCCACTCAGCCGCGCGCTTTACCAGTGCAGGGATATCAAACTTGCCATCGCTCGCATGGGCAATCACCGCATTGGGCGCACCCGACATACGGATGCGGCGGGTCAGCGCGCGGGTGTCGATGCCGGACAGACCAATCTTGCCCGCCTTCGCCATCCAATCGACGAAGCGTTCGGCCGAGCGGAAATTAGAAGGCTCGGTCACATCCTCACGCACCACGCAGCCGACCGCGCCTTCAACCTTGCTTTCCATATCCTCGGCATTGGCGCCGACATTGCCGATATGCGGGAAGGTGAAAGTGACGATCTGCGCGGCGTAACTCGGATCGGTCATCACTTCCTGATAACCCGTCATTGCGGTGTTGAAACACACCTCGCCCACGCTTGCGCCGACCACGCCAAAGCCGCGTCCCCACAGCACGGTCCCATCGGCCAGAACCAGAACGCCGGTCGCGCCAGAGGGTTGCGCGCGGGAAGTTGCGGGGTCGGCCATGGGGCGCTCCGTTTGTGGGGTGTTGCCAGCGATGTTGCTAAGTTTCGTCCGCTAGGGCCAAGCACCGCTCGCGTCAACCTAGGCGGGCTGCGATATTTGCGTTAGAGGCGCGCCCATCAAATCCCTTCCACAGGAAAAGCATCCATGATCCGTGATGATATCAAAGCCGCCACCATCACCGCGATGAAGGCAGGCGAAAAAGATCGCACCGCCGCGCTGCGCCAAATTGCGGCAAAGATCAAAGACCGCGACATCGAAGAACGCACCAGCGGCAAAAGCATCCCTGATGATGAGCTGGTGGTGAGTGTCTTGCAGAAAATGGCCAAGCAGCGCCGCGAATCGATTGAGATGTATGAAGCAGGCGGGCGCGCGGAACTCGCTGCGAAAGAAGCGGCCGAACTTGCCGTGATCGAGGAATTCCTCCCGCAAATGATGGACGAGGCCGCAACAAAGGCCGCAATTGAGGCGATCAAGGCGGAAATCGGTGCGTCCAGCATGAAGGATATGGGCGCGGTTATGGGCGAGTTGAAAGCCCGCCACGGCGCGGTGCTCGATGGCAAGCTGGCGAGCGGGCTGGTCAAAGCTGCGCTTTCCTGATCTGCGGCTGCGTCTAGCCACAGACCTTTGCACAGCTAGCGCTTGAACGCAGCCGCGTTCGGGCGCACCTATTTGCTCATGGCCATCACCCCGCAATGGAAAGACGAACTGCGCGCACGCATAACGCTGTCGTCGCTTGTCATGCGCAGCGTCAAGCTGACGCGTGCGGGGCGCGAGTTCAAGGGGTGCTGCCCGTTCCATGGGGAGAAAACGCCGAGCTTTTATGTCAACGACGCCAAGCAGTTCTATCACTGCTTTGGCTGCGGCGCGCACGGCGATGCGATCAGCTGGATGGTCGATCACGAAGGGCTCTCCTTCATGGACGCGGTCAAGCAACTGGCGGCCGAAGCGGGCATGGACGTGCCCGCGCCCGATCCCATCGCCGCACAAAAGGCCGAGGTGCGCGCCAGCCTGATTGATGTCACCGAGGCTGCTCAGAAATTTTTCGCGCAGAGCCTTGGCACGGCGAACGGCGCTGCGGCGCGTGGCTATCTCCAGCGCCGGGGGCTTAGCCAAGCCACCTTGCGCGAATTCGGGTTTGGCTGGGCGCCTGAAGACAAGCAGGCAATCCCCCGCGCCCTGCCCCAGTTTTCCGAGGAAATGCTGACCGAGGCCGGGATGCGGATCGTCACCGATTCGGGCGAGCACTATGATCGGTTTCGCGGACGGGTGATGCTGCCGATCCACGATGCGCGCGGGCGGGTGATCGCTTTTGGCGGGCGCATTCTGGACAAGCGGGACGGCGTTGCGAAATATCTCAATTCGCCCGACACGCCGCTGTTCGACAAGGGCCGCACACTCTACAACCTCCACCGCGCCGCGCCCGCTGTGCGCCAACAGGGGCGCGTGGTGGTGGTCGAAGGCTATATGGATGTGGTGGCGCTCGCGCAGGCAGGCATTGCAGAGGCGGTTGCCCCGCTGGGCACGGCATTGACCGAAATGCAGCTTGAGATGCTGTGGCGCATGGTCGAGGCTCCAATCCTGTGTTTCGATGGCGATGCAGCGGGCCAGCGCGCGGCGATGCGGGCGATCACTCGCGCCTTGCCGCTGCTTGCACCGATGCGTTCGCTGGGGATTGTGCGGCTGCCTAAAGGGCTAGATCCCGATGATCTCATCCGGGAGCGAGGCGCCAAGGCGATGCAGGATATCCTCAGCCAGCCCGCCAGCCTGATCGACACCTTGTGGGCGTTTGAACGCGATGCGCAGCCGCTTACCACTCCTGAGGCCAAGGCGGGATTGAAGGCGCGGCTGATGGCGCATGTCGAGACGATCGGCGATGGCGATGTAAAAGCCCTCTATCGGCGTGAATTGTCTGAACGTTTTTCAGCCTTCGCCTTCCCGCCGCGCCCCCCCAGACAGCTGCGTGCGGGGCCGAAAGAGCCGTGGCGCGGTGCAAGCATGTCGCCGCCGCCGCGCTTGTCTGAAGAAGCGCGCGCCCGGCTTAGCGGCCTGATGCAGGGCGGCTCGCGTCAATCTCTGCTGAGTGCGACTTTGGCGGGGCTGGCACGCTTTCCGCAAGAGGTTGAACGTCATGCCGAGGCGCTCTCGCGGCTCGCTCGTCATCAGCCAGAAAGCGCTCCCTTGATCGAATCGCTGCTCGAATTTGCAGAAACGCTTGATTCGCGGAGCCCAAGCGCCATATGGGGAGATCATGGTCATCCTGCCCCGCCGGCGGATTCACCATTCGCCTTCCTTAGAGAAGGCACCGAGGCCGGCGATGCGTGCGAGGAATTGGCCGAAGCTGTGTCGCTGCTGGTCGAAAGGCCTGCGCTTGAGGCTGCGCTTGCGGCCACGATAGCGCGTTTCGAAAGCGATCCTGAAGGATCGTTTGCAGAGCAGGCACGGCTCAGATCGCAGCTTGCCGCCGTGAATGAACGCCTGAAGCATTTCGGGCGGCGCAAAGCGGCAATGGCCGCACACGAGGGCGAAACCCCGCGTCCAGCGGGAACGGATTAACGAGATGGGCACGTGCCGCATGCATCAGCACAGCGGGGCAAGCCCAGGCAGGATGGATTAACAGGGACACATGGCCTCGAGCGCAAACACCCCCGACAAAGATGATGCCCCGCTGATCGACCTCAACGAGGCATCGGTCAAAAAGCTCATCAGCAAGGCGCGCAAGCGCGGCTATGTCACCTATGATGAATTGAACGAGGCGCTTCCTTCAGGAGAGATGAGCCCCGATCAGATCGAGGACATCCAGACCGCGCTTTCCGAAATGGGCGTGCAGATCGTCGAGACCGATGAAGACGCCGAGGCTGAGGCCGACGAGGACGGCGATGAGGTTGCAGCTGTCGGCAGCGATGACGACGACGAAGACAGCGATGACGACGAGGGCGATAAAAAGCCCGGCGTAAAGGATGCCCGCGCGGCCAATCGCAAGACCGCAACCGGCGACCGCACCGATGACCCAGTGCGCATGTATCTGCGCGAAATGGGCGCGGTGGAACTCCTCAGCCGCGAAGGCGAAATCGCCATTGCCAAGCGGATCGAGGCAGGCCGCGACATGATGATCATGGGGCTGTGCGAAAGCCCGATCACTTTCCACGCCATCATTCAGTGGTCAGAAGCGCTCAACGCAGGCGATATGCAGCTGCGCGAGATTCTCGATCTTGATGCCATGCTGTCGAAGGAACCGCCGGCCGACAAGATGGCCGATGATGCCGAAGACGACGACGGCGAAATCTCGGAAGAAACCGCTGGCCCCACAATCCGTGAGGACGACGAGGAAGAAGACGAGGCCGAAACCAGCGAGGACGAGGACGAGGACGGCACCCCGCGCCGCCGTGAAGAGGACGACGAGGAAGACAACACCTTGTCGCTTGCCCAGATGGAAGCGGCGCTCAAGCCCGAGGCCCTGGAACGTTTCGCCCGGATCACCACGCTTTTCAATGAATTCGAGAAGTTGCAAGGTGAGCGGGTCGACACTTTGGCGGCGGGCAATGAGTTCCCGGCAGCCAAGGAAAAGAAATACGAACAATTGCGCGAAGATCTCACCGCCGAGGTGGAAAGCGTGCAGTTTCACGCGACCAAGATCGAATTTCTGGTCGACAATCTCTACGCCTTCAACCGCCGCTTGACGACGCTAGGCGGGCAGATGCTGCGCCTGGCCGAACGCCATAAGATCAAGCGCGCCGATTTCCTTGCTGCCTATGTCGGCAATGAAATGGACGATGCGTGGATTGCTGAAAAGGCCAAGAAGGACAAGAAGTGGGCGGCTTTTGCCGAGCGCGAAGCTGCGGCCGCTGAACGGATCCGTTCCGAAATCGCTGATATTGCCGCACAGACCGGCATGAGCCTTGGCGAGTTCCGCCGCATCGTCAACATGGTGCAAAAAGGCGAGCGCGAGGCGCGCATCGCCAAAAAGGAAATGGTCGAGGCGAATCTACGTCTGGTGATCTCGATTGCCAAGAAATACACCAATCGGGGCTTGCAATTCCTTGATCTTATTCAGGAAGGCAATATCGGGTTGATGAAGGCGGTCGACAAGTTCGAATATCGCCGCGGCTACAAGTTCTCAACTTACGCGACGTGGTGGATCCGGCAGGCGATCACGCGGAGCATCGCGGATCAGGCGCGCACCATCCGCATTCCGGTGCACATGATTGAGACGATCAACAAGCTGGTGCGCACCAGCCGTCAGTTCCTCCACGAGGAAGGCCGCGAGCCGACGCCTGAGGAAATGGCTGCGCGCCTCTCCATGCCGCTCGAAAAGGTGCGCAAGGTGATGAAAATCGCCAAGGAGCCGATCAGCCTTGAAACCCCGATCGGGGATGAGGAAGACTCGCATCTCGGCGATTTCATCGAGGACAAGAACGCGATCATCCCGGTGGATGCCGCCATTCAGGCGAACCTCAAGGAAACTGTCACCCGCGTGCTCGCCAGTCTTACCCCGCGTGAGGAACGCGTTTTGCGGATGCGTTTCGGCATTGGGATGAACACGGATCACACGCTGGAAGAAGTCGGCCAGCAATTCAGCGTGACGCGCGAACGCATCCGCCAGATTGAGGCGAAGGCTTTGCGGAAGCTCAAGCACCCCTCGCGCTCCCGCAAAATGCGCAGCTTCCTTGATCAATAAGACGCGAAAGGCCCCGCTTCGGCGGGGTTTTTCATGGTTGCGAGCGCGCCCGCTCTTTTCGTCGAAAAGACTGCTCGGTGGGGTAGCGATTTGCCGCTCAAGCGCCTATGGGAAGCGCCATGCGCATCGCTATTGCCTCAGATCATGCGGCCATTGAACTCAAGGCCGAACTTGCCGAATGGCTCATTAATGATGGGCACGATGTGGCCGATCTCGGCCCGGAGCCGGGTGCGAGCGTTGATTACCCCGATTATGGCTATCGCCTTGCCGAAATCATCGCCGAAGGCACGGCCGAATTCGGCATCGCCCTGTGTGGCAGCGGCATCGGCATTTCCATCAGTGTCAACCGTCACCCGGATGTGCGCTGCGCTCTGGTGAGCGAGCCCTTGTCGGCTGCGCTTGCGCGTGAACATAATGACGCCAACTGCATCGCGATTGGCGCGCGCCTGACCGGGATCGAAATGGCCAAGGCGTGCGTTGCGACATTTCTGGACACCGAATTTGCCGATGCCGGCGATCCGCATGGACGCCATCAGCGCCGCGTTGGCAAACTCTCCCGCCCGCCCTTTCTGCCTGACCGGATCGAGACCCACCAATGAGCACTGCCCCTGCTGATTTCACCGCCCGCCACGCTGCTGCCTCGATGGAAGGTTTCTGGCGCGATGATCTGGCCACCGCTGACCCGGAAATCGCCGCTGCGGTTGCCAAGGAACTGGGCCGCCAGCGCGACAAGATCGAGTTGATCGCCAGCGAGAACATTGCGAGCCGCGCGGTGCTGGAGGCGACCGGTTCTGTCTTCACCAACAAATACGCCGAAGGCTATCCCGGCAAGCGTTACTATGGCGGCTGCGATTATGCCGATGTGGTCGAAACGCTGGCGATTGAGCGCGCCAAGCAATTGTTTGGCTGCAACTTCGCAAATGTGCAGCCCAATTCAGGCTCGCAGATGAATCAGGCGGTGTTCCTTGCCCTGCTCCAGCCGGGTGACACTTTCATGGGGCTTGATCTCAATTCGGGCGGCCACCTCACCCATGGATCGCCCGTCAATATGAGCGGCAAGTGGTTCAATCCGGTGTCCTATGGCGTGAGCCGCGAGACCGAAACCATCGACATGGAAGAAGTCGCCGCAAAGGCGCGCGAGCACAAGCCGAAGCTCATCATCTGCGGCGGCACGGCCTATTCGCGCACATGGGATTTTGCCGCTTTCCGCGCGATTGCCGATGAAGTGGGCGCGATCTTGCTCTGCGATATGAGCCACATTTCAGGGCTGGTCGCAGGCGGTGCGCATCCCTCGCCCTTCCCGCATTGCGATATCGTGACCTCGACCACGCATAAATCCCTGCGGGGCCCTCGTTCGGGCATCATCTTGTGGAATGACGAGAAGTACACCAAGCCCTTGAACATGGCAGTGTTTCCGGGCTTGCAGGGCGGCCCGCTGATGCATGTCGTCGCTGCCAAGGCGGTAGCTTTCCGCGAAGCGCTTCAGCCCGAATTCCGCGACTATGCGCACCGCATCGTCGAAAACGCCCGCGCTATGGCGGCGAGCCTTGAAGAACAGGGCCTGCGCATTGTGAGCGGCGGCACGGACAACCACTCGATGCTGGTCGATCTGACCGCCAAGGACGTGACCGGCAAGGATGCCGAAAAGGGCCTCGATCGCGCATTCCTCACCTGCAACAAGAACGGCATTCCTTACGACACCCGCTCGCCATTTGTGACCAGTGGCATTCGCCTTGGCACGCCTGCGGGCACGACCCGCGGCTTTGGCCCGGCCGAATTCCGCACCATCGGCAAGCTGATTGCTGAGGTGGTGGAAGGCTTGTCGAAAAACGGCCCCGAAGGCGATGCGCAGATCGAGGAAAGCGTGCGTGCACGGGTTTCGGAATTGTGCGCCGCCTTCCCGGTCTATCCCGGTCTCTGAGGGAGCCTCACGATGAGCGGTCCGCATAATCAGGATTGGGTAGAGGACGCTAAGGCGGAAATCTCGGCCATGGGCAAAGAGGGTCTCAACCATCCTTCGACCAAGCCGGTGCTGATTGGTGCAGGCATCGGCGCTGTTGCCGGCGCGCTTGTGCTGGGTGGGCCCCTGCTGGGTGGTCTGGCCGGCGCAGGTTTCGCGCTCTATCAGAGAATCAAGAAATAACCCTCTGAATGCGCTGCCCATTTTGTGCCCATGATGACACTCAGGTAAAAGACAGCCGGCCGACCGAGGATGGTTCCTCGATCCGCCGGCGGCGGCAGTGTTCGTCTTGCGGAGCGCGCTTCACCACTTTCGAGCGCGTGCAATTGCGCGAAGTGGTGGTGGTGAAATCGGGGGACCGGCGCGAGAGTTTTGATCGTTCAAAGCTTGAGCAATCCGTGGCGCTTGCCTGCCGCAAGCGCGGGATCGAGCAGGAGCGGCTCGATCAACTCGTTTCCGGCATCCAGCGGCAGGTCGAGACCTCTGGCGATGCCGAAGTGCCATCCTCGCGGATTGGTGAACTGGTGATGGATGGTCTGCGGCAAATCGACTCTGTTGCTTATATTCGCTTTGCCAGTGTCTATCGCGATTTCTCCGAAGCGCGCGACTTCGAGGAATTCGCTAGCGCCGTTGCTGAAGCGGCCAAGGACTGATCTTGATCCATGAGTGAACTCAACAAGCCCGTCATTGTGCTGGTGCGCCCGCAATTGGGCGAGAACATCGGCAAGGCGGCGCGTGCCATGCTGAACTTTGGGCTTACCGAAATGCGTCTTGTTGCCCCGCGCGATGGCTGGCCCAATCCTGCCGCTGGCCCGGCGGCTTCGGGCGCGGATATCGTGCTGGAACAGGCCAAGGTTTACGCCACCACCGCCGAAGCGGTCGCCGATTGTGCCCATGTCCATGCCACCACAGTCAGGAAACGCGGCGTGACCAAGCCGGTGATTGGCGCGGATGAATGCGGGCGGATCGTGCACATGCAAGCTGGCCGCCACGCGGTGCTGTTCGGCCCCGAACGCTCAGGGCTCGAAACCGAAGATGTGGCGCTCGCCCGCAATATCCTCACCATCCCGATCAATCCTGAATTCGGCTCGCTCAATCTGGCGCAGGCAGTGATTCTGGTCGCCTATGAATGGTCGCGCATCGGGCGCGAGATGGCGGGCGCGGATGGGGTGCTGGTGCAGCCGACGCTGGAAGACACCCTGCCCCCTGCCCCGCAGGAAGAACTGGACGGGCTGATTGCGCATTTTGAAAAGCTGCTCGAGCCGCGCGGCTATTTCCTGCCTGAGCCCCGCGCCGAGGCAACCCGCCGCACCTTGCGCGGCCTTTTGACCAAGCCCGCTTGGAACCATCTTGAAGTGCGCACCCTGCGTGGCATCCTGTCGGCGCTTGAAAAGCCCCCGCGCGCCTAACCCCTTTCTCCTTGACGCGGGCGCCCATCCTGCTATGCGCGCGCCTTCGCAATTGGCCCCGCACCCCGGTGAAGCGGTGGCCGCGTCAGGACAATCTCCTGATGGTGCGATGCCGGGTTTAAGCCTGCCATTGGGGTGGGCCTGCAAATTTGAAGGATGCGACTTATGTCGAAGCGCAAGAGCGCCAAGTACAAACTCGACCGCCGGATGGGCGAAAACATCTGGGGTCGTCCCAATTCCCCGGTGAACAAGCGTTCCTACGGCCCGGGCCAGCACGGCCAGCGCCGCAAGGGCAAGATGAGCGACTACGGCCTCCAGTTGCGCGCCAAGCAGAAGCTGAAGGGCTATTACGGCGACGTCACCGAAAAGCAGTTCAAGCGCACCTATGCTGAAGCCAGCCGCATGAAGGGCGACACCAGCCAGAACCTTATCGGCCTGCTTGAGCGCCGCCTCGACATGATCGTCTATCGCGCCAAGTTCGCGCCGACGATCTTTGCCGCGCGCCAGCTCGTCAGCCACGGCCACATCTATGTGAACGGCGTGAAGTGCAACATCGCCTCGCGCCGGGTCGATGTGGGCGATGTCGTCAGCCTCGGTGCGAAGGCCAAGGAAATGGCGCTTGTCATCGAAGCCCAGGGTCTCGCTGAGCGTGACATTCCCGATTACGTCGCGCCCGATGGCACCGACAAGGTCGCCTTCACCCGCGTGCCGAAGCTTGATGAAGTGCCCTATCCGGTGACGATGGAACCCAATCTGGTGGTCGAGTTCTACTCGCGCTGATCGGGATCTCTTCCCAAGAGATTACGCAAAGGGCGGCCCCGCAAGGGCCGCCCTTTTCATTTGGCGCTCTTTTCATTTGAGCTTGCGGGTGCGATCAACCCGTTACAGAATCACGCAAGGGATCGCGTCTGATGAAAGTCCTGTTGCTCGATGGGCACCCTGACGAAGGGCGCCTCACCAGCCATTTGCTCGATGTCTATGAGCGCAGCCTACCGCCGTCAGCTGAGGTGACCCGTGTGGCGGTGCGCGATCTCGCTTTCACCCCGGTGCTGCGCCATGGTTACAAGCAGCGCACCCAATGGGAACCTGACCTGCACCGCCTTGCCGAGGCGCTGGACGATTGCGATCATCTGGTGGTCGCCTTTCCGATGTGGTGGGGGGCAGAACCGGCGGAGCTAAAAGGCTTGATCGACCGCCTGTTCCTGCCCCGCTTCACCTTTGCCTATCACGAAGGCGATCCGTGGTG